>JARFXO010000004.1:0-300000 GCA_029194665.1 Nitrospira sp. | reverse complement strand
CACGATCGGAGTGGTGGATCAGTCCCGGGCGCGGACGTTTCGCCCCCAGTGCCATGACCAGCGCCTGCCTTACCAAGTCCGTCGTCATGCGGCCCTCCATCGCATGCCCGACTACCTCACAGGTATACAGATCTTTGATCCCCGCCACATACAACCACCCTTCTGCCGTGGGGATATATGTGATATCGGTGACCCAGGTCTCGTTCGGGCGCGTGGCGACAAACGTTTGGGCCAAGACATTCTCCGCCACCGGCAGCGCGTGCTTCGAATCCGTCGTGGTCGTGAACCGGCGCACCTGCTTGCAACGGAGGCTCAGTTTCTTGCGTAGCCGCTTGATGCGCCCAATCCCGGCGGGGAAGCCGTCCGCACGCAATTCCGCCTGGAGGCGCTCCGGGCCATACGTGTGCCGGGTGCGCACATGGGCAGCTTGGATCGCCACTTCTAGCCGCACATTCTCCTGGGCGCGTTTCGACGGCCGCCGATGCTGCCAGGCATAGTAGCCGCTTCGGGATACCTCCAGCACTCGACACAACAGACTCAGCGGGTAGTGGAGACGCAGCGTCCTCATGAGCGCGTACCGGGCAGCTGCGCCTTCGCAACGTACGCGGTGGCTTTTTTTAGGATGTCCCGCTCCATCCGCGCTTCAGCGAGATCGCGCTTGAGCCGAGACACCTCGGCCTCCAGCTCCGTCACGGGCCGTCGGCTCTCGCCCAGCGTCGCGAGCTGGCCCTGCCGAGCTCGACACACCCAGCCCTCGAGCGTCCTGCCCGACATGCTCAGGCGTCTGGCGGCCTCCGGAATCGTCAACGGCTGTTCCAGGACCAGCCGCACTGCCTGCTCCCTGAATTCCTTTGTATACTGCTGTCGCGGCACCTGTTCCATCTCACACCTCCAGACCTCTCATTGTAGGTTGAAGGCGTCCACTTTTTCGAGCCTAGCACAGACAGTGGAATCCAGATCCAGGGTATGCCCAGCTGAATCGGCCGCATCGCCCCCAACGACATCCGCATCAGGGCCTCTGCCACCTCGGTGGTCCGTCGGTACGTGAAGCCCTGAAAGAACCGCCGCAGCGTATCGGGGGACGGGAACCGAGGAAGGCCCAGCAGGCGCGGGAGCAGCGGATCACGGCGATAGCGCGTCAGATGTTCAAACCGTTCGGCACCCAGCGCCAACCCATACCACCAGGCCAATAGCACGTCCACGGCGGGAATCTGATTGTTGGACGTCTTCGCAAAAGGGACCAGCAGTGGGGCCAGCGTGGCACGCAGTCCCATCAGTTCGAAGTACAGCCGCAGCAGAATGGCCCCGCCCACACGGTGATCGGATGATCGGTGAAGGCGAAGCGAATCTTCGGGTAGAGCAGTGATGCGGGGGGCTGACGAGCGCGCATGCCAAACCTCCGATCCCTACAGGAGAATTTGACCGCCTACTCTACAGCAAAACCGATCAACTGCGGAGTCCGGGCCAAATATGGTCTGACTGAATCGAAAAAGATTCAGAGTGGGAACGAGGAAGGAGATCGAATTGTGTGCCACTTTGGAACGGGCGCGAACGAGGTCGTATCAGAGGCGGGGTCGATGTGCACTGTGCCAATACTTGACGGCTGGGCTAGGCAGAAGCCGACACACCGACGATTCGAAGTCCACTGGCCCGAGCTGCCGTCGCCAATCCTTCATCATGCGTTGCCATCACAAGATCCGCTCTCGTACGCTCTTTCCAGAGCAACGCCGTTGCGAGGTGAATCGCATCCAACGTTCCCAGCGCGGTCGGCAACGGTTGTGCCGCCCGTGAGAGAATCGGTCTCGTCAGCTCGACCACTTCAATCGCCTCCAGCAATCGAAACACCGTCTCCCGTCTGTCGGCAATCACAGCATCCTTCAAATCTTCGGCCAACCGCAATCGATCTAATGTCCGCAGACATTCCACTTCAACCAGAGCAGACGCGACTCCTTGAGTAATCGACCGCCATTCTTGTAACGCATTGGTTTGGCCGAGGATGATCCGCAAAATTGTCGAGGAATCGAGGTATGCGATCACCGTTCGCCTTGACGTTCTTCCAACAGAAGCGCGACGATATCTCGACGGAGTTTAAGCGGTGGAGGCAGCGAGATCTGCTTGAGCGATGGAGCCCCAAGTAGTGGCTGTCGGATCGTCAATGATGCCCCCTCTTCTTCGTAAGGGACGATCCGCGCGATCGGCGTACTTCTATCCAAAACAGTAATGGGCCGTCCAGCCCGCACGTTGCGGAGATGCTGGCTTAACCTACTTTTTAAGTCTGCCACCCGTACGTTACTCATGGTCACATACTAGTCAAGAGTAGTCATAAAGTCAAGGTCGCGAGAGCCGAAGTACACCGCATGCATAGAACAGCAACATACGGACAAGCTCACACTACCTGGATTGAAACTGTGATGCGATGTCACCAGGCTTGAAAACGCCTCGCTCGGTGATGATTCCTGTAATAAGTTCGGCCGGCGTCACGTCGAAGGCTGGATTGTAGACGGACACACCGTTGGGAGCCAGGGGATGACTTCCATGGATAGTCGTCACCTCGGATGGATTCCGTTGTTCAATCGGAATATCTTCACCGGATTTCGTCTTGAGATCGATGGTCGAATAGGGGGCCGCAACATAGAAGGGAATGTTGTGGACTCTTGCCAAGACCGCCACGGAATAGGTGCCGATCTTATTAGCGACATCCCCGTTCGCTGCGATCCGATCGGCGCCAACAACACAGAGATGAATTTTCCCCTGCCTCATGAGTGAGCCGGCCATGTTGTCTGTGATGAGGGTGACGGGAATCTGATCCTGCATCAGCTCCCAAGCCGTGAGCCGCGCACCTTGAAGCACAGGACGAGTTTCATCGGCGATCACCTTAATTTTCTTGCCCTGTTCCCATGCAGCACGGATGACGCCTAGTGCCGTCCCATAACCTGCCGTTGCGAGTGAGCCAGCATTACAGTGAGTTAAAACCGTCTGCCCGTCCCCAATCAATTCCGCTCCATGGCGCCCCATGGTTTTACAGAGATTAATATCTTCCTCAAGTATGACTTGAGATTCTATTATAAGAGCCTGCTTGATTGCTGGGACCGGCTGATCTCGTAAGGACTCAAGCTTCCGCCTCATTCGCTCAAGAGCCCAGAAGAGATTCACCGCAGTTGGCCTGGTTGCCGCCAGCTCATCACAGATTTTGAAAACTGCCGAGGCAAAGGAAGAATACTCGGTCTCATTGATCGCATGAGTACCCAAGGCAACACCCATCGCTGCCGTCACCCCGATTGCCGGCGCTCCGCGAACCTTCAGAGTGCGGATCGCTTCCGCCACAGTGAGGTAGTCTCGACAGTCGAGGAATTCCACTACTTCTGGCAGCCGGCTCTGATCGAGCAGGCGAACGGCGCCGTCTTTCCATTCAACGGTGGGAACCATGGTGGGATCTTCTAGCGGGAATAGAGCAGGAGTGCAAGTCCTTATCGGCGGCGACCGCTGATTTCCAGTACCGTGATCATCGCGGCAATCAGGCCGGCCTGAAGGAGGAGCAGCAGGGCTTCCATGGTCCCGGCCTGTCGGAGCGCCAGCGCTGCCAGTCCGAGACAGATCGTGAAGAGAAAAATCATGGCAACACTGGCCTGCCGTGAACCAAGGGCCCGCTCCAGGCGATGGTGAAGATGATCCTTTCCAACATAATCCAGCCACTCCTTCACGGATTTGACCTTTCCGCTCGCAACCCGTTCGACGGTGATGTGGACCATGTCATAGATCAGGACTCCGAAGATCAGCAACGGATTGCTGAAAGACACGATCGGGCTGGAATCCGCCCAGTTCCCCTTCACCGCCAGACAGGCCAGCGTGAATCCAATGAACGTCGAACCGCCATCGCCCAGAAAAATGACGGCCGGTCCTCTGCCGCGAAAATTATACGGCAGAAACCCGAGACCAGCTCCGATCATGGCGATCGCCAGCCAACCCAACCCAGCTTGATTCGTTTCAAACGCCACGACGCTCATGAACCCTGCCATCAGAACGGCCAGGCCCGCAGCCAGTCCGTCCATGCCGTCGAAGAAATTGAACGCGTTCGTAATACCGACGATCCAAAAAAGAGTCAGAACAATGTTGGCCGCATCTCCAATTGGTCCGAGCGGAAACAATGTCAAGATCTTGCCCGAGGCAATCACAATACCCGCTGCCAGCAATTGTCCAAACAGTTTTGTCCAGGCCGGCAGCTCTCGAATGTCATCGACGACGCCGATGATCAACAGGAGAGAGCCGGCCACCAGAACGGCAACCATCCAATCGGGTATGATGGAGTTCAGCAGCAACGATCCGAGGAAGCCGGCATAGAAAGCGAGACCGCCGAGCCGTGGAGTGGGGAAAACATGGATCTTACGATCGGCCGGAATGTCGACAAGGTTCCATCGATGGCCGATCCTGACCATCAGCGGGGTCAGGGCTCCGGTACCAAGAAACGCAAAGAGAAAGACATGTAGCCATCGCAGACCTTCAAGTTGAAAGAGGTCTCGAACAGCCGGAATGGCCAGAACGATGGTCCCAAGTGCCAGGGCGGACACGACCGGAGTCATCCAGCGCCACGTCGTGGCGTAGAACCGCGGAGCGAGTTCCGTCTCCAGTGCCTTCACGCCCACTCCGAACGCAGGGCCACATGCACCTGTGCCACATCTTCCTCTGTGAGCGACGGGAATAGTGGGATTGAGAGCGCGGTGCGCTCGGCTTCTTCCGACGCGGGGAAACCGTCCAATTCCAAATAGCGATGGAGCGACCGGAACACCGGCTTCCGGCATTGAACCCCGCGGCCTTCAAATCGTGCGATCACACTACTCACGCCGTTCACCTGGTTGTGCAGGTCCGGCATGCGCACCACGAACCGGTAGTACACGTGCGTGCGGCCGGCCGGTACGATCGGCTGCACAAGTCCAGTACCGTCCAGTGTCGTTCGGTATTCATCCGCGATAGAGCTTCGTCGTTCGAGGAAAGATGCCAGCCGATTCAGTTGCGCCAAACCGATCGTGGCTTGGAGATCGGTCATCTTGAGATTCGTCGCCCCCGGGTGGAGGGACGGCGCCTCGTCGTATTCCCTCAGCGTACGAACTCGTTCCAACAAACTTTCATCGCGGGACAGCACCATCCCTCCTTCACCTGTACAGAGCAACTTGGTCGCGTAAAATGAGCAAATAGTTAACAGCCCGACTGATCCTGCGACTCTGCTCTGTTCTATCGCGCCCAACGTCTGCGCACAGTCTTCAATGATTGGCACTCCCAACTGTTCCAGAGCCGTCAAATCAGCGGGAAGGCCAAACAGATGAGGGACGATCATGGCCTTAGTCTTTGAGGTGAGGGCTTGTCGCGCTGCTTCCGGATCGATCGCAAACGACTCCAGATCGATATCGACGACTCGTGGGATGGCTCCGACACGCTGGATGGCCAACAGCGGTGCGACACAGACATAACTTGGAAGTACAACCTCATCGGCTGGTCCGATTCCCAATGCTCGGAGTGTGACCTCCAGCGCCGCCGTTCCGGAACTGACGGCAACTCCGCCGGCCAGGCCAAAATAGGCCGCCATTCCACGCTCAAACTGCTCGACCATACCACCTTGGGCCAGCCGGCGGGATCGCAATACTTCGATCGCCGCCTGGAGTTCATCACTTTCGATAAAGGGGCGCGAGTGAGGAACCAGCATGGCAACCGTCGTTATACTCCGATATTGATGAACAATCGTAAGGGCACAAAGCCTTCTGCGGTTTTCACCCTGCCCTGAATCCCACGAAAATGTGCGGAGGACTTCACCAGGTCCGCGATGTCGATCCCTTCGATATTGGTTTTCCTCACCTGGGAGGCATGCGCTTCCAATGCCTGAATTTTTCGGTCCAATGCCTGCTGGATATCCACAAAAACCGTGGGAGCAAAGTTCTGCGTGGTTGGTCCTTCATAAAACAGCACGTTTTTGGTGTAACGCGTGGCGGTAATCGTGCTCGTGGCCAAATGCCGGTGGTCTTGATGGGTATCATCATGATAGTGAACGAAGATAAAATGCGGCTCGATCTTCCGCACGATCTCCTCGACGGTTTGGATGAGATCTCGTCCAAGAGGAACTTCCGTGTCTTGGTACCCTCCCCAGAATACTTCTTCGGCTTGAAGGAGTTCGGCTGACCGCTCTTGCTCTCTCCTGCGAACCGAGACATTGCCGCCCGCTCCGCCCTCTGTCATGACCATAAGAAAAATGCGATGGCCGTTCTCCGCATACTTGATCAATGTTCCGCCACACCCCACTTCGATGTCGTCCGGATGGGCTCCCAGCGCAAGAATGCGCATGCGTTCTGTGACGGTGGCGCTCTTCATACCTGATCCCCCTAGACGCTGGTCATCGAACAATCCCTTGATCGCGCCCGGCGCAGTGTCGAGAGCGCGTCGGGTCCTTGCATCAACAAGAGATCCAGCGCAGACAGATTTGGTTCAAACGGCTCGTACACCTGGCGATAGATGGGGTGCTGGAACACCTGTATTTCCAACCGGACGCCAGAGCACTCAAATCGCGGCCTATCCATGTAGTGCTCAGCACCCGGCCCGGCAAGATACCCTGTGGCCCCGACCGCCCGACAGAGATCGCTCAACCGGTCAGTCGGCTCGTCGCGAGCCGCGTATTCAGCGGCGCTATGGACCGGTGTGGTGATGCCATAGGCATCGAGCAACCATTGTACGATCGCCCTGTTGAGAGCACTCAGCCTAGACCAGTGCCGAGCGTACAGTTCGCGCAACTCCGGAAGATACAGGTCGCGGTACGGTGCCCGAGCATAATGCATATCCAGTGCTCGGAGATGCTGCGTTTTCCATGAGGTGGTTGGATTAATCAGCACATCATCGATACGTTGACCAAAATGTTGCAGTACCGGAACCGTTAACCACTGCCATCCCTTGGCGGTCCGGATGCGATTCCTATTTTGCCATTCGTGCTTCTTGAACTGGACGGTATCCAGCATGATTAACGCATCGGCCTGATCGATCTTGTCGAGATACCCAAGCCACGGCAGGAATTGCGGTTGGTGAATCGTCACGCGCATGCGTTACTCCGGCTTTCAGCTTGTTGCGGTCTGTTCCTGAGTGATGGTTCCTGGACGAATGGCCATTCGTCGAGGGACTTTTGTATTTGAGCCGTCCGCCGGTGACACATAGATCGGATTGGTCAGCAATTCCCCTCCCTTGCCGACTACTTCCACTCGATAATTTAGCCACTCTCCCCGCTGAGCCTCACGATCCGCAAGCTCTATCCGCATGGGAGTCTGGCCTTCGATCTGTCGGATGACCTGACCGGATCGAATGACACGAAGCTTTGCCGCATACGGCTTCCCATCAATGGCGGACACTCCGACACGGACGATGATGTCGCCGTTCCCGTTTCCGCGAAGAGTCTCGCCGATTCCAGCGGACTGCCCGTTGTTCAACAGGCGAAACTCGTCGAGCCGGAGCAGAATATTCTGGTCACCTCTCGCGACCGCATAGGTTCGACCACTTTTGAGTGCAGCCATGATGGAGGCAGGAGTTCGCTCGGATGTCTGGATGACCGTATACACCCGATCCAAATCCTTTCCGGCATCCGTAGTTCCATGGAATGCCACCTCCCCGATCACTGTGGGAAACCCGCTCTGATCGTATACCGACCTTGATCTCAGCAGTTGGTCCCATACGCCACCCGGCGCTACCACTCGCCTGGCGTCCTGGTACAATCCGCCGAAGCCTGTATAGCCCCTTGTCAAGATCAACGCTTCGGGGTGGGGTTCCGTCTTGATCGTTATGATTCCCAGCGGACCGAATGAATGGCGGCTGAAATCGCGAGCCTCTGTCATCGACCAAAACACCAACGCGCCCCGTTCAACTGCCCGATCAATCAAGGCTTGATAAGGCCGGTAGCCAGCCGTGCCGTCATGAGAGCTGTACACGGGCATCTTCATCGGCCATGCGTTGGCCATCAGAACGACGCAGGTGATCACGAGGACGATGAGGAGAACGGGCTGGCGAGAGGAGGACCCTCTCCAGTCAAGGCATCGTGAGCCATGAGGTTTCCACAACCAGACGGCTGGAACCAATAGAAACAGTGGGAGTCCATTGACCAGGCTCTGCAGGCCCCACACAAACGAGCTAGCGTTCCCCCGAGCCGGAAGCTGCTCGTAATCCTCGGCCTTTTCCAGCCCGATGAGGAGGAGATTCCGCTGGGCGTTGTGCATGGTGAGGTCCCCGTGCAACAGCGAACCGGTCCAGTAATAATGTGGGGCAACCTCGACCCCTGGAATAATAATCAGATTTGGATGGCGGTGCTGCACGGCTCGAACTTCATCGAGAAATCGTTGTACGCCGTACTCCATGACCGAGGGCAATGTGACGTGGTACTTCAGAAATCCTTCAAACGGCCGAAGTCCATAGTCATATCGCAACGTGAAATTTTCGGACAGAATCAAGACATCCAGCTGTTGGTCCTCGGCTCTTCTGACCAACGATTCCAGGTTGAGCGATCCCGTACTCATCGTACTGTGTACATGAATGGCGGCCCGCAGTGAATACACTCCCGTGGCTGGCGTAGCAGCTAAACCAGCTACAACCTCTGCCAGGCCGATCACGGCAACAAATAGCCCGGTCGCAATTCTACGGCCGGCTCTACGCATGTCTCACTGCTGCCTCTCGGTAGATCAACTCAATGGCTCGAATCATGGCAGGGACGCCGTAGTCCGTTCCAATGCTCAGCATCGCCTGCTGTCCTAATGTCCGGGCCCAGGTAGGATCGAACAGTATCCGTCGCAACGCCACGGCTAGCGCGAGACTGTCTCCTGGTGGAACAAGAAGGCCGTTCTTCTCATCCTCGATCAGAGCAGGAATTCCCCCAGTTCGGCTGGCAATCACCGGAAGTCCCGCCGCCATGGCTTCGATCAAGGCCCGCCCCATCCCCTCATTGAGCGACGGCAAGACGAAGCAATCCATCCCAGCCAAAGCAAGCTCGACGTCCTCTCGACGACCTACCAGATGCAGGGCCTGAGTGATTCCTGCTTGGCCTGCCTGGCGTAGCAGGGCATCATGCTGATCTCCGCTGCCGAGAATAACGAGGTGCAGATGAGGATGCTCCTGCTTCAATTGAGCAACGGCGTCGACCAAAAACCGATGCCCCTTAATACCCGTCAACCAGCCGACGGAGCCGATGACTGTCGCGTCAGGTGGGCAGTCGAACCACTCCGGCATCACCTTTCCGGCCGTCCGAGCCTGCTTGAAACGATCGATATCGATACCGCTTGGTATGACGGCAAACCGATCAGGAAGCCCGACTCCCCGCTCAAGATGCTCGGTTCTTTCGACTGGTGTCAGTGCGATCAACTCATCGGTGATCCATGCCAATCCCCGCTCGATCTGCAAAAATATCCACGAGCGTATCGAACCGAAGTGACCATAGAAGACGTGCCCGTGTGGTGTATGAACGATCTTGGGAACACCCGTGATCCACGCGGCCAACCTGCCTAGGACCCCGGCTTTGGATGTGTGCGTATGGACGATGTCGGGTTGTTCCTGTCGCAATAGAGCAACCAGCTTCCACAGCGCCGCCAGATCACCCTTCGGGCTGATACGACGAACCAGCGACGGAACCAGGTGGTAACGGATCGCCTCCTTGTCCAAGAACCGAAGATTTTCCATTATTGCGATGAGTCCCCCCTGCGCGTTCCAGCTTTCAGCTTGTCCTGTGACCATGACCGGCTCAAATTGAGTCCGATCATGTCCTAACACTGTGAGCATGGTATTCCGGGCAGAGCCACCGTGGTCCAGCCGAGTGATGATATGGACGACCTTTCGAACAGCCATCATAGTTTTTCTGGCCTGCTAGGCCGCGAGCCGAACTTGCCTTGGACCCTCCAACAAGCCGACCAGCTCGTTACAATGTTGTGTCCAATTGTACCGGCGTTCAATCAGCGCGCGGCCCTTCCTCGCCAGCCGGCTGGCCTCTCCTGGCTCCTGTAGCCGCCTCAAGACCCGTTCAAGCGCCCGTGCGATCGACCGACCATCGACTCCTTCAGCGATCAGGATCGGATCAACCTGGTTCAAGATCTCCGGAATCGCCCCAATCGGCGTCCCGAGCACTGGTGTCCCGCAGGCCATTGCTTCGACCATCACCAGACCGAACCCCTCTAACTGGAGGCTCGGCATCAGGACAAGGTCCGCAGCCTGGTAGTATTGACCGAGCCGGGATTCGGGAACGAACCCGATCAGCCGCACGACATCGCTGAGTCTTTTCCGTTGGATGTCTGCTTGGAGTTGTTCACGCAAGAGACCTTCCCCACCGATTACCAGCATCAGCTCGTGCTGTGCCCTGTCCAGCATCTCGATCGCGCGCAACAGATTGTCGAGCCCCATCCTCGGCACAAGGTTTCGAACTGTAAAGAGGATCTTACGATTGACCGGAAGGTTGAGCGCTGCCTTTGCAAATCGACGATCCTCAATTGGGACAAAGGCATGAGGATCAACCGCCCCTGGGATGACCGCTAGGCGATCGACTGAAATACAATGCCCGCCGATGACACGCTGACGCATAAATTGACTGAGGACGGCCACGTGGTGACATCGAGACATCACCGCTCGTTCTACTGAGCGCCTTGCCCGAAGATTAGCACGTCGGCGTAAGCTTGCCAGAGTCGAAGAAGTCTGCCCTTGCCTCGTCTCATATTCTTCATGAGCGAGAGAATGACACATGTAGATCCATCGGGATGCCGCATAATAACGAGCCAGAATCGGCCCGAGGCCTGCCAGCGCCTGGTGAATGATGACGGCATCCGGCGGTTCGATCGCACATAAGCGATCGAACTGTTCAACCGATCGGCGCACTGAAGACCAGAGAAACGCCGCTTCGTGCTTGCGACTGACCGAATAGCGCCACTCGCTGATGCCGCTCATCTCCAACACGTCCGCCAAAGCATGCTCAGGGGCCCGCGTCAACAGTTTCACGTGATGACCGAGCCTCGCCAATCCAAGAGCTTGGTTGCGAAGAACCCGTTCCGCCCCACCGATGACTCGCTCCGCCGACACTTCAGCCAACAATAGAATATTCATGAGTTCGCCATTGCTGCCGTTCGTTCAGAAGAATCGGCGCGCAAACCCCGCTGCCAAAGTTCCAGCACGATCAGCGCATACAATTGATCTGAAAAGTTTCGGCGGCCTCTCTCATGTTGTTCCAGCAACCACCGCACGTACGTCGGTTTGACATACCCCCGGCCCTTGATCACATCGTCCGTTAACAGATCGTGTGCCATCTCGCGAAGGTCTTCTCGAAGCCATCGAGCCATGGGCACCATGAATCCTTGCTTGGGTGCACGAAGAATTCGCTCCGGCAAAAGACCCCGCAACAGTCGCCGCATAAACCCTTTCAATTGCCAACCGCTCAGACGCACCCGCGAGGGAATTCGTAGCGCTGCGGCCAAGAGATGATGATCGCAAAACGGGACACGCAACTCGAGCGAGTGCACCATGCTCATACGGTCGGCCATGCGCAGGAGATCGTCAGGCAGATAACTCTGCAGGTCGACACCCATGGCACAGTCCGCCGGGTCGGACGACGGCCACTGGTTGAACAGATCCGCACCAGCTCCAAGCGGTCTCTCGTTGACAAACATCGTTGCCAATCGCTCTCCCCAGAGGATGCCGTCCCATTCGGCGGGAATGAACGTAGTCCAGCGACCGTATTGCTCGGGAAGCGACAAATGTCCATCCCCGAGAAATCGTTTCATGCGGGCTGCTTGGTCACGACCGTTTCCATGTTCGCCGATCCGTCTGCTCCATTGAGCCATATGCTCACGGAGCACCAAAGGAATTCGTTGATACTGGGCTGCGGTGCGGAGGCCCAAATAGCGAGGATATCCACCGAAGAGCTCATCCCCGCCGATGCCCGACAGCGCAACCGTGACGGTCTGTCGCGCAACCTCCGATACGAGATACGTGGGGATAGCCGACGAGTCGGCAAACGGCTCCCCCATGCCCTCCACCACTTTCTCAATCAGCGCGACCGCATTCGGTCTCAGCATCGTCTCCGAATGAACGGTCTTGAAGTGATCAGCTAAAAATCGAGCCGATTCCAGTTCGCTGAATGATTGGTCGGAAGGATGCTCATAGCCGACCGAGAAGGTCTTGACCGGCCCGCTCTGTGACTTGGCCATCATGGCTAACAATGACGCCGAATCGATACCGCCGGAGAGAAAAAGCCCCAATGGGACATCGCTGACCAGATGGGTTTGCACGGTCTCTTCAAACGTATGCAATACTTCTTCTCTTGCCTCTTCAGCGGTCCATCGGTCGTGAATGCGGAGCGTTTCTTCGGGACGGTAATACCGTAATAACTCCACCCGTCCGTCCGATACGCTCATTGCTTCGCCAGGACACAGTTGATGCACGTCGGCAATCATCGTGGCAGGCCCCGGTACATACAAATGCGTCAGATACTCGGCGATCCCTTCCGGCCGGAGCTGCCAATCCGGCAAGGCCTCGAGCAACGACGGAATCTCCGAGGAAAATATGACGGAACGCCCCCTGCCGGCTTGGCCTTGACGGATCGCATAGTACAGCGGTTTGATACCAAGACGATCGCGAACCAACCATGCAGAACGGCGCTCCTGATCCCACAGCGCTATCGCAAACATTCCTCGCAATCGACGAAAGGCCTCAAATCCCTCGTCCTCATACAGGTGGACCAAGACCTCGGTATCACAGCGTGTCGCAAGTCGGTGCCCTCTGCCCACGAGTTCATGAGTCAATTCTCGATAGTTATAGATTTCACCGTTCATGACGGCCCAAACAGTGCCTCGCTCATTGCGAACCGGTTGCCGTCCTCCGACCGGATCAATCACCCGAAGCCTCCGAGCACCAAGCACGACTCCAGTCTGACGATAGATTCCCTCTTCGTCCGGTCCACGATGGATCAGGCGACGCAGCATGGGTTGGAGTGCCAAACCGTCATCATCTCCTATGACTCCACAAACGCCGCACATTCCACTACTTCTCCCTTTCAAGCACGAGACGGTCCCGACGTTCCAATTCTTCTCGCTCCCGTTCATGACGGGGCGAAACCGACTGAGGTGGAACGTCCACTGGCTCGTACCGAGTATGCCTGGCGCTTCCAACTGACTCGAGTAGAGCCCGCACACCGAGCGCCGCCACTGCTCCCAGGAGACAAAGAAAGAGAATCGTGCCCCACGCGCGCAGGGTGCGTTTCCAAGACCGACGGTACGTGAGATCTTGACTCATCACCCATTTCCTGGTTGTTGAGCAACGATTTCAAACGACGGAGCGCAGACGATGCGGCCGCCCGTTGCGTAATACACAGTCTGGGTGAGCGGCCACAGCAATGCGCGGCTTACCGTCCATTTTAATCGACTGAACCAAGGATGCATGGGCGAAAGAGGTCCTCGACTGGGTCTGGAATTGCGCAGACTGACGATCTTAAGCCCGACACGTTCCATAAGCATCTTCAAGGACTTGTCCGTATACAGATACCAGTGAAACGCCTGGTCATATCGCGAACCGATCAAGCGAGCGGGGGTCCTCATCGGCAGGTGGAACAGTCCGTTTGTGGCTCGTACAATCACCAAGCCTCTGGGCTCGAGGAGATCGACCGCCTGCCGGAGCATGGTCAACGGATCCGCCACGGTTTCCAACACATTGATCAAGGCCACCACATCAAAATGCCGGACCGCTTCACCACTCTCAAGCGCGTGCGGCGACAATATCGTCAATCCTTTCCGAGCGGCACGAGTCGCAGCCCGTTCCGACAACTCGATTCCCGAACAGTCCCATCCGGCTCGTCGACAGAGCAGCAAGAACTCTCCGTCTCCACATCCAACATCAAGCAACGTCCTCGGCGATGACCGATGCGAGGACAGATGCCTTAACACACTCTGGTACACCGGCTGCCGATCAGCGCAGGCTTCAACCTCCCCGTAGTCGCCGTCGTAGGATTCACGAAAATAGTCTTCCACCGACTCGCGAGTCGGGCGAGGATGCAGAAACACAAGCTCGCACGCGGGGCAGCGAACGTATCGTCGCGTTGGGGTATGAAACGCCTCAACGGCCGGCTGAATAGCTCCGCAAGGACAGCCGACAACCGTTCCGTAGCTTGCAATTTCCGTAGTCATGCCGCCTTTTTCTGGACATGTCCCTGGGTGACGCTGTGCGAAGCACGCAAAACCGGCATCGCTTCTTCGATTGCCTTGACCGTGCCCCGAACCATCTTCTCCGACGTAAAACGCGCTGCGACCTCTCTTTGCCCCGTCTTTCCTAGACATGCAGCCAAACAGGGATCATGAAGCAATGTCCGAATCGCTTCTTGCAGCGCCTGGGGATTCCGCGGCGGTACCAACAAACCATGCATGCCATTACGGATGACCTCCGAGACACCGTTGACATTGGTTGCAACGACAGGCCGAGCCATGGCCAAGGCCTCGAGAACCACAAAAGGAAATCCTTCAGAGAGAGAAGGCAACACGACCACATCTGCCGCCGCATACCAATCGACCGCGTCATTCCGTACTCCTGCAAAGCGACAGCATTGTTCAACGCCCTTCTCTCTTGCCAAGGCCCGAAGCGATGTTTGACATTCACCCTCCCCGACAAACAAACAGACGAGTAATGGCCATTCTGCAAGAAGCCCAGGCAGCGCTTCGATTAAGAACCGATGGCCCTTTTGTTCCGTGAGTCTGGCAACGGTGAGAAGTACTGGTCCGCTGCCTCGACACCATTCCCACCTGATCTTGTTGCGATTTCCGCGTCTGGAGAAGAGCGAGGGGTCAATTCCATTCCACACCGTAGTCGTCCTCGGTGCCGCGCTGGGACAGTCGGCAATGACGTCTTGTCTCAACGCCTCCGAAACACAAATCACTCGATCTGTCAGCGGCAGCACTACGCGCAGAATAGTGCGGTAGACATATCGTTGGATGGAATTGACCTCATAATCCTTGATGGAGTTGTGTATGGTCGACACGACGCAAGGGACTCCGGCCAACCAGGCAGCAAAGCGCCCGTACACGTTCGCCCGAGGGCCGTGAGTTTGGAGAACCGTCACCTCGTTCCGCTTTAATACCTGTGCCAGACGTAGGAGCGCCACGAGGTTGAAAAGCGGCGTCAAATGCACCACGTTGGTCGGAATCCCTCTTGTTTTCATCTTCCCCACGAATGGGCCAGGCTCCGGACAAATTAGGAGCGGAGAAAATCGACTGCGGTCCAATCGGTCGAACAGCAATTCCAAGTACCGTTCTCCTCCCCCGTATCCGGCTGAGCCGGCAAGCTCTGCGAGAACGACCGGCTTCACGGTTTCCTCCCCACAATCAACAGGCTCCCGCGCAAATGGGGTACGACGTAGAACGGCCATTTAGCCCAATCGATTCCGTGCTGACTCCATGGCTGATGGCACTCTTGTGTGTCCTCACCGAGAAAAAACCGTGTTTCCGCGATGCCGAAGCCGGTTTGGCGCAGCATGTCGACCAATTCATGCATGGCGTATTCACGAGCGTGCGGACGCCATTCATCATCGAGGTTGTGATAACCAGGCGGCGCAAGCCGGTCGTTCGGCGTCCGACCAATCAACAGCTTGAAGACGTTCCCGATCCGCGTCACGTTCGGAGTCGTAAGCACCACATGACAGCCCGATCCCAATATGCGATAGGCTTCCGATAGCAAATGGAACGGTGACGTCAAATGTTCGATGATCTCCAACGCAAATACCAACTGCATGGAGTGATCTGGAAGCGGAACTTTCTCGGAATATCCTTTGTTCAGGAAATGACCACCGGCCGGATCGAGATTGACGGCGTGAATGTCCGCCTGCGCATCTCGATGCATGAAGTGAACGAACTCGTCTGAAACCATCAGACCAGCACCAAACAATCGAGCCGAGCTGGTGTAGTCCAGCCTGCGCAAAAGCCGTAAGAGGCTTCCAGGAAACGGACCAAAATCGACGATCGTCTGTTGTTCAGGCGGCAGCCTATGCAAGCCGCATTTCAAAGCCACATGCAATCGGTCTCGGCATTTCATCGCATGATGCATGGGAATGGTAAAGCGTGTGTCACCTTCTCCGAATACCTCGTAAGCAGAAGGCTGATATGTTTGTAATAGGTCAAGAAAGCGATATCTGGTCAGTTCGTAGGCCATCATACGGTCCTTGTCTGTGGAGAGGCTTGTCCGTGCAAAAGCGATGATCGCACGCTCTGACAGTGCGCTATCAAAGCCACCGAAAGCATCATGAGGCAAGGTAAGACAGGCAAGGCATAGCGACCTGCTTCCACTGCAAATGGGACATAGCCGGCTGTAAGTCCAATAGGAAAAAGATAGAGCGGTAGAAGGTCCCGCCAGCGCTTTCGATGGACCCAGGCGCTGCATGCGGCAAACATGATCAAGCCGGGAATCAAGAGCAGTCGTTTGGCCAAACTGTAGATTGCCACCCCCCATCCTCGCTCTACTGCATCATTCTGCAATCCATCCGTCAGCCCATCCCCATTGACTAAATAGAACGAATTGCCGATCCAGAAATCCCACACCCTTGTGAAGATCAATCCCATATAGGCGATAGGATCGGCTGCGATCCGACTCAGGCCTTTTTCATGCAACAGCCGATCTGTGTGCACGTCGTACATCGCGTGCGCATAGGGAAGCGGGGTGATGCCGGCACTTTCCCAGATAGCCTGCTCTCGCTCCGGCGGCATCGGCCAGCTTCCTCGAGATACCGGATCGCTCCCCATCCACAATCCTGCCCCGATCCCTGCTGAGACAGGAATGATGTGATGAAATACGACATAATTTCGTAGCGACCAAGGGATGACGAGCGCGGCACAGGTTGCGCCGTATACGATTACGTAGCCGACCTTTTGTGAAAATCGATCCTTGTCGATCCATAGAAATCCCGCGAGAAGCACCGCCAGAATCAGCGCCACCGGCTTACACAAGCTGGTCAAACCAGCTGCAAGCCCCACGAACGCGCATCGACGGACGGATGGACTGTGACGACAGATGACAGTTGCCCAGAGCCAGACGCTCATGAGGAACGTGAGGAGCGCTTCGCTCCTGATCCGCGGATCATATGTCCAATAGGCAGGATAGAGGAACACGAGAGCGACAGCCCAAGCTCCGATCCATGAACCCCACAATGTTGTCGCGACTCGATACATGCACCATGCAGTGCCGAGATCGAAGAAGACGTGCAGCATCGGAACCCATTCCGGCCGGTGGCCCACGAATGTATAGAAGACAGCGAGCACTAGGGGATAGAGAGGACCGACATGCGCTGCCGGATTGACCCCGTCGAGTGTGAACTGATGCAGGGTCGCGAGATTCCACGCCAAGGTATCGAATAATTGATCGGCGGCAAACGCATGGCCAGGAGCATGCAGAATGACCCAGGTTCGAGCGAAGAGACCTGCAACCGTTGCAGACAGAAGGAGCATGTGGGGGTTTTTTATGATCGAAGAATCAGACCAACTCATTTGATGCAAACCCCGATCAAATTGGTATCGCCCGCGACCCCTTCGCAATACTCGACGTCGTCGGGCACTAGTTCGTGTAAGGCAGGCCCTCCTTGTGCTTGACTCATCACGGTTCCAAGCCAATGACGAATAGGTCGTGGAACACAATTGCGGAGGCTAACCGGGTCCAAATTGCGCACGCGGTCCATGGAACGTTCAACCACCTTGAGACGATGTCCCTGACGGCGACCGTACCAGCGGATAGTCGAAAAATGCGGTTCCAGCAAAGCGTTCAATTCGTCCGACGTATATTCGCGAACGTGGTGGGGGTCGTCGGGAATCGCTCCCCGACCCTTGCCGTGCGGAGTGAATATGATGAGCATGCCGTTTGGTTTCAGCACCCGAGTCAACTCAGATACGAAGCGGCTGTCATCCTGGACATGCTCAATAGTGTCTTGTGAGACGATGCAGTCGAATGACGCAGATCGAAAGGCCAACGCACAAGCGTCCATCGCAAGAAACGCGACGTTCGATCGAGGATAGTCCGCCCGGCATTTGGCGACGACGTCAGGAGCACAATCGATCCCCACGATTCGTCCGGCACAAGCACCCAAATAGTCGCTGCCGTAGCCCGTACCACAGGAAAGGTCTAAGACGTACCGCTCTTCAAGCGGTCCAAGTTGACGAGCCGCCCACACATAGCCTGATAGATTCACGACATGCTGCGTATCTGTCGGATAAGCGGCCCTTCGCTCCACGGTTCCCCCTACCCCTTATTCGCCAAGGCCCACAGGAAAATTCAGTACGACTGGATGCGCGATCCGTTCAACAATTTCCCCTATCCCCTGTTCGACTCGGTCCACACAAGACCTGATGGAACCGGCTTCCCCCACGGCCAGAGTCGTCGTACAACCGAGACATAGATGCCGAGCGAGCGGCCACTCACGGTTGACGGGCGACGACCGATCGCGTCGATCAGCCGCAGGACCGTACCGAGTGCGATCCAGATTTTCATGATGATCCGTTTCAATGGAGGGAAATGCCGCTCCACGTAACGGATACGGCTGAATTCCCATACGAAATTGAGGCGAGTACGGTCTCCCGCCCCGCTTCGGCCGATCAGATGTACGATGTCCGCGTCGGCCAGATGCCGAACGCGATAGCCCAGCCGACGAAGGGTTTGGCATAAATCAGCATCTTCAAAATACATAAAGTAGCCTTCGTCCAATCCACCGCAGGCCTTCATCAGATCCGTTCTGACCATCAAGCAGGCTCCATTAATCCAGTCCACGTCTTGCGATTGCGTGCAGTCGATGGCCTGCCTTGCCGCCAACAGCTCCTGCCAGGCCGGCGCACATTTTCGAAGGAAGGATGCATGGATGAGATGGTCCTGGATCGAGGGGAACGGGAAACACGACTGGTATAGCCGGCCGTCTCCCGTCCATTGTTTGCATCCTACGGCCCCGATCTTGGAATCTCCATCGAGACAAGCCACCATCCGATCCAATGCCTGCCGTTGCACCAGCGTATCGCTGTTCAACATGAGAAGAAATCGCCCAGTACCAACCTCCAACGCTTGATTGATGCCCTTTGCAAAACCCCGATTCTCGTGATTCACGATGATGTGCACCGTGGGATAGCTTGTTCGAATGGCTTCCACCGTCCCGTCCTTGGAGTCGTTATCGACGACGATCACTTCGAATCGGATCGCGAGAGTGGACTCGACCACCGATCTCAGGCACTCCAGCATGAGCACTCTGGTGTTATAACTCACGATCGCGATGGATAGATCCACGGAGTCGTCGGACATTACGCTCCTGCCTGCGATTGATAGTTCCAGAGTGTCTTGAGTCGCGGCCGCTCGACCCGCCAGAGATACCAACCGAATACTCCGGTCGCCGCCATGGCTAGGATTTCCGGTGTCCACGGGATGGCGATATGAGTCTGACCGACTCCGGTCCACAGCAATGCGCCGGCCACCAGGCCAAAGAGTCCGGTCCGGCCAAGCGATAGAAACGTACCGTCCGTCGAAACTCCAAGGAGCTTCCGCGTTTCCAGTACTTGCACTGTTGTGCCGAGAATATAGCTTGCCGTCAGCGAGACTGCGGCGCCGAACAGTCCGAGCGAGACCGTCATGGGAACGATCATCGTCAGGTACAGAGCACCTTGTGCGACCCAACTTTTCACCTGAAGGTCCGGCCGTCCCAGGCCATAGTGCAAAGAGGCCATGACGCTGGCGTAACCGGCGCAGACGGAATACACGCAGAAGACTTGCAAAGAGTCGCTAATACTGGTCCACTGCGGGCCGAATACAATCGGAACCATAATGGGAGTCAAGGCACCTATGGCGACGGCAAGGGGAATATAGACGATGCCCATCAGTCCCATCTGCAGATCGAAGACACGAATCAGACCGAGTTGATCCCGCTGCAATGAAGCATAGGTCGGTACGCTGATTTGTTGCATGAGCGCTGTGGCACGAGCACCAATGAGGAGCGGAATGGTCAGCGCCACCTGATAAAATCCCAAGGCTTCTAGTCCCAGCAGACGACCGATCACCAGCTCTCCTCCGGTCATGACCCCGAAGGCGCACAGCGTGGTCAGGTTCAAATGTCTGCCATACCGGACAAAATAGGAGAACGCCGAGAGCTTTAGGGGTCGGCCCGGAGTAAATGGGGCAATTCGAAAAGAAAGCAGACTCCCGATCGTCAAGCCGACCAACTGTCCGATGACCAGAGCCCACACCGTCCGATAGAGGATGGCGATGGTAAGGGTCACGACTGCTTCCACGATGCGTCGGACGACATCGATCGCGACTTTTCGACGCAAGTCCAGCTTCTTCAGCATGAGCGCCAAAACCGGGCTTTGGAACCCCTGGATGATCAGGGCCCATGCATGGACTCGCAGGAGAGATTCCAAGGTCGGCATGCGCATGATCTCACCGACCACACCGGCGATGCTCCAGATCCCCATGGCCATCAAGAGCCCTCTGGCAACAGACAATGTCCAAACCGCTGCAAGGTCGTCTTCGCTGACGATCTCTTTGGCAACGAGTGCTGATTCCAGCCCCAGCTCGCTGATCGTGAGCATCGCCAGCAATACGGCGGCAGAAGCCGCCATCACACCGAAGTCGGCCGGAGTCAGGATTCGTACCAATACCGCCAATTGAACAGCCGCGATCACTTTATCGAGCAGGAATCCTCCTCCGGTCCACCAACCGGCCCGAAGAATCCTCTGGCGTAAACGCAACGAATCCGGTTCATCGTCCTGGGTACTCATCATCGACAAGCCGACATTGGTTTTTGGGATCATGATCTGTTTAAGCCGCTGATTTCATGTCCGCAATCGCGTGACCACAAACCCGATCAAGTTGCGCAGCCCGCGACGCCCAGGTATGAGATCGGATCACGGCCATCCGCCCCCGTTCGCCCATACTTCTCCGAAGATCCTGGTCGACTAATAAACAAAGAAGTTGACGGGCAAGATCGGTAGGATCATCGGCTTTAGCCGACAAACCACAGCGCAACTCTTCAACGGTGTCCCCATATCCAGGCCCGGCTGTCGTAACGACAGGTCGCCCGCAAGCCAGGTATTCCCACAGCTTCATCGAATCTCCAGGATAAGAACGAGTCTGTCGATGCAACACCACACAGACATCTGAAGCCGCGATCCATTTCGGGACCATGTCGAAGTCGGCACGTCCGATGAATTGAATGTGAGGCGAGAGTCGTAACCGTCGAACCTGTTCCTCAAGAACCCTTTTAGTCTGTCCATCTCCAACCAAGAGACATTGAACCGTTGGGAACGACTTCGCGACGAGGGCAATGGCTTCAACCAATGTATCCAGGCCATGCCATGGGAAGAATCCTCCGACAAACACGATGTACGGGCCCTGAGCGGTGAGGCCGAGTTCTGCTCTGATTTGCTCCTGAGGCTGTGGGAAGAAGTGATCCGGATCAACCCCGTTTTTGATGATGGAACATCGCTTCGTGTCGATAGGCTCCAACTTCCCAAGACCGGTCAACACATCCGGACACACGCTCACCAAGGCGGTCGCCTTCCTTAAGGCGAGACGAAGACCATAGGCTAGTAGGTCGAGAAGAGGCGGGCGGTGCCAGAGGCCTTGGATTTCCTCATGCGGAAGTCCGTTTACAAAATACACGACCGGACATTTGCTGGTTCTAAGTGCCCAGAGCGGAGCCATCTGTCCCGGTGAATCAAACCACAACAGCACCTCCGGGCGCCTCGCCAATAACAGCCTTTTCAACATTCTCATGGAACCCCAGAAAAACAACAACGGGCGCAACCCACCCCACCGCACCACTGGGACGAACGCAATCTGAACCTGGGTCGAAGGCGCGAGGGCGATTCTCTCTCGTTCTGACTGCGGCGCCACTAGAGTGACTTCGTGACCGCGCAATGCGAGTGCCTTGGCAAGTTCCAGCACCTGTCGGGACCCACCGGCCGCCACCCCGATGTCTTCATCACAATACGTGAGAATCCGCATGCCGGATGACTCCCAGGTCTTCGCCGACCCATTGACGAAGTTGCTCTACGAGAGCCGTCCAGGAGAACCGCGCTTCAACAAATCGACGCCCCTGCCTACCCAACAACGCGCACCGACCTGGATCGCTCAACAAGGCAAGAATCGCATCGGCCAACGGACGAGGATCGTCCGGCTGGACAAGCTGCACCCCGCTGTCAGGAGTAAATGTCGATACGACGCTGGGGATGGCGCTTGCCACGACCGGACGATGACAGGCCAAATAGTCGAAAAGTTTCACCGGCGAAGTTTCTCCTCGCTCCCCGCGGAATGGTGCGACACACACGTTCATCGCACCAATCCAAGTCGGCACCTCCCAGTAAGGGACTCGGCCAACCCACGTAACGCTGCCGTCGAATCCCATCCCCTTAGCCTGTTGCTTCAGTTCTTCAATCACTTCTCCGTCCCCTACCAGTAGCAGCTCAGTCGATGGACGGACCTGCCTGACCAACATCATCGCATCGAGCAGGCAAGCCAAACCTTGGTATCGATAGAAGCTTCCGACGAACCCAACGTACGGTCGATTCGGCAAAAGGCCCAGTTCAAGGCGGCTGGCCACCGCATCTCGTGCAGCAAACCGTTGCACATCGGTACCACTCGGAAGTACAGCGATCCGCTCAAGCGGGACCCCATACCGTTCCTGCAGCAATGTCCGCAATCCCGCTGTCAAAACAACGATGCGATCGCAGCGTTTCAACGCCAAGCAGGCCAACAGCTGCTTGAACCAACGCACAAACTCTCTCTGGTTTCCAGGCCATTGAGGAACCGGTTCGCCGTTGACTTCGCAGACGCACGGCACGCGGAGCAATTTGGCCAAGATCAGAGCATGCGGACTGTCCATCCATCGGTAGTACACGATATCCGGCCTGATGATGAGCGCTTGCATCAGGCCACGCACGAACGACAAGAACGCATATGATAGTGGACGGATCAGCGGCAGATGAATAAGGGGAATCGGAATGATGGTACAAGTTCGTTGAGCTCGTGCCGATCGATACCGCGGAGGGAAGAGCGTCACTCTGTCTCCCACGTCGGTTAAGGCATCGGCCAACGCCCAGATCCGCACCAGTCCGACAGGATCATGCGGGGCATCCCGCTCATACCAATAACAAAAGAAAAACCACGTCACAGGGCCTCCTCGGGCTTGGTCAATGGCTGGGCCTGAGTAGACAGGGTGGGCAATAGCATGACCAACCCAGCGCAAAGCCAAAACGGTTCCATAATCCGGATGATGATAAACGTATTGGCTCCGATCCCGTGCGCGAGCATGGCGACGAGCCCTAAGAGAAACCCATGGGCCAACCCTTTGGCAAAGGGATCGGCTTGAGACAAGAAGGACTCGCGGGCACAGCGCCAAAGTCGATAGATAATGAACCCGAACGCGACGAGTCCGGCGAGACCGGTCTCACCGATGATTTTGACGTATTGTGCGTCGGCCCATGCATACCCGGTAATTCCTCGCCCAAGAATAGGATCATGGACCCAGTCCTTGAGAATATAGGCCCATGATTTGAGGCGCTCCGTTGTGGAGAGGTCCAATCCCACATGACCCACTTTGATCTCTCCGCCATATTGGCGACCAAAAAAGGTTTCATTGACCCGTTGTTTCACATTGGGAGGGGCCAGCAATGGAACCAATGCAACGATGACGAGCAACAGCGTCAGCACCCGTGGACGTCTCCACTGGGTCAACCCTACCGTCATGAGGAGGACGATGCCGGCCAAGTATGAAGATCTCGACAAGGTGGCCATCAAGGCCAAGACGGCAAAACCGCTGAGTGCCAACAATGTGATGCGAATCGGGAGGAACTGAACATGCAACAAGAGTCCGGTCATGATAGCCAGAAGGAACACCAAGTAGCCGCCCAACGTATTCGGCTCTCCGCTTTCACCTTCAAACGGGGCTGAGGCACGCTGGCCGCTCGGTATTTGGGAGATCGCATACAAGCTGACAAGGAGGCCGACGGTAAGGAGAGCCACCACGAGCCCAACGACCTGCTGCTGAGACCGCACATGGTTGACGACCATAAAAAATACGAAAAAATATTCAAAGTACTTCAGCACAAAGAAAAACCCCGTCATAGGTCTGACATGTCCGTTCAGAACACCGACTAAAGTTGAGACAACGCAGATCGCCATGTATGCAGCGATCGGTCGGTTCAGTGGTGTCTCACGAAATAAAGCCAGTTCACGATAGACGATGTTCTTGACCAACCAACTGAATCCAATGACAACCAATAGAATGTCGTCCATCCGAAACGACAACTCTCGCCCACCGACACCGCGTCCTTCGATCCGCCCGATCGCGACCTCGGGAGACAACAGCATGGAAGCAATCAGGAGGTAGAGAGCAGCAGAGACGGAGGTGAAGGCCGTGAGAACGATCACAAACCCCACGACGGCTTGCATGCCGACTGTGGGGGTCGTGAGTGTGAGACCAACTGCGGTGACGGCGGCTAGTACCGCGATAACCAGACTATCTTGGGGGCTAATGGTTGCTTGTTGCATGACACGGAGGCTCCTCCGGCTGGTTATCGGGGCTCATACCGATAGAGTCCGTACTCCGGCGTCACTTCCGACTTCACATTGGTCAAGACGACACCAAGAACATTCGCCTGGGCATGGTCGAGCAGGAATTTGGCTCGCTTGAGCGCGTTTCGCCCGATTCGACCGACCTGGTATACCAAGATGGTCCCATCGACACGTGAGCTGAAGGCCACCGCGTCCGTCACGGGAAGAATTGGCGGTGTGTCGATCAGCACGATGTCGTAATCGGCTTGCATTTCTGATGTCAGGGTCTTGATTTTATTAATGTTCAAGAACTCGTTGGGGTTTCCTGATTCTGACCCGCTGGTAAGCACGTGAAGGTTGTCCAACCCAGGGGTATTCATGACTCGATCGACACCAACAGTCCCAAGCATCAGATCCGTGGCAGAACGGACGTAGGATCGCCAGGAAGTGGCCCCGAGCAATGCATCGACCAATCCCGGCTCGCGGTCCAACCCCAGCCGTTGGTGCACGATCGGTTTGCGGAGATCGGCATCCACCAGCAGCACCTTCATCCCTTCTTGAGCCATAGTGATCGCCAGATTGATGACGCAGGTGCTCTTACCCTCGCCCAGGCCGGCGCTGGTAAAAATAATCGATTTGACTCGGCGATCCATGCTGGCGAATTGAATGTTCGTCCGAAGCGAGCGAAGGCTCTCCGACAAGACGGACTTCGGGTCAAGAAGGCAGATCAGCTTCGACAAACTCTCCACCACAGTAGCGGGGGTATCCGGCGGCAGGGTTTCTTCGGCCATCTCCTTGAGCGCTTTGTAATCAAACTGGGGAATGATTCCCAAGACAGGCACTTTGAGGAACTCCTCGACTCCTTCGATGGTTCCTATGGACGTATCAAAGGATTCACGACCGAACGCCAGCACAACGCCCAGCACACATCCCATCAGCGATCCGATCATCAAGTTCAACCCGACGTTCGATGCGTTGATCGGTTTGTTCGGCGTCATGGCTGGAGCAATAATCGTCACTTCTTCAATCCGCTCTGCTCCTTTAATCAACAATTCCTGGTGTTTGGCCTTTAGGGTCGCAAGAAGGTCCGTATTCACCTTGACCTCGCGTTCCAAACGGCTCATATGAATCGAGGATCGAGGGTACCCCAGATAGCGCTGGCGGTAGTGGTCCCGCTGTTTTTGAAGCGCATCCTCTCGATCACTCAGCGTGGCCACCTTTGATTTCAGCTCCCGAATCATCTCTAACTTGACATTGTCGATCTTCTTTTGCTGTTCGGCGACTTGTGGATGATCGAACGTGTAATTGATCAGCATGGCATCTCGTTCTTGAATCAGATCCAGCAGCCGTTGATTCAGGATCGTGAGGAGCGCACTCGGTTCTTCAGTGAAAATCCGCCCGGTGCTCTGATGACCGATCACGGCGTCCGATCGTTTCAAGACCTCGATTTGTCGCTCGCCCTCGATGCGTTTTCGCAAGACGTCGTTAGACTGTTCTTCAAGCTTGGTGAAGGTATCCAACGCCGCTCGGGCTTCCTCCGAAAGAAACACCTGCCCCTCCTGTTCCTTGAAAGCCCGCAACGCTTCCTCGGAGTCATTGAGCCGTTTTTCCAGATTCTCCAGCTGTTCTTCTACGAACCGACGGGATTCGGTCACCAGTCGATTGCGCGCGGCAATATTTTCCACTCGGTAGGCCGTCGCTGCGAAATTGGCCATCCGCTCCGCCTGTTCCGGGTCATCAGACGTCGCTGAAATGCGGATGATGTTGGTATCACCTTCGCGTTGTGCCGTAATTTCTTGGCCGAGGTTGTACACGATGTTCAAATAGGTAGCCGAGTGTTTCTCCTCTTCTGAAGCATTATGAGGCACCCGTCCGAGATCCATCCCCACCCGCTCCATGACCGGAAAACTTCGTATGAATTCGAGCTGAGTGCTGAGATCGTTCACACTTGAGTACGAGAGGGACTCCAGGAGTTGCTGGGCCACCGTTGTACTACGCTCGAACTTTACCCGTGCAGCAGCTTCATACATCGGGCTCGGCTTGAGAAGTTCCGAAAAGAGGAGAGTGAACAGTACCACCATGACGGTGGAAAGTAGGATCAGGTATTTGCGCTTCTTGAGGATCAGCCAGTAGTCGATGAGGTTGAGCTCGTATTGTGCCATGCGTCTCGTCTCCAACCATCGAACTATGGCCTAAACGTCATGAACGCCGGGACCAGAAGCGCCGGATAAAGCGGCATCATGGCGACTTGAACAATCGGCATCATCTTCAGCGCCGCTTCTTTCGCATCACCCAGGTGCTCACGTGGGACATAAATCACGTCATTCTCCTCGAGCGCGATGTTTCGCGAAAGATCGCCATATGTGAACACCCGCGCGAGATCCGCCGTCAGAATATGGGGCCTGGTGAAATCTCCTCCTCGAACCACTCGAATCTCTTCCAAGAGCGCGGTCTCGTGGAAGTTGTCTGCCGCTGCGAGGGCCTGCAGTACCGTCATATTCCTCACCATGGGAACCATCCCGGGTTTCTTGACATCTCCGAATACAAAGACACGTTTGATTTTGAGCAGCTTTTTTTTCAGGGCGATCTGAGCACGGGGCTCTCGCATGAAAGGCCTGGCGGCCTCCTGCACCCGCCGTTCGGCCTCAGCCACCGTGACGCCTCCGACGTCGACCTCCATAAACCCCACGGACACGGATCCGTTCTCGCGTACCAAGCTGCTGTACTTTTCTTCTCCCGCTCCTCTACGAATGGCGACCTCCAGCGTGTCTCCCGCCTCGATCGGTATCTCTGAAGTCGGGACAGTCTCGTCCGCATACACATCGCCTTTCGACAGGGGTGGAAGTGCATGAGGAGCGGAAGGCACTGCGGATGGGGGCAAGGTGGATTGTCCGGGGTTTCGACAACCGGTCAGCAGCAACGACCCGATTTCGGCCAGCAATAGCCCGACCGCCACAGGCTTCCTCCAAAGTCTCGGCATACCGGTTCTCCCTACTGGGCGCTCCTTCCGTGCAGGGCCTCCACAATGTGCGCCGACGGACATCGGGACAAATCGACATCACTCGCCTCACCGAGCGTTGAGATCGTCACCACGGGCCGGAGCGGATAGTGCGAATTGACCTTCGTCACCGTTCCGTTTTCGCCCGTATTGAGGCGTACATCGGTTCCGATCGGATAGAGCGTGATCTGATCTCCCAAGGCTTTCAGCACAGGGAGGGAAAAGGTCGTCTTGGCGTGGAGAAGCAACTCACGAACACCCCGGTGTGGCGTCAGGCGCTCGCGATAGGGTCGTAAGGTGACCATTGCGTCGAGTGTATCGACCACTCCAATGACCAGTGCAGACTCGGTAATCTGCCCGTCCTTAAGTCGACATGGGTATCCGCTGCCATCACACCGCTCATGTTCTTGTGCAATGATCGCCGAGACGCCTTCAAACACACTACCCTGACATGCGAGAATCCGACGGCCTCGTTCAGGATGAGTACGAAGGATATCTCGTTCTTCATCAGATAGGGCTTCGCTTTTCTCGACGAGCGATACCGGAAGGGTCCACATACCGATGTCGTGCAACAGGCCTGCCAACACCAGCTGCTCCAAGTTCTGCTGAGAATACTGTAACCCCATGCCGACTTTGGCTGCCAAGACTGCGACATGGAGGGCATTGTCTAGGACGTAGTCCTCGGTTTGGCCGTTCAGGGCCCATCTGACGAGTTCGTCGCTGCGATTGAGGAGCTGCACCAACTGTCCCGCGAGATCGGGACATCCTGTGAGCGGTGGGGTCTTACTTGAACGAACCACCTCTCTGATCTTCCAGAGCTCCTGTCTTGTTGAGAGGCACCAGGAACGATCACTGTTCAGAGTTGAGGATCCCAGCTTCGGGGACAATGCCCCTCCATTCTGCGAATCAGGCGTCCGCTCTCTGATCAAGTCAGCAAGCCGTGCCACCCTTGTGCCTACTCCTGTGACTCTGGATGCTTCATGACCTCACTTATTCACAACCTTTCTCGCGACAGAGTCCGGCCGTGGTTTGAGCTGATTCAGTTCCCGCTCCAAGGTGGCGCGGATGAAACCACTCGTCGTATATCCCTGTTGTTTGAGGGCGTCCAGTTGCTCCTTCAATTCGACAGGAAGCTGAACAACAATGCGAACAAGCTTGGACATGGTCGCGACTCCCTTTTGGGAAAAGTACTGGGCCGGCATGGAACTTCTGCACATGCTGTGCCTTGCTAGCATCCCGTTAACAGTATGAAAAAGCTGACACTTCTGCTGCACTCTGCCAGCATTTCTGCCCGAGAGAGCCAAAAACTGTCATTTGTTGCCGGTGTTGTACAGAAATGGTGCCGCTTCCAGAGGATGGGGCTGGCTAAAGCAGCAGAGGAAGAATGTTCGTCGTTACGAGAATTGGAGTGAGAGCCGACGCCAATTCTCATACTCGCAACGCCAAGGACAACGGGGAAAGTCAACCGGCTGCACAAGTAGATCTCGCATGCGGCTCACCGTGAACTCCGATGTTGAAAGCCGTCCTGTGATCCAGATCGCTCCATCACGGTCCGTGCGAAAGACCGGAATATGCTGATCTCGATACGCTTGTAATACCGATTCAACCGGATGGCCATAGGGATTGGCCGCGCCGACCGAGACGACTGCGTACTGTGGGTGGAGCCGACTAAGCCAGCCCGGATCCAGCGAGCTGCGCGCTCCGTGATGAGGCACTTTCAGGAGAGTCACCGGTTGATACCCTTGCTCGTTCAACCGCCTCAATCCGGCAGTTTCAATATCGGCTGCAAAAAGGATGGAATGGGTTCCACACTGCAGTCGCGAGACGATGGACAGATTGTTCAATAGCGTTCCGGTCGGGGGCTGAGTCGGTTCACGCACCACTGATGTTTCCGGTGGACTGAGAATGTTGAGTCGGCACTGACCGGACTGCAACAGGTCTTGACCATTCACGGCGGTGCGTTGATCGATATTCCGATCGCGAAGGGTAGCCTTCAGATCTTCAACGAATTTCTCAGAGCGATCTATCCCCCCACTCCAGTACCGTCCGACCGACATATGCCGGAGTACCCAAATCAACCCGCCGACGTGATCCAATTGCGGGTGTGTCCCGATGACATGGGAAATATGGTGGACACCTCGACTCCACAGAAACGGTGCGATCACATCTTTTCCCATGTCCAATCGTTCATATCGAGCTCCTCCGTCGATCAAAACGGTCTGACCATCCGGCAACTCGACCACGGAGCTATCTCCTTGTCCGACATCGAGGAATGTGACACGCCAATGATCGCCGTCTGCTTGCGATACGGGAGGGCTCAGCCACCAGCCGAGCAACCCTATCGCCAAACCGGCACCGGCAACTCGGACGCGCCACGGTATCGCCTGAAAAGTTGCCATAAGTAACCCAGAATAAAAGAGGACGATCGTAGGTATGGATGGTGCTGCCACATGCCACTCCCCTCCTGGGAAGCGGGCACACCACTGCAATCCAAGGACCATCAACCCGAACAATCGCTCTATCGTTGCCCCTAGGATCAACGAACCATTCTCAGTCACGATCGTCCATAGGGCAGCGAGCAGTCCTAAAGGCACCAAGATGATACCGGTAAACGGGACGGCTATCACGTTGGTGACGGTTCCCATCCATGGAACCTGATTGAAATAGAACGCAACCATGGGAAAAGTAGCCACAGTCACAGCCCCGCTCATCGACAGTGCTTTAATCGCATGGCTCATGAAGCGGTCTCGCAGCCGACTATCGGCCCACGCAGCGTCGTCGCTCCAAGATTTCGTGAGTGCGATCATTCTGACCATCACGAGCACAGACAGAAAGGAGAGTTGAAATGAAATGTCAAAGATGGCACGAGGATCGTGCAAGAGGATCGCCAGGAGAGCCACAGCCATCGCATGCCCCAGATGGCGCTCATACCCCAACCACATTGCGATCATCGCCAGAGTGATCATCACGAGCGATCGCACGGTCGCTACCTCGGCCCCCGCAAGCAAGGCATACAATGCGACGGCGGGCCATGCGAGCACAATCCCAATTTCCGACGCCGTGACTCTTCGTGACAGCGTCAACAAGAGAGTGGGCGGAAGCCAAAGCACAAGTCTTTTCACCGACCAAAAGACCACGAGGGCCACGAGACCGAGATGTGAACCGGAGATGGAGAGCAGATGCACGGTTCCGGTCACCATGAACCAGTCTTGGAGCGCTGGTTCGAGATAGCCTCGTTCGCCGATGATCATGCCGAGGAATAGCCCTCGTGTGGGTTGATTCAATGTCTTGATGGCTGCCGCACGTATCGTATCCCTCCAATGATCGATCCGGTTCCACAAGCTCCATAACCCAACTGGACGCTCTGCATCCAACAATGTCACCGCTTGGGCACCGGATACGGTGGCCAGAAAGTCGATGCCCTGACGCTCCAGGTAGGCAGCATAGTCGAATCCACCCGGATTCAACGACCCTCGTGGACCATGAAGTTTTCCCCGAAACGAAATTCGGTCACCGTGATGAAGCGTGATACCAGGGTCGCGCCACACAAGGCGTATGCGTCTCAATTCCGAATCCGTGTCGTCTGTTTGAACCAGGATCGTCTGCCGTCCCCCACTGTGCTGAATGGGAGCCACAATCCGACCGACGATCGAGGCTTGAACAGTCTCATGAGGACGCGGTGACAGCCGGGAGAACTCCGACGTTGGGGTGGCGAAACTCCAGTACAGTACTCCGCAGAGCAGGCCGGCATACAGCAGTAGTGCGGAGCGTGAGTCGATATAGCAGGTTCGCTCGAGAATGCTGAATCCGACGGCAATCCCGGCCAACAAGACTATGATGGAGAACGGAAAACATGAAATCTGCGCGCCACACAGAAGACCGAGGACAAACGCTGCTAGGAGGGATGGGAGCATGAGCTTCCCTCATGTGCCGGAAGCTGAGGGAAGACTCAGCCGATATGTTTTCGTACAACCCTGGCCAGATCCTCAGCCAATTCCCTCACCAGGGCGGCCTGCTCTCCTTCCACCATGATCCGCAGCAGCGGCTCTGTCCCGGAATATCTGATGAGGACCCGCCCACACCCGTTCAGGCGCCGTTCGCTCTCCTGCATGGCGCAATCAATGTCGGGAATGGAATCCAATCTCGGTTTCTTCGTAACATGCACATTCACCAACACTTGCGGCACGGCGGTCATCGCCATGGCCAACTCGGATAGCGGCTGCCTGGTTCGCTTCAGCAATGACAACATCTGCAGCGCCGAGATGAGGCCGTCCCCGGTCGTGTTATGATCAAGGAATATGAAGTGTCCCGATTGCTCTCCTCCGAAGGTATAGCCTTCAGCCAACATTCGCTCGAGCAGATACCGATCACCGACCGGTGTCCGAACCAGCTTGACGCCCGCTTTCGACATCGCCAGTTCCAGCCCAAAGTTGCTCATCACGGTTCCCACCAAGGTCTGCTTGGCTAGGAGCCCCTCTCGATGAAGATCCAGGCCCAAGGCCGCCATCACATGATCGCCATCGATGACCGTTCCTTGTTCGCAAACAAAGACGGCCCGATCGGCATCGCCGTCCAAGGCGATACCAAGGTCCGCATTGTAACGGCGCACCGACTCTTGCAGGAGTTGCGGATGGACGGCACCGCAACCGGCATTGATATTCATCCCATCAGGGTTATTGCCGATCACTTCAACCGTGGCGCCCAATTCCCTGAGAACCATCGGAGCCACCTTATATGCAGCGCCGTTCGCGCAATCGACGACGAGCTTGATTCCCTGAAAATCCAAATCCTTCGGCAACGACCGTTTTACAAATTCGATATAGCGTCCCTCTGCATCGTCGATGCGGTAGGCTTTGCCGATGAGGTCTGCCGTTGGTCGAAGATGACTGATTTCTTCCGAGACGATCAATTCTTCGATACGAGCTTCCACTTCGTCCGGAAGCTTGAATCCATCGCTTGAAAAAAATTTGATCCCATTGTCTTGGTAAGGATTGTGCGATGCCGAAATGACCACCCCTGCATCCGCCCGTAGGCTCCTGGTCAAAAACGCGATCGCCGGCGTCGGCATCGGCCCGACTAACAGCACATCAACCCCCATCGAGCAGATTCCTGCCATCAAAGCAGACTCCAGCATATACCCGGAAATACGAGTATCTTTACCGATGACGATCTGATGGCGACCCGCTCGTCGCATAAAGATATGGGCGGCGGCGCGTCCGAGCTGCATCGCCATTTCACTTGTCATGGGATCAAGATTGGCAACCCCTCGGACGCCGTCGGTTCCAAATAATTTACGCATCGTGCTCCTTTCCACAAGATGACCAGCACGGATTCAACGCCGCAGCCAGCCTGACCACGTCGATCATCATCGCAACATCATGGACGCGCACAATATGAGCGCCGCGATCGACCGCCAATGCCACCGCCGCTGCGGTCCCCCATTCTCGATGTTCAACAGGCCGTCCAACCACTTTCCCGATAAACGCCTTGCGTGACAAACCGACCAGTACTGGGCGGTTCAATGCCGCTAACGCGGACAATCCATCAAGAAGGTCAAGATTATGGACTAACAACTTGCCAAAACCAAAGCCCGGATCAAGAATGATGTTCGTTCGAGCAATTCCTGCACGGATGGCATTCTGGAGGCGCTCATCAAGAAACTGTACGACTTCGCCGACGACATCGACATAGTGCGGTGATTGTTGCATCGTTGGCGGAGATCCTTGCATATGCATCAGGACGACTCCCGCATCCGAACAGGCAATAACCGACGCCATGGCAGGGTCCTGCCGCAAGGCGCTCACATCATTGATGATCGCTGCTCCGCAATCCAGGGCGACTTCTGCCACTCGCGACTTGGTGGTATCGATCGAAATCGGGACCGACACACGATGTACCAGTCCTGTCACCACCGGGATCACGTGAGCCAATTCCTCCCGTTCACTTAAGGAACGTGCTCCAGGCCTTGTCGATTCTCCCCCGACATCGATGATGTCCGCCCCCTGCTCAACAAGTTCCAGTGCGTGGGCGATGGCTCTTTCAGGCTCGACATATCGTCCTCCATCATAGAAGGAATCAGTCGTGACGTTCACAACGCCCATGATGAGTGGGCGCCCTTTGCAATGAATCTTGCGTCCTTTGGCGGAGAACCAATGTTGTGCCGTTCCTGCCTGTGGTGACACTCGACCCAACTAGTCTGCCGACGGAAGGAAGATCCAACCTGTTGATCCGGTCATCATGGAAGAATCAGACGCAATGCGACCCATGAGTACGGCACCATGGGACCAACGATTCCTACACCAACGAACCGTTGGCACAATAGATTTAGGCTGGAACAGTTTGAGAGGAGGATTGCAACAGAATCTGATCAATCTCCGGTGCGTCGAGCACTTCCTTTTCAAGGAGCGCCTCCGCCAAGGCCTTCAGACTCGTCATTTGCTCGGTCAGCACACGTTTAGCACGTTCATAGTTTTCTGTCACGAATCGCTTGATTTCCAAGTCGATCTCAAGCGCAACCTGATCACTGACGTCTCGCTTCGTGGCAAAGTCTCTTCCGAGGAACACTGAATCTTCCTTCTGTCCGAAGGTCAGGGGTCCCAACTTCTCGCTCATACCCCATTCGCATACCATCTTACGGGCAAGGTCCGTCGCACGTTCAAGATCGTTCCCGGCTCCGGTCGTGACATGTTTGAATACAAGCTCTTCGGCAACACGCCCACCCATAAGAATCGCCAAGGTATTGTAGAGAAACTCTTTCGAATAGTTGTGCCGATCATCTGTCGGCAGCTGCATCGTGACACCTAGCGCACGACCTCTGGGAATGATCGTCACTTTGTGAACGGGATCGGTTCCCGGCAGAAGCTTCGCCATCAACGCGTGGCCGGCTTCATGATAAGCCGTAACTCGTTTTTCTTCCTCGGTGAGAATCATGCTCTTGCGCTCGGCACCCATCATGACCTTATCCTTGGCCATTTCAAAGTCGATGTTTTCAACTTCCTTCTTGTTCTGACGGGCCGCCCACAGCGCCGCTTCATTCACAAGGTTTTCTAAGTCTGCGCCGGAAAACCCAGGTGTCCCTCTGGCAATCTTCTCCAGCTCCACGTTCGCAGCGACAGGAACTTTTTTCGTATGGACTTTCAAGATTTCCGAACGGCCCTTGAGGTCTGGGCGATTCACGACCACCTGCCGATCAAAGCGTCCAGGCCTCAGCAAAGCCGGGTCGAGTACATCGGGGCGATTGGTCGCTGCAACCAAAATAACTCCTTCGGTTGTGTCGAAACCGTCCATTTCTACTAACAACTGATTGAGGGTTTGCTCCCGTTCGTCATGACCACCACCGAGGCCTGCGCCCCGTAAGCGGCCGACCGCGTCAATTTCATCGATGAAAATAATGCATGGGGCATGTTTCTTCCCTTGCTCAAACAAATCCCGCACCCGTGAAGCTCCGACGCCGACAAACATTTCTACAAAGTCAGAACCGCTGATGCTGAAGAACGGCACCCCTGCTTCGCCTGCAATCGCCTTGGCCAGCAACGTCTTTCCTGTTCCTGGAGGACCGACAACGAGCACGCCCTTGGGGATGCGTCCACCGAGCTTTTGAAACTTCCGAGGGTCTTTCAGGAATTCAATGATTTCAAGGACTTCCTCTTTCGCTTCATCGACACCGGCCACGTCTGAAAACGTGACCTTTTTTCGCTCTTCCGTCAGCATACGTGCTCGACTCTTTCCAAATGACAGAGCCTTGTTTCCGCCAATTTGCATCTGACGCATCAGGAAAAACCAGAGGCCAAGGAAGAGGATAAATGGTCCCCACGTAACGAGGAAGGTGATATACCACGGGCTCTCATCCGGTGGTTTGACCTCGATCTGAACGTCCTTTTCACGAAGGACTTTGACAAGGTCAGGGTAGTCCGCTGAATAGGTACGAATACGAGTCTTGTCTTTTAGGACCCCGCTGATGTGATTACCCTTAATGATGACCTTTTCAAAATCACCCTTGTCGAGCTTGGCCATGAAATCGCTGAATATCACTTCTTCTTCAGGTGCGTGAGTCGGGACACTGAACAGATTGAACAGGAGAATCATGAACAAGCCGACCACCACCCAGAAAAGCAAGTTCTTGACCCGGGAATTCATCCAGTTCTCCTTGGCGACAACGTTGAACGCAACGTATGTAGAATTCGTGGTGATGTTAACATAGCCTTGCGTAAATTGACAACAGCTCGCTGGAAAACTCTTATTCCTCTTCCTGACTCGGATGATCGAGGACAGCGAGATACGGAAGGTTCCGGTACTTTTGTTGGTAATCGAGTCCGTAGCCGACTACGTACCTGTTCGGAATTCTGAACCCGATATACTGCAACTGCACATTGACGACGCGACGCTCAGGCTTACTCAGCAAGGTACAAACTTTGATGCTTCTCGGTTTCTGCTTCGCCAACGTCCTTGTGAGGTATTGAACGGTCAAGCCAGAATCGACGATGTCCTCAACCAGCAACACGTCTCTATCCTTGATCTTTTCGGTCAGGTCGGTCATCAGCTTGACCTTCCCGGTCGTCCTCACCTGCGTTCCATAGCTCGTCACGAGGATGAAATCTACCCGTACCGGAATTCGGATCGCTCGTGCCAGGTCGGCAAAAAATGCATAGGCTCCCTTGAGTACCCCGATGAGCACGAGATCTTTCCCGGCATAGTCGGCGCTGATCTGTCTTCCCAGATCGCGGATGCGGCTCCGCATTTGCTCCTGGGTAACGATCGGGCGTCCGAATATCCGTTCCATTTCACTCAGTCCCTTCCCTCAAAGATAAACTATCAGAAGTGAACAGCAAACAGCGTTCCGTCGCGGCAGTGGGTATCCAGCGACCATCCTGCCGATAACCAACGACCCACAGGATTCCCTCGGGCGCCACGACCAGGGGAATCAGCGATCGGGCCGCAATCGGGATCTTCAGATCTGTAAAAACATCCTGCAGCTTCTTCGAATGCCCTCCCATACCGGAGGGATGAAATCGGTCTCCCGGCAACCAGTTCCGTACCATCAGTGGCTGAGACACTCGATCCGCATCGACCAGAATACGATCCTTTCCGAGAGGACCAACGCCAAGTTGGTTTCGTGACTGCTGTTGTACCTGAAGTCGTTGTCTCGTTCCAGGCCATATGACCTCTCCTGGCACAGAAAAAAGTGCCTGACATCTCCGGTACGGTGGTCCAGCATGCGAGCTCTCCCGCGCTGGAAACGGAACAAACCGTAGATGGCGATCACCGACAACAACCAGCCCTCCCTTCACGTCGAGACTCGAACCAGATTCCCTCTTGGAGGCCAAGCGAATGATGCGATCAACCGTTCGGATACTGGGTGAGTGAAATCGATCGTCATGCTGGCGAAAAAGGTTTCGGATGCAACGCCGTTGAAGTGCGTGCGGAAGATCGAGAAGAAACATGCGATCGATCGACCAGTCTCCCGTCGATCCCCGTTCCACTGCGGAAGCGGAAGAGGAGAGGATGGCGACCTGCTGATCCAGATAGTGATCGTCTTCTCGGCAGATATCCGCGAGCCTGCAGAGCGCATCAACGCTTGACGGGACCAGTCGATTCAGAATTGGGATGACCTCGCTCCTCACTCGATTTCGCAAGTAACGTGGTTGGAAATTGCTGGAGTCCTCGCGAAACGACAATCCTGCCGTGCGAAGGTACGTCAGGATTTCTTGCCGCTTGGTGTCATAGAGAGGCCGAATAACCTTGTTATTGCGGAATGCCGGCATGCCGGAAAGACCCGTCAGTCCTGCACCACGGAGCATCCACAGCAAGACCGTTTCTGCCTGATCGTCCGCCGTATGGCCTACGGCGATACGATCGGCCCCGCACCTCTCGGCAACCTCCTGCATCACCCGATAGCGGAGGTCACGGGCTTCAGCCTGCAGCGAGGCCTTGCGCGTACCGACCTGAAATCCAACCCGCCGAACATGGAGAGGCACCCCGAGCTCTCGGCAATAGGCCTCCACAAATTGCTGGTCCCCTTCAGACTCATCTCCTCGCAGTCCATAGTTGCAATGAACGGCTGACAGCGTCAGCTTCCAGCTCGACCGGAGACGATGCAGAATCGATAGCAGTGCGACGGAATCTGCCCCGCCTGAGACGGCAACCACTATGTGCTGTCCGCAGAGCAAGAGGCTTCTGGACCGAACGGTTCGAACGACCCGATGCAACAGCGGAGGCCAGGCCATCTTGTTGAGGGAGCTGTTTAAGGCCCGTTCCAAAGACTCAGCGTCCTCCGATTGTTTTATGATATCGACGTAAGATGCCCCTCGCAGAATCCATATCGGCCGTGATTTGCCGACTCAGAGCATCTCCGCCGGCAAACTGTGCATCGCCCCGGATACGACCGATAAACTCAACCGTGAGCGTTCGCCCATACAGTTCGTGGATTCCGTCCAGAATCGATACTTCCAATCCACGCTCCCCACCATCAAAGGTCGGTCTAGTACCGATATAGGCGACCGAATCATGTCGCTCTTGGCCCAGCATTGCGACAGCTGCATAGATTCCGTCGCCAGGGATCACGCGGTCCGGCGGTAACCGAAGGTTCGCGGTAGGACATCCTAATGTTCGCCCTCTCCTCTCGCCGGAAGATACGACTCCGCTCAGAGCATAGCATCGTCCCAACAAGACAGCCGCTTGATCGACATGTCCCGCGACGATGAGCTGCCTGATTCTCGTCGAGCTAACCACTCCTCCGTCGATCACCACGGGAGGAATCGGATGGACGATAAAGCCGAATCGTTTGCCGAGCGTGATCAAATCGCCGATCCGTCCTTCTCGCTTGTGCCCAAAGGCAAAATGTTGACCGACGAATATCTCTTTTAGTCCGAGCCCTTTGAAGAGGACCTGCTCGGCGAACATCTCCGCAGGGAGTGCGGCAAATGCTTGGGTAAAGCCCAGGGAGACCAGTTCATCGATTCCGGCTTGTTCGAAACGGGCATGCTTTTCTTCCACGCTCGTCAAGAACCGCAAGTCAACGTGAGGCGCGAGGATTTTCACCGGGTGAGGGTCAAACGTCAGGACGACAGCCGTTCCAGAGGCTCGGCGCGCCGTCTCGACCACCTGTTTTAGGAGCGCCTGGTGACCGAGATGATGGCCGTCGAAATTCCCGATGGTTCCCACCGGATACGGCCGCACGTCTTCGTCCGAATATCCGCCGGTCACTCTCATCGTCGATCAATGAAGGAGCTTGGCGACGTCTTTCGCAAAGTACGACAGGATCAGATCGGCTCCAGCCCGTTTGATCGCCAACAGCGATTCCATCATGGCACGTGATTCATCGAGCCACCCTGCTCTCGCTGCCGCCTTAATCATACTGTACTCCCCGCTCACCTGATACGCCGCCAGTGGGAGAAGCGTGTGCGCACGGGCCCTCGCAATGATGTCCAGGTAAGGCAGCGCCGGCTTGACCATCACGATATCGGCACCTTCATCGATATCGAGATCGATCTCGCGCAGCGCTTCGCGCGCATTAGCCGGATCCATCTGATAGGACTGGCGGTCACCGAATTGAGGGCTGGAAAAGGCCGCGTCGCGAAAAGGCGCATAGAAACAGGAGGAGAACTTGGCTGCATAGGCCAGGATCGGCAGATCAGAGAACCCGGCGCGATCTAATTCGCGCCTGATCGCAGCAACACGACCATCCATCATATCCGACGGCGCAACCATATCGGTGCCTGCCTCAGCATGAGAACGTGCCATCACCGCGAGACATTCGAGCGTCTCATCGTTAAGCACTTTTCCGTCCTTGACGAGTCCGCAATGTCCGTGGCTGGTGTATTCGTCGATACAGACATCCGTGATCACCAGCAACCCCGGTACGTATTGTTTGACGGCCCTGATCGCCCGCTGCACGATGCCGTTCGGATCCCACGCTGAGCTGCCACGTTCGTCCTTGTGCGTCGGTATCCCAAATAGCATGATGGCCGGAATCCCTAAGGCCTGAATCTCTCCCGCCTCTTTGATCAGACGATCGACGGACAGCCGACATTGGCCCGGCATCGACGCAATCTCTTCACGGCGATCCTGTCCCTCGACCACGAACAGCGGGTAGATAAAATCCGACGAGGACAGCGCCGTTTCACGTACCATCCGACGCAACGATTCATGCTGTCTCAGTCGTCGAAGCCGCTGGATCGGAAACCCCATGCCTCGTCTTACTTTCTTGGAAGGTTCGTCAAGAACACGACAAGGTCGCGAACGGAAATAACCCCGACCAGCTTCCCCTCGCGCGTGACCCCGAGATGGCGGAGATGGGATTGCGCCATCAAATCGTTGGCATCGAGCAACGTCTTGCTCTCTTCAATGGTCATGATCGGCGCCGACATGATTTGTTCGACCGTCGTCTGGGTTGCAGCTGTCCCAGCCGCAACCACTCGGCGCACCATATCCGTATCCGTGATAATGCCGATAATCTCGCGATCGTTGGTCACGAACAAACTGCCGATCTCGCGGTCCCGCATGATCCGGGCGGCCGTCTGAGCATCGGTGTCACGAGGCACCGTCACGAACTTTTCTCGGGGAATCATGAATGACTTTACAGGGACCATCTCACCCTCCCTCCTTGTAAGAACCCATCCTACATCTTGCGTGCATTCGTCACTCCAGCGCTCCCGTCGTCACCTGCGCACGGCTTCCATCATAATGGTGGGCGATCTTGTCCACCAGTGCGGGAATCGTATTCTCGCTCGGCATGATTGAGACCGTCAAACCATATTCCTCTGCCGTCTTGGCTGTGATGGGTCCGATGCAAGCAATCAGCACGGATTGCAAAAGCGGCTTCACCGCTTCCGCACCGCCGAGCATCGCGACAAAGTTGCGGACCGTGGAAGAGCTGGTAAACGTGACGACATGAATCCGATGATCCATCAGCTCCTGTTGCCACCCACTGGGATTTTGTTCCGATGTGAGCGTGCGGTACACGGGGATGACGTCGACATGCGCCCCGGCTGCGCGCAGTTCGTTCGGCAAGAGTTCTCTAGCCACTTCCGCCCGAGGGATCAGGATGTGGGTGTTTTCTACCTCTCGCCGATTCAGTTCAGCTAACAGTCCTTCCGCCTGATAATCCGACGGAACCAGATCGGCTCTGACACCAAACTTTTCCAGCTCCTGAGCCGTGCGAGGCCCGATGCAGCACAGCTGCCGTCCGGCCAAGCATCGTGAATCGAGCCCACGAGCAAAGAGCCTGGTCATGAAACGGCTCACGCCGTTGACGCTGGTAAAAATAATCCGGTCGTACGTCCCGATCTTGGAGATCGCATGATCGACAGGCCCCCAGTCGAGAGGAGGAACGATCCTGATCGTCGGAGCTTCCACCGGTTCAGCTCCATACCCTGTCAATCGAGCGGCTAATTCGCCAGCCTGTTCTTTCGCTCGCGTCATGAGCACCCGTTTCCCAAAGAGCGGGCGTCGCTCGAACCAGTCGAGTTTCGGCCTGAGTCGAACAACCTCTCCCACGACGATGACGGTCGGCGGCTCCATCCTCAGCGCTCCGGCTTTTTGAACGATATCGGCTAACGTGCCGACAACGGTTTGCTGGGAAACCCTTGTCCCCCACCGGGTAATGGCCACGGGTGTCGTCGGCGCCAGCCCTTCTTCGATAAGACGAGTCGAGATCGTTGAAAGGTTTTTCATACCCATGAGAAAGACGACCGTACCCTGGCTCATCGCAAGCCTTGACCAGTCCAGAGTCGTGGAGGGCTTCTCCGGATCCTCATGCCCGGTGACAATCGTCAGCGTAGATGCCAACGTTCGATGAGTCACGGGAATCCCGGCGTAGGCAGGCACCGCCACTGCGGCAGTCACCCCGGGAACCACCTCAAATTCGATCCCCGCCTCTGCCAGCACTTCTGCTTCTTCGCCTCCTCGTCCAAAGACAAACGGATCGCCTCCCTTCAACCGCACGACCACGTTGCCCGCATTTGCTCGCTCAATCAGCAGACAGTTGATGGCCTCCTGTTCAGAGTACTTTCCTCTTCCCCTGCGCCCGACATAGACTCGCTCCGCTTGGTCCTGGGCATGGGTAAGGAGAGCGGGGTTCGCCAGATAATCGTAGAGAACCACGTCAGCCTGCCCAAGACACTCCTTTCCTCGCAGGGTCAAGAGCCCAGGATCTCCGGGACCGGCTCCGACCAAATAGACCTTCCCCTTTTTTTGTCGTACCAGGTTCATGCTGACCCGTAAATCTCCCGAAGAATTTTGTCCCCTCCCCGAGTCAGCAGTCGTTCAGCCAACTGAACACCCAGAGCGTGAGCCCGCCGATGTATCCCCTCCATCCGATCGCGAATAACGGTCTTCCCATCGACCGTGGCGACGAGACCCTCCAATACGAGCCCCTCGCCGGATAGAGTTGCATGGGCTGCAATGGGCACTTGACAGCCTCCCTCTAGACGATGCAAAAAAGCCCGTTCTGCTGTCACAGTTGTATGGGTGGCTTGATGATTGAGTCGGGCTAAGACCGAATGCACGAATGCATCGTTGGTCCGACCTTCGATACCAAGCGCTCCCTGTCCGATCGCAGGCAGACTGAGCCTGAAGGGTAGATATTCCGTGATGGTCTGTGACCATCCCAACCGATGCAGGCCCGCAGCTGCCAAGACGATGGCATCGAACTGTCCCTCTTTGAGTTTTCTCAATCGTGTATCCAGGTTGCCCCGCAGCATCGCGATCTTCAGGTCTGGTCTGGCCTGCAACAGTTGAGCCTGGCGTCGGAGGCTTGCAGTCCCGATGGTGGCTCCCAATGGAAGTTCCTGAAACGAGTACCCTGCACGACTGATCAAGGCATCACGAACATCCTCACGTTGAGGAATACAGAGAATTTCAAGCCCTTCGGGCAATTGCGCCGGAACATCCTTCATGCTGTGAACGGCAAAATCGATCTCACCGGCGAGCAACGCGTCCTCAATTTCTTTGACGAACAAGCCTTTCCCTCCGATTTTTGCCAAGGGCACGTCGACAATCTTGTCGCCGGAGGTGTGAATCTTCTTGAGCAAAACCCGGACATCCGGCGCGACCTCCTGAACCTTGGATTGGAACCATTCGCTTTGACAAAGCGCCAATTTGCTCCCTCTCGTCCCAAGAACCAAGGTTGAACGCCTGCCGTTCTGTATCGACACGTTGAGACTCTTTTCGTAGCCCGCCGATCAGCGGGTTCGTTTATGGATCGACGTTTCCGGAACTGGATCCTCGGCACCCGACTCTGCGGGGCTTTCGGCCTGGTAATGCGTCGATTGCCTGTACGTCTCGATCTGTTGAACAGACGGCGATTGCAGGTCGAGAGAAAAAAACCGACGCGCCGCTTCGACGAACGCAGGACCGCTCGACGAGTTGACTTCGGCCTTGAGGGTGACCATCGTGCGATGAATCAATTTGTTCACGATCGAGGAGGCAAGGCCTTCAACCAGTTCGCGCTCCTGAGGAGACAGATGTGGCAGTCGCGCGAGCACCTTGTCGACCTCCGCCCGCCTCATATCATCGACGCGGTTCCTGAGCGCAACGATCGTCGGCGTGACCTCCAGGGATTTCATCCAGTCCACCAGGGTGGTCACTTCTTCCACAACCATTCTCTCGGCCTTCTCCGACTCCTGCACTCGCTCGGCTCGGTTCTGTTCAACTCGATGTTTCAGATCATCGATGTCGAAGAGAAACGCATTGTCGACGTGCCGAACGGCCGGATCGATGTTTCGGGGAACCGAAATATCGATCAAGAACATCGGACGGTTCATACGTTCTTCGACCGCACGACGTACATCCTCTGCCCCGACCAGATAATGTGCCGCACCCGTCGAAACGAGAACAATATCCGCTGAGGCCATATCATCCTTGAACTGATCGAATGGAACCGCCGTGCCGCCGAACTTGGCGGCGAGATCAACCGCATGCTGTGGAGTTCTTGTCGTGATACGCACATGCCCCACACCTTGAGCGATCAGATGGCGCGCGGCCAGCTTCGCCATTTCCCCGGCACCGACCAACAGCACCGTCTTCTCGTGCAGATTCGAAAAAATCTTCTTGGCCAGCTCAACGGCAGCATAGCTGACCGACACCGCCATTTCAGAAATTTTCGTTTCGGTCCGCACACGCTTGGCGACTGAGATCGCCTTCTTGACGACCTTGTTCATGATGACGCCGGTCGTTTTATAGGCCAGCGCGACTTCAAACGCATCTTTCAGTTGTCCCAGGATTTGAGATTCTCCGATAATCATTGAATCTAGACTGGCTGCGACTCTGAACAAGTGACCGATCGCTCGATCCCCGGTATGCCAGTAGAGATGCGGGGTCAACTGCTCGGAAGACAACGACAGATGCGTGTCGGCTAGAAATTCTTGGATACGGCCATATCCGGATTCAATATTGTCGACAACTGAGTACACTTCGACTCGATTACAGGTCGAGAGGAGGATGCCTTCCTTGACACCGGGATAAGAACATAGACGGGTGAGGGCTTCGCCGAGTCGGCTTTCGGGAACAGCCACCCGCTCTCGGATCTCGACGGGAGCCGTCTTGTGACTTAACCCGACGACGATCAGATGCATAGGATTCTCAGACGCATATTACGACAACGCACTATGTCCTTTAAGGACGACACCGACCAACGTGAGGATCACGCAAGCAAATCCGATGACCGTGAGATAGGCCGCGCGTTTGGCTCTCCACCCGATAGTCAGCCTTCCGAGCAACACAATAAAATAGAAAAGCCACGTGACCAGCGCCCAGGTCTGCTCGGGATTCCAACTCACATACGATCCGCGTGCAAATTGCGCTGAGATGGCTCCCGTCACGATTCCCAGCGTAAGCAACGGGAACCCTAACACGATGGATTGTTGATTAAGGTGATCGAGAAAGTCGAGCGCGGGGAGCTTATTGTAGAGAACATTAAACTGTTTCGACTTGAGGAGCCGATCCTGGATCAGATACATCACACCTGCGACAAACGCGACTGTAAATCCCACGGCGCCCAGCATGCTGAGCGTGACATGAAACCAGAGGGTCTTGAACACCGGCTGGAGGGTAGGTACCGTCTCTGGAAGGGCTGCGGCCGAAATCAACGAGACCAAGGCTAGAGGCACCATGAAGGACCCAAGCACATGAATCCGATGGCGGAATTCGACGACCAAAAACACCAGGATGATCATCCACGAGAAAAAAGAAAGGGCATCGGAAAAGCTGGGCGGCGCCGATGATGAGGCACCCGCTATCCGCAGGACGAGGGCAACGGTATGTGAAGCAAAGCCTGCCGCCGTCATACCCAGCGACACGTTTGATAGGGCTTCAGAGCGCCGCAGCGAATAGGATAGAAACGACACCGTGGCCACAATGTACAGGACCAGCGTGATCATGAAACAGACTGCTGCCATCGGGAACGCCCCTGAGGTGTCTACTGCTCGAACGTCAACAAGATAAGTTTGAAATTATATCGATGCCGACCAAAGGGAGTCAACAAAACGCAAGAGCTTCAAGGACTTCCGGCAGTCTGCCCGATCGTAAAGGAACACTCTATGTGGTGGCCGCCTCAATCGGACATCCTGACGATGTGACCCTACGTGCCATTCAGGTCCTAAGGAACGTAGATCTCATCGCTTCGGAAGATCCGAAGGCAACGCAACAACTTCTCGCACATCACCATATTCAAGCGATGGTGACGAGTTACGGCCCCCGGAATCTGAAGGAGAAGGCGGCGGTGCTTGTGCAGCGGTTACAGCGGGGCACTGACGTCGCGCTTGTCTCTGATTGCGGATCTCCCCTTGTGGTCGACCCAGGCCATCTCCTCGTGGTCGCAGCACATGCACATGGAATCCCTGTGGTCCCCCTACCTGGTCCTTCCGTAGCGATTGCGGCCCTCACCGCCGCAGGCGTACCCTGTGAGTCGTTCTATCTTCTTGGGTATCTGCCGAGCAAGACCCCCCATCTCGCCCGCTGCCTTATCGATGCGTTGAAGAGGGAAGTTCCCACGGTGGCGTTTTGCCCTGTGAACTCACTTCTGCGTGCGGTCCAGCTCCTTGTGAACATCGCGCCCCGTCGCCTTGTCGTCTTGGCTTGTGACCTGACAATGTCCAGCGAACATATTATTCGCGGAACATCACTACAAGTAAGCCGATGCCTGCCCAACGTGCAAGGGGAACAGATCACGATTGTTCTTGCGGGAAAAAACCGAGGCGGGCGGGACACAAAACCAAGGCCTGTCTAGTCGCTATCCTCTCGACGAATTAAAACTCTGTAGGCTTGGTCGGCTCGTTCCTGTGCTAATACCGTGTGGCCTTCATTCTCGACACTGCGCGGCACGTTCCGGATAGGATCGCCGTCATCCAACAAGACCGACAGCACTTCGCCTTCCTTCATCGTTTCAAGTTTGAGTTTCGTCTTCACGAAGTTGTAGGGACAAATAACCCCGCGAAGATCAAGCTCTGACGTCGGCACACCCGGCGCATTCTGATACTCGTTCATTCCGATGCTCGTTCATCCTGACGATTGAGTGAAGAACAATCCGACGGCATCGTCAGATTACCAAGGATCATTGGGATTGAGCAAGCAGCGTCCCAGCCCAATGAAAAGGGGCAGCGCAAGCTGCCCCTTTCAAAAACCCGAACTCCAGAGCGTCTTAATTGAATCCCTTTACCAGGTTCGGCTTAGACGCGTCGGTTCCGTAATCCGATTTGTTCGGCATCTTCGTCTCCGGAGCCACGGTTTGATAGCCCCAACCCGGCTGAGGTTCGCAATTCCAACAGGGAGCTGTACCGGTGTATTCGCCGATGGTGGTATCCACCGTTCCGGTAATCTTGCCAGGCAACACAGATCCCGCCACCCCACCTGTCGTGGTGGTGCTGGTTGTTTCGATAGCCCGCTCGGTCGAGGGATTCGGTCGCTGCCCTAGGCCGCCAAATCCGGCGAGTTTCTCGTTGCCTCGCAGCAAGTACACCTCGCGAACAATCTTGCGGCCTGTGCCATAGGGTTGATTGGGCGAAGTCGCCTCAACCACTTGGAGCGCAATATCATCGCCGTTGTTCAACGCCCTAAACTGATCCAGGTTGGTTCTTTCGTCGAAGTAGACAGTCAGCGAGCTCATCGCTCCGGTTCCCGCACGACCTTCGTCGTGAGAGCTTCCCCCGGTTTCCAGATGCATCTTGCCCGCAGGAAAATCTATCGCCAAGACACGGCCATAAATCGTCTCGGGAAGAGAGAGGCGATCAAGGAACGCACTGCGATCAAAGGTCTGGACCCGATTGGCACTTCCAGACACATCGCCAACCCCGGTTCCCACACCCATTGCGGACCCGCCAGAAGATTGCTGTAGTCGCTCTTGAGCCACTGCAATATTCATAGAGCCGACACAAAGCAGTGCGGCCCCTAGTGCCAACGCTTTACGCATGTGCTGCCTCCTTAAAAAAGTAGGTGGACGAGACGGATAGTCCCAGAGAAAGAAATCGATCGATCTTTATTATTATTATTGAGCGTTCCATTGCTTCTTAATCTAAGCAGGAAGAAATCAATACGTACACCATTGAGAAATATGAGAGAAGGTAGGCCAATAACGCGGCGCTGTCAAGTGGGTAGCCGAATCACCGAGTGGGACGCTCACAAATCAACACCGCTTCATCAAGACACGTTGGCATTGTTCGACCAGCAATCAATCAGCTCGACGCTCATCTGGTGCCCGGAGGGAGGGTCGAACTCCCACTCTCTCGCGAGAACCGGATTTTGAGTCCGGCGCGTCTGCCAGTTCCGCCATCCGGGCACATCCACCGCGCGGGCACAGCAGCTGTGTTTCTAACATGCCGCCGCTAGAGGGTCAATCGGCAACTGTCCCGTCTCCACTGCATATTATTGGGAACAGATTTCTGACAGGAATGAAATGGCTCTGTACGTGACATTCTCCGGCCCGTCCATTGGAGCAATGGATGAAGAATGAACATATGCGCGACTATTTTTCGCCCTAGCCAGGACGACCGGAGCCCATTTGACGATTCGACAAACTGCGGTACGGTTGTGAGCGGCGGCCACCACGCCGCATCCGTTGCGCAAATCACTGGAACCAGTCATGACTACGGAAGAGTTGGATTCCAATAGGGTGTTTGTCCTGCACAACTTTCTGTCGAGCGATGAGTGCGCTGCACTGATCCGTCGGAGCGAAAATCTCACCTACGAGACCGGCACCGTCGGAGGTGTAGTGGCTGAGGGAATCAGAAACAATGAGCGCGTCTTACTCGATGACAAACCCTTGTCAGACAAATTATTTCAACGCGCGCTCCCATGGCTTCCTCAGGTCGTCGAACGCCAACACCTGGTCCGGTTCAACGAACGTTGGCGCTTCTACCGCTATCGTCCCGGACAAACCTTCCATGCCCATCGGGACGGATCGTACCTGTCGCTGGAAACCTACGAGCAAAGCGAAGTGACGTTCTTGATTTATCTGAACGACGACATGACGGGCGGAGAAACACGATTCTTCGCAGACATGGACCAGGCCGCTCAACGATGTCCCTATTTGAGTGTGAAGCCAAGGACAGGGGCGGCGTTGGTCTTCCTCCACTCCATCTGGCACGAAGGGGCTGTTGTGCAGAGTGGGGAGAAATATGTACTTCGGACCGATGTCATGTACAAGTTATAGGCTGGACCGTTGGACTTGGTGTGTGGGGGACAGTCTGAAAATGCCGCACGACGACTTGTTCATACCTAATTGATGATCGCCCTCCTCACGCAGACCCCCTGGCGTTCCCATAGGATCATTCAAAGGTATCCGACCCCCACTTTTCACTTGGCGTCGCGTTCGTTCTTTCGACAGATCATCCGGCGGTTCACTTGCGTTCGTGTTCTGGATTCGTACGTGACGGAGTCCTGCTCCGTCTTGTCCGACGACGCTCACGAGAACGACCCTTGATCGCTGCCGCCTGCGGTAGGTTGAAGTCTGCGTCTGCAAGCAAACTTCGAGGGACCTCCCCTCATCGCGGGTAAAACATCGCGTCCATTTTTACCAAGATGCCGACGTTCGTAGCACACAGGCTCCCCACCCCTTTGCCATTTGCCGATCCAGGCCCGAAGGTCGGCAGGATGTGAGGGAAACCAGTCGCTTGAGCTGACCGAAACGAGGAAGAGATCTTCCGCAAGATTCACCAGGCCGAACAGGTGCTGACCGCATAGTTATTTGAGAGACTCTGAACGAGAAACTTCTGCTGCCTCTCGATGCCATCTCAATGCGAAGACAAGTCAGCTTCTTACCGGTCTGGAGCCCAGGGACGCGGTAAGCGATTGATGCCGTCCAGTGCGGCGACTTTGTAACATTCTGCCAGAGTCGGGTAATTGAAGACTGTGTCGATGAAATAGTGAATTCGACTGCGATGAGCCATGATGGCCTGACCGATGTGGATCAGCTCAGTAGCCCCCTCTCCGATGATATGGACGCCGAGCAATTCGTAGGTCTGCCGGTGAAACAAGAGCTTGAGCATGCCCGTTTCGTCGCCCATCAGCAGTCCACGGGCGATTTCTTTATAGCGAGCGATGCCCACTGCGTAGGGAACCCCGGCACGAGTGAGTTCTTCCTCGTTCCGTCCCACCATGGAGATTTGAGGAATGGAGTAAATGCCGTAGGGTAACAACGAATTGTCGGTATGATTCGGAAGGCCGAAGGCATTGCTGGAGGCATGACGGCCTTGCTGCATTGAAGTCGAGGCCAGGGCCGGAAAGCCGATGACGTCACCGGCCCCATAGATATGCGGGACTGCGGTCTGAAAGTGTTCGTTCACTCTCAGGCGACCCCGATTGTCCGGTTTCAATCCCGCCGCTTCCAGGTTGAGCCCTTTTGTCGCGCCGACCCGGCCGATCGCATACATAAGCGTGGATGTTTGGATCGGCTCGGCGTGTTGCAAATCGACATGGATGGAATTATCCGGCGCTTTCTTGATCGCGAGGACTTCTTCGTCGTGATACAGGGTGACACCGAAATCTTTCATCTGTCGCTGGAGTCGGTCGATGATCTCAGCATCGGCAAACTCCAACAGACGAGGTGCTTTGTCGATGAGGGTGGTGGGAATTCCCAGTGCCGCGAGCATGGAGGCGTACTCTGTGCCAATGACACCCCCTCCGACGATCACGATCGAAGAGGGAAGGCGTTTGAAGGTCAGGAGCCCGTCCGTATCGATGATAGAGGTGTCGTCGAATGGGATCTCGGGCGGACGGCTTGGTTCTGTGCCGACGGCGACGACAATGAAATCCGCCGTATGTTCGCTCGGGCCGCTCCGGTGTTGGACACGGAGACGGTGTGGATCGAGAAAACTGGCTGATCCGAAAATCATATCGACCCGATTCCGAGCCATCTGATCGTACACGATCTGGATCTCGCTCGCAATGACGTAGTTGACGTGGCGGACGAGTTCTTCGATCCTAACCGTTTCCTTGAATCGGTACGGGGTACCATAGATGCTGCGCTGTGGAATTCCGGAAAAATAGAGCACGGCTTCGCGCAGGGCTTTACTCGGAATCGTGCCGGTGTTGATGCAGACGCCTCCGACGACTTCCTTCTTCTCGATCAAACCCACCTTCTTGCCGATTTTGGCTGCCTGCACTGCGGCCTTTTGGCCGGCCGGTCCCGTGCCGATAACGAGTAAGTCGTAGTGTGCCATGAGTGCTCCGAGGACCTGAGGCTAAGGTTGAGGTTCAGGGAAAATGGAAGCTCCTGATCCAGGCACAACATTATCATTACCCTTAACTCTTGTCCTAATCTGTTTCACCTTAGCTTTCCGTCTCCACGAGACGGATGGACCCGAAGGCTTCTTCCATGTCCGGCTGTTGGGTAAGTTCAAGGATTGTTTGGAGATAACAACAGGTGTCAGAAACCATTTCCCGATTGCCGAACAGTGTCGAGCCACACTCACCCCCGTGCGTCCCTACCGCATTGCCTCAGCATAGACCTAACCTCTGCACAAACGTAGGATGTCACGTTCTTCCTTCCTCGCTCTCGACCTACGCATAGCCGAAAAACCCAGGGCGGTCCCGGACCGACACCATTTTCACTAAGTCCCGTATGGAAAGCACTCCGACAATCTTGTCGTTCTCACTGACGGCCAAGTGACGCACACCCCGTTCGGTCATGACTTGACTGGCATCGCGAATCGTACGATTGACATCAATGCTCAGCAGAGGGGAGCTCATCACGGCACTAACACGGGTTTTGCCTGCATCCTGGTTGGAGGCGAGCCCTTTTCGGACCAGGTCGCTCTCGGTCACGACGCCGACGAGCTCGCCGGCCTCAATCGTCAGCAATGACCCGATGCGCTTCTCGCTCATTCGCACAGCAGCCGCAAAAATGGACTCTTCTGTGCCGATCGTAGCGGCCGGGGTCGCCATCAGGACGCCAAGCGGCCGGTATACCCCGTCGAGATCGATGACGGGATTGCTCTCCGCATCCACAAACGATCGCACCAAATCCCGTACTGAAACAACCCCGACGATCTCCTCTCCCTCCACCACGCAGAGGTGACGGACCTGGTTGCCTTCCATCACATGGCTGGCATCCAACATGGAGCCTTCTGCCGCGATCGTCAACGGTGGGCGGCTCATCACACGATCCACCGCCGTGACCGCCTGATCCACTCCCTTCGCAAGCACTTTCCGCACCAAATCCGTCTCCGTCACAATCCCTATCAGTCCTCGTTCGGGATCGCCGGACTCCACCAACACGCAGCCGATACGCCGAGCACCCATCCGCTCGGCCGCCAGCACGACCGTCGTCTCTTGTGGAACCATCTCCAGGTTGCGATGCATAAAGTCCTTGACCGCTCCACCTCTAGATTCGCGCATCGCAACTCCGTGTTCCTGGGAACAGATCGCCCTTCCGTACACTATATAATATAGTCCAGATAGTCCGGGCCCCTTGGCCTCGAAGCTCTCACAAACACTATACCTGATGGCGTCGCCACACACAGGATCTGGCTGCATGAATTCAGGAACTTGGTTGGTTGGGCTACCAACGTCGGAGTCCTCATTGAAACCCACGCCCTGCCGACAAACTCGCTCCATTCATTCCTGGTCGTGCCGTCCTGAAAAGAGTTTCGAACTACCCTTGTCCAAAAATCACTTTTCCAAGAAGCGGATCTTGAACGGCATCTGAGGCGAAGGTCTGCTCCCTTTCGAGGAGGCAAAGACTCCGACAGGCGTCGCAACCCTTGCACTTGTGATTCCCCGTAGCGTGCTGCGGGGAATCACAAGTTGACAGGGTCATGCGGCTCCTGTCGACCTGCAGTCCGCCGTCTGCTTCAGATATTACGAGGTGGCTCCACCTGTTTGGAGGAAATCCTGGCCTTTTCTTCATCGGAACATCTCTGTTAGAATGCCGGCCAATACGAGAGAAGTTGGATCTCAGCCTTGATGATTTAACCTTATGTGGCACGAAAAAGGAGTGCGCAGATATGGCAGAGGTTTCCTGTGTGACATGCGGGCAAACGGGAGAAGCGATCACGGCTCCCTTGTTTCTCGGCAGGCTTGAGTCGGAGGTAAAGAGCAAGGTCTGCCTCGACTGCTGGAAAAAGTGGGAAGGCATGCGGGTGATGGTCATCAATGAATATCAGGTCAATCTCGGCGATGAGAGCGGACGTGAACTCGTTCGCAAGCAGATGAAAGCATTTTTGAAGCTAGGGGAACAGGTGGATTCGTCGAAGGTTGCCGAAAACTATCGTCCTCAGACCAGCTGATCGCGCGTTTCTTCCGGAAGCGTTGTAGCCACTGAGCTTCACGTTTTCCCTTGGATTGTCGCAGAGTTCGTTGACATCGGAAATCCGAAAGTGGTAAGAGTGTCATGCTCTGCCATTCTCATCACTTTTAATGAGGAAAGAGAGAGGATTCGGTTCGAAGATGATCACGCAGATGCAGGTCAAGGGGCTCATGTTTGACCCCTACAACAATGCGTATATCGTCATACTCCGAGACGATGATCAATCAGAAATGTTACCGATCTGGGTCGGGAAATCGGAAGCCAGTTCGATCAGCCTGGCGATCGAGAATGTCGCCCCCCCCCGTCCCATGACCCACGACTTCATGAAGTCTTACTTGGATGCGTACAACGCCAAGGTCATTAGTGTGGTGATCACAGACCTGCATGAACATACCTATTTCGCCAAAGTCCATTTGACCTATGCAGACTCAGAGTACACCGTCGATTCCCGTCCCAGCGACGCCATTGCTCTCGCGCTCCGGAGCGAGGCCCCGATTTTTGCGAGTGAGTCCGTGATTCGAAAGCAGAGCTCAGAGGAACTCGATCAGTGGCTGGAAAACCTGAAGCCAGAGGACTTCGGGAAATTGGACACCTGACGAATTTGTTGATCGTTGCATGGACGCGCAGACGCCCCAAACGAGCGAACCGTTGATACGTCTTACGGTCAATCGAGTCGTAGAAGACTCGACGACGGATACCAGGATCGTCGTGCTGGCACGAACCGATGGCGCGTCAGACCATTTCATGGTATGGGTGGGAGCGTCGGAGGGTGAAGCAATCAGGCGTGCCCTAGACACATCGACCACACCACGGCCGATGAGCCACGATCTGATCAAGAGTTTCGGCGAACATCTCGGTATCAAGATGGAACGAGTGGTCCTCACCGACGTCAAGAGCAGCACCTACTATGCGACCGTCTTCCTTGAAAACAAAGGAGTCATACGCACCATTGACGCTCGACCGAGTGACGCCATCGCGCTGGCCCTTCGATGTCACGCGCCGATCTATGTCACTCAGGATGTTTGGCGACGACGTAGCGGTCAGAATCTGGACGCGTGGTTGTCCAAGCTGGAAACAAAGAATATCGGTGCCCAAGAAGTCTAACGCGTGTCAAATGCCGACAGCATTGCAACTGTGGAGAGAAAGATGACGACGTACTTCGCGAATCCGACTCATGTGAAAGAAACCTGGCATCTGGTGAACGCCGAGGGGAAAACCCTGGGCCGATTGGCGGCACGAGTGGCCGGCGTCTTACGGGGAAAACATCGCCCGACATTCACACCGAATGTCGATCTGGGTGACCATGTGGTCATCGTGAATGCGGAAAAGATTCAATTGACCGGCGACAAGATGGAAACCAAACTGTACCGGCGCCATTCTGGGTATCCAGGAGGGTTGAAAACCGCCTCCGCCGCACACGTATTTCGAAAAGACCCTACGCAGCTCTTGACAAGAGCGATCAAGGGCATGCTTCCGAAAACCCCGCTCGGCAATGGGATGGCGCGTAAGCTCCGCGTTTATGTCGGACCCAACCATCCGCATCAGGCTCAACGTCCTGAACCTATTTCTCTCTAGAGACATGTCCTCAAACAGAAGGAGACAAGCCGCATGGCAGTGGTGACACAATACGCAACGGGGCGGAGAAAGTGCGCAGTGGCACGGGCCTGGGTCACAGGCACCGAGGGCGATATTATCGTGAACGAGAAGCCGTTGGAGAAGGCGTTCCCTCGTCTCACCCTGCGGCAAATTATCCAGCTACCCCTCGAGATGGCCGGCCTGATGGGCAAATACTCGATCAGCGCGACCGTCTATGGGGGCGGCCCGACCGGACAAGCTGGCGCTCTCCGCCATGCCATTGCGCGGGCGCTTGTCGCGATAACCCCTGCCACCCGCAGTCCCCTGAAAAAAGAGGGGTTACTCACTCGTGACTCGCGCGTGAAGGAGCGAAAAAAGTACGGACAGAAGGGCGCGCGCAAGCGGTTCCAATACTCCAAGCGCTAGGCGCAGGGGCCGACGATCCAGAAAAAGGGAAGGCTCCATGCCTTCCCTTTTTTGTGTCTTTTTCAGGTGAACCGACTGTCGGCGAGGAGAGAACTATTCACCCGTGAGTAAGAAATTTCGAATCGCCATTGCCGGAGCCAGCGGATATGCCGGCGCGGAACTTGTTCGGCTCGCTGCGGCCCATCCCTATTTTGCCATCACCGCCGTAACGTCTGAAAAATCAGCGGGTCAGTCGGTCTCATCCGTGTTTCCGAGTTTCAAGGGAATTGTCGACCATCAATTTGAAGCCTTGACGCCGGAAGCCCTGACGGAGCGGGCGGATGCCATTTTTCTCGCACTGCCTCATACAAAATCACAGGACCCCGTTGCAGCCTGTCTCAAGGCAGGCAAACCCGTCGTCGACCTGAGCGCAGATTATCGACTGAAAGACGTCGGCATCTATGAGAAGTGGTATCACGCTCCGCATGGCCACCCCCATTTGCTCCAAGACGCGGTGTACGGTTTGCCGGAACTCCATCGGACCGCGATTGCCAAGTCGAGACTGGTTGCTTCGCCTGGCTGTTATCCCACTGCCGCGATCCTACAGTTGGCGCCCCTCTTCGCTAAAAGATTCGCGCGGCCGGAGACGATTGTGATTGACGCGAAGTCCGGCGTGTCAGGAGCGGGACGGAGTCCTGCCCTGGCCTACCATTTTCCAGAAGCGCATGAATCCCTGGAGCCCTACAAGATCGGTCAACATCGCCATACTCCTGAAATCGAACAGGAACTTGCCGAACTCATGGACAACGTCGCCTCCGTGACCGTGACATTCACACCTCATCTTGTACCGATGAATCGCGGTATCCTGAGTACGGCGTATTGTAAACTGACGCAACCCATGCAGCTTTCTGACCTTCGAGACTTGTACCGAGAGTTCTACGCAGGTGAACGCTTCGTCCGGCTCTACGAGGACATCGTTCCCAATCCGCGTTACATCAAAGGCACAAACTATTGCGACATCGGCGTGTATGTGGATTCGCGCACCGGATGGGTCGTCACCGTGGCGGCGGTCGACAATCTCGTCAAGGGAGCCGCTGGTCAGGCCATTCAAGCCATGAATTTGATGCTCGGCATTCCCGAGGACACCGGCCTTACCGCACCGGGCAGTTATCCCTAACCAATCCCCTCGAGGATCGCGTACTCAACCGTCACACCACTCGAGAACTCGTTATGAAACCAAGACACGTCGGCATCACTGCACCGCTGGGGTTTCAAGCCGCCGGAATCCATTGCGGGATCAAAAAACCGGATCTGCTCGATTTGGCCCTCTGCCTGTCCGACGCAAGCGGACCGATCGCCGGGGTTTTCACGAAGAATCGCGTTGTCGCCGCACCGGTACTCCTGGATCGACACCATCTTCGGTCTCGCCGAGGGCGAGCTATCATTGTCAACAGTGGGAATGCCAATGCCTGCACGGGTGAACAAGGGCTGGTGGCGGCGAAAGCAATGGCTAGGGCCGTGGCGGAACAGCTTTCCCTTCCCGTGCACCAAGTATTCGTGGGTTCGACCGGTGTGATTGGTCGTGTCCTGCCGATTGATCGCATCACCGCAGCCGTCCCGACCCTGATCGCGCGTCTCAGCATCCCAGGAGGCGATCAAGCAGCTCAAGCGATTTTAACCACGGACTTGCGGCCTAAAACCGTCGCGAGACGAGCGAAGATCGGCGGTCGGGTCATCACCATCGGCGGTATGGCCAAGGGTTCGGGCATGATCCACCCGAATATGGCCACCATGCTTGCCTATCTGACGACGGATGCAGCGATTGCTCCAGCTGCCCTCCAGTCGGCGTTGAAATCGGCAGTCGATCAATCCTTCAATTGCATTACGGTGGACGGTGATACCAGCACGAACGACACGGTTCTCTGTCTCGCTAATGGCCTGGCCAAGAACCGACCTATTCAACAAGGCACCAAGGCAGTTCGCGAGTTCGAGCGGCTCTTGACTGATGCAGCACAGGAATTGGCTCTCATGATTTGCCGCGATGGAGAAGGGGTCACCAAGGTCGTCGCGATTCGGGTGCAAGAAGCCGCCACGACGGCAGCGGCCAAACGAGTGGCCGACACCATTGCAACATCAAATCTGGTCAAGACGGCGTTGTTTGGAGAGGATGCCAATTGGGGCAGAGTCATGGCTGCCATCGGGCGATCGGGTGTTGCGATCGACCCAGCTCAGATCACGGTGCGATTCGATGACATTGTCATGGTGCGGCGAGGGGTAGGAATGGGACCGGAAGCGGAACAGAAAATCGCGTCCGTCTTCAAACAAAAGGAGTTTACGATCACGGTTCAGCTTGGGCAGGGTCACGCCCATGCCCACATGTGGACGACAGACCTCTCGTATGACTATGTTCGCATTAACGCGAGCTATCGATCCTAGTTCAAAAAGACTGCGGGCAGCTTGAAACCTCGACGGGACTATGGTAGCGTCCCCGGTCTGGGTTCGGCAGGGGTTCGTTTCCGACACAAAGAGAGAACGGCCCCATTGAATAAAATCTCTATCAGCGTTGATACGCTGCGCGGCTTGAGAATAAGGGAAGCAATTCCCTCACCCGGTGTGTGGGTGCTCTGCAAGCTTGAAGGGAGGTGAAGGCATGGGAGTGGTGGTGATCAAGGAATTGTTGGAAGCCGGCGTTCATTTCGGGCACCAGACCAACCGCTGGAATCCCAAGATGAAGAAGTTTTTATTCGGTGAACGCAGCGGCATCTATATCATCGATCTTCAGCAAACCGTCGCGAGGATGGAGCAGACCTATGCCTTCGTCCGAGACCTTGTTGCAGCCGGAGACTCCGTCTTGTTCGTCGGCACGAAGCGGCAGGCGGCGGAAATCCTCGAAGAAGAAGCCAAGCGCGCCAACATGTTTTTCGTCAACCAGCGTTGGCTGGGGGGATGTTGACCAACTTTCAAACCATTCGCCGCAGCATCGATAAGATGAAAAAGATGGAAACGACGCTCCTGAATCCCAGCGAGCATGGTCTCAAAAGAAAGAAGTCCTTCTCATGCAGAAGGATATCGCCAAGCTCCAAAAATACCTGTCCGGTATTAAGAACATGCGCAGCCTTCCTGGTGCGGTCTTTGTGTTGGATACAAGAGTCGAGAAGATTGCCGTCCAGGAAGCGAAGCGACTTGATATCCCGGTGATCGCCATCCAGACAGCAACTGCGACCCGGACGACATCGCCTACCCGATTCCGGGAAATGACGACGCCATTCGTTCGATCAAACTGATTACCTCCAAAATCGCCGATGCCTGTATCGAGGGCGCGCATGTGAAAGCCCAGCGGGAAGAAGCGGAGTTTCAAGCAACTCCAGCCGGCGGCGAAAAGAACCAGCCCATGCGCGTGGAAAGCGTTCCGGTTTCGTAAATTAACACGATTGATCCATCAACGGCTCATTCTCATCATCGACCAAGCGAAGGAACAGAACGAATCATGGCAGGATCCAGTCAGCTCGTAAAAGAGCTTCGGGAAAAAACAGGCGCCGGCATTCTGGATTGTCAGAAGGCGCTCAACGAAAACGGGAACGACGTCGACAAAGCCGTCGACTATCTGCGGCAAAAAGGCCTCGCGGCGGCGGCGGCCAAGAAGGCCGGGCGCGAAACCAACCAAGGGCTGATTCATTCCTACATTCATATGGGCGGCAAGATCGGGGTCTTGATCGAAGTCAACTGCGAAACCGACTTCGTCGCGCGAAATGAGGAATTCAGAGCCTTCGTCAACGATCTGGCCCTTCAGGTGGCGGCCGCAAAGCCGTCATTCGTGAAGCGCGAAGATGTTCCGGCTGATGTTGCCGAGAAAGAGAAAACGATCTACGAAGGGCAGGCCAAGGAAATGGGCAAGCCTCCCACTGCATGGCCGAAGATCGTCGAAGGCAAGCTTGAAAAGTTCTACCAGGAAAGCTGCCTGTTGGAACAGTCATTCATCAAAGACCCGGCCGTCACCATCAAAGATCTACTCGCTCAGAAGATCGCTAAGATCGGCGAAAACATGAACATCCGCCGATTCACTCGCTATCAGTTAGGCGAAGCATGAGCTCTGCCAAATACCGACGCCTCCTTCTGAAAGTCAGTGGGGAGATGTTGGCCGGTGAGCAGGGTTACGGCATCCAGCCATCCGTTTTGGAAAACCTCGCGGAGGAAATTGCTTCCGTCGTCGCCCTTGACGTTGAAGTGGCGATCGTCATCGGGGGAGGCAATATTTTTCGTGGAATTGCAGCAAGTGCATCCGGTATGGAACGGGCCTCGGCTGATTACATGGGGATGCTGGCGACGGTGCTCAATGCGCTGGCGCTCCAGAACGCACTCGAGCGGATCGGAATTATGACCCGCATTCAATCTGCCATCGAAATGCGTCAGCTCGCAGAGGGATACATCCGTCGGAGGGCAATCCGCCACCTTGAAAAGAGCCGCGTGGTCCTATTTGCCGCCGGCACGGGTAATCCTTATTTCTCAACCGATACGGCCGCCGTCCTGCGGGCGATGGAGATCAGTGCTCAAGTGATCATGAAAGGAACGAAAGTCGACGGCATCTACGATGCCGATCCGGTCACCAATCCGTCGGCGAAGAAGTACGAGCGGATCTCATTTCTGTCCATCCTCAACCAAAAGCTCACGGTGATGGATTCCACGGCGATCAGCCTTTGTATGGACAATAAATTACCGCTCATCGTATTCAACCTGAAAGTCAAGGGCAACTTTAAACGCGTGGCATTAGGCGAGCCGATCGGCACCCTGGTTACGCTCGGCGATCACTGATCCCATCACGAGGTGTCTCATGTCCAACGCAGCCCCGGTTCGGCAGGCGTTCATCACCCACATGGATCAGTCTCTCGACCACTTGCGAAAGGATCTGTCCGGTCTCCGAACCGGGAGGGCATCCGCCGCGCTGCTCGACGGCATCCGTGTCGACTATTATGGAACCATGACTCCGCTCAAACAGATCGCAAATGTCTCCACCCCCGAAGCACGACTCATCATCATTCAACCTTGGGAACCGAAACTGATCAAAGAAATCGAGAAAGCCATCTCCACTTCAGGGTTGGGGGTGACGCCTTCAAACGATGGTAAAGTGATCCGAGTCCCGCTTCCGCCGCTGACGGAAGAGCGCCGGAAGGAGTTGACCAAGATCTGCAAAAAGCATGGAGAGGAGACGAAGGTCCAGATTCGAGGTTTTCGGCGAGACGCGAATGAAGAGTTAAAGAAACTCCAAAAAGATGCCAAGCTCACCGAAGACGAACTGCGCAAGGCCGAGCAAGAGACCCAGAAGCTGATCGAGCAATATGGGCAGAAGATCGATGACGTGATCAAGAAAAAGGAACAGGAAATCATGGAGGTCTGAGTCCGACTTCCTGATTTTTCCTTCTGCGCGTGCCGAGTACGCCGACATTCTTCCCGACCGTTGCCACCATAGATCTGACAGCGCTGGCACATAATCTCTCCCAATTTCGTCGGATTCTGTCCCCTGGGTGCGACGTTATGGCGGTCGTCAAAGCCAACGCCTACGGTCATGGCGCGATCGAAACGTCACGGACACTGATACGGCATGGTGTGACTCGCCTTGCCGTCTTCTCGACGGAAGAAGGGGTCGCACTTCGCCAAGCCGGCATCACTGTGCCGATCGTCGTTCTCGGACCGGTCTTCCAAGAACAATTCGGTGATCTTTTTGCACATCACCTCACTCCGGTGGTGAGTGACCCTGCCGTGCTCACTACGCTGGGACAGGCTGCGGCCTCGCGCGAGATCTCCCACTCGATCCACCTCAAAATCGAGACCGGCATGGGTCGACTTGGCCTGACACGGAATGAGCTGATGGCACTCATCCGTTCATCAAAGTTTCCTCCCTCGCTTCGACTGGAAGGGCTCATGACCCATCTGGCCGATGCGGATGGAAAAGACCCTAGCGCAACCGAAGAACAACTCAGTCGCTTCAATAAAGCCCTGAAAGTCGTTCTGGAAGGCGGGTTTCTGGTTCCTCTCGTTCATGTGTCCAATAGCGGTGGAGCGGTTCGCTTCCGGTCAACCCACTTTTCCCTCGTGCGGCCCGGCATCATGTTGTACGGCTACCACACCCTTCCCGACACGGTTGAGACTCCGGACCTGAGACCGGTCCTCTCACTGAAGACCTCTATCGCTCAGCTCCGAACCATCCAACCTGGTGAAACCGTCAGTTACAATCGCACCTTCACCGCAAAGTGCCTCACGCGGATTGCCGTTCTCCCGATCGGTTATGCAGGCGGGTTGAGCCGGCACCTCTCGAATCGAGGCTATGTTCTCATCCGGGGACGGCGAGCTCCCATCGCAGGATTGGTGTGCATGGACATGATGATGGTGGATGTCACCCCGATACCGGGCGTTGCCGTCGGTGACGAAGTCATGTTGATCGGACAACAAGAGCAGGAGCAAATCACAGCCCACGACATGGCCGAGTGGACCGGGACGATCTCCTACGAAGTTCTCTGTGCTATCAGTCCGCAGATTCCCAGACTCTACCTCTCATCCTAATCCACTCCCGCACAACCTCCGCAGGGACTGGAGCAAACCGAGGGACTAGAAACTGACTCGGACCGACAACGCGCCTGCGTACAGGGTGGTATCGTAGAGTCCATTCACCACGGCACGAGACCCGGTATTTCCGGAAATCGTTCGCGGCTCATAGAAGAACGTCTGGTACGACAAGTCCAGGCCGACCAATCTTGCTTTTGCCGAACCGACGCCCAAACTGCCACAGGGAATCAGGCCCAAGAATGATCCATTTCTCCGGCAGTGCAAGCCAACGCCGGTTGACATAACATGTAGATCGGCCGATGGAACTCCGGGACTGAAATTGAGGTCCGATACCTGCGCTTGCTGGTAGGTATAGCCGCCGCGTAGCGCGATTTCCCAGCCAGGCAGCCGCTCGATCTTCATCCCGATCAGAATGGCATTGGTCATCACCTATCATCTGCTAAAGGACCACGTCCCGTATCAGGAGTTGGGAGCCACGTATCTTGAGCAGCGGGATCGGGAGCACGCCACACGCCGGCGCGTCAAGCAGTTGGAGCCCTTGGGCCATCGTGTGATCCTTGAGCCTCCGGCCTAAGAGTGGTGGCATTTTCAGAACAGGCTCATGACTTCCTTCTCTATTGTCTTGAACAATTTACGGAGCAACTGTGATCTGGCCCACGCGGTTCGGCTCTATGGTCATCGAGCATTCGGAAGGGTTGATGTAATAGTAGGTCTCTGGTGCGGTGATCGCCTTTGCAAACGTGTAAGTATAGAATGCCGGAAAAGGGTCGCCAAGGTGCAGATTGGTCGAATCTACCAACGTCTTCCTCCTGCCGTGGAGTTCCTCTGACCAGGTGAAGAGGTTTTTGGAAAAATGCGCCGGGTGGTCCTCCGGCAGGACCATTGGCGTGGGGTCAAGCACAGCAGCCGCTGCGCCGGTACCGCGTGAATGATAGATCTCCCACAGGCGCTGCTCATACAGCTCGATGAAGACTCCATTGGAGTTGATGGTCAGATTCCAGAGGGCCGACTCGACGTCCGCCGATGAGGTGATCCCCTCAGGGTTGTCAGTTTGGAATCCCATGATCTGTGAGAAGAGCGTTCCTTCGTTTACGGCCCATCTATTGGGACAGCCGGGTGCTCCATCGCCGTTGGTGCCGACTGGAATAGGGAAGAGCGCCTGTTGGGTTACAGGATGGACAGCCACAGACTGCGTGCAGTTGCCGTTCACCGGATCGTCATCCTCGGGCAAACGATGGAGACCGCTGTGTTGGGGCACGAAAAGCTTTCCAGCCGCGAGATCGTTTAGCTTCAGGAAGGGGTCAATGAAACGCCCTTCTCGTCCCTCCTGGAGAATCGTCTTGGTCTGTATGAAGGGGCCGAGATCATCCAAGGTCACTCCGGGCGATTTGAGCAGATTATTGCCCCGCTGATCCCGCAGAGAATCTCCTTGGAAGTTGGTGGGGCTCTCGACCCGTGGAAACCCGTCTTGAATTAATTGGTAACCCATCGACTTCCTCTGAAAGAAGGCGTTGTACATCGTATTGCCGATGACCCGGTAGTATTCGTACAGTCCGTTGGGCGTATAGTTGCCCTCGGTAGCCCATATCTTCGAATTACACCAACAATCATCCCCTTCGATGGTGTCGAGAACGCCATCGCCGCCCTCGTCAAGGCATCTCTTCGGCAGGCGCGCTTCAGAGGAAAGAAAATTGGCCCCTGAGATCTTCACGTGGGCCAATGCTTGAAACCAACGTGAGTCGCTCGCAACGTGGTCTGCCAGTGCAGTGATCATTGCGACGTAGAGATCCCGGTAGTTGACGTGCGTGGGCGAGCCGATGATAAGGTCGAATCCGCAATGGGGCGGCGGTGATCCGTCGCTGCCGAAGTCCTTAAAGCTGAGCGGAGTGACCGGACCTGGTGGATCATAGTCGTTGAAGATCCAGAGTGGAGTGCCGACCTTTCCGGCCCGCACGTCGAGAGTGAAGAGCTTCCCGTTTGCGACCGCCTTATTCATTTCTCTGTCGAGATCATCCCAATGGAACACGATCCTGCCGTGGTTTTCGATCTGAATGTCGCTCCAGTTGATGCGGATGGTGACGCTAGTGATGTCCGGATTGGTCCAGGTCGTATCGAGTGTCTGTATGATTCCTCCTTCCCGTGGGCAGAGTTTGTACGAGTTTCCGTCCAGTGAGTCGACCAGCAAGGGAACGCACAGCTCGTCCAATTTCTGCTTCTCGCAGAGGCATGTCTCCGTTGACCGATTTTGGACAAAGCCCGGTTCATTTGGACCCAGCGCGAAGATCCCCGACACCCCTTGACGACTCGGTCCGGTGAACTCGTTGGGATCAGTCGCCGCGAATGCGTGGTCCAAATCATTGCCCTTGATTCCACACGGATCAGCCATGGGGAATCGCCTTACGTCGCCGATTTAGACAATTGAATCGGTTCTGGACAGACCCACCCACTGAATCGATTGGCCTGCTACAATGTTGACCGGATTCGGTGTGAAGGTCCCATTCGGATTCACAATCACAGTCACGGGCACAGCCTCGGCCGAGGTGGTACACGGACTCACTGCAAATATTGCAAAAGCCATAAGTACTGTAATGCCTGCGTGATGCCGTATCGACCGCAAGTGGACAATCATTTGTGCGCTCATGCTTTCTCCCTCCTTACGATTCTGTGACAGACGGTATGCCTAGCAAACCAAGCTGAGGGGTGCCGCGTTTTCTGCGGCATCCCTCTCAACCGCCTGGTTAGGCATCGACACCGTTAATGAGTTGGCCCCTTTCGCTTACGGCGCCGATCTTTTCCGTTACTCACAGTGATTGTTTCCGATCAGTGGCTTCTTACATTTTTGGTCACCCGAACAATCGCTGTCCTTATTGCAGCGGCATGCGCCGCCCTGACACTTATCGGTGCGACACTGGCTGTCGCGGTTGCAGGCAGCCCCGAGCCCCAAGGTCGTGCTCTGGCAAAAGTTTTGTCCAGTTATCGGAGTAAAGCAACTCTGCCCGGTGGAGCAGTCGCTGTCGCTGCGGCAGACGCACCGGTCTCCTTCGCATTGGCCGGACTTGCACTGATTGTCTTTCTGGCAGGCAGCGCCAAGTGCCAGGGTACCGTCAGTGCCAGCCTCGCAGCGATTTGGCCCCGTGATCGGCGTGCGGCAGACTTGGCCCGTTGGACAATCGCCGTCACGGCGGCAGACGCACCGGCCGCTCTCGCAATGATCCGAGCGGCACTCAGACTCCCGCGTGCACGCAGCGCCGATCGCCAAGTCGGTCCTTGAGCAGAAATTCTTTCCAACCGCCGGTTTGAAGCAGCTTTGACCTGTTGGGCAGTCGCCGTCTTGGTCGCATTGGCAGGTGCCGCCGAGGCAGCGTCCGGTGCGGCATTGGTCGTCGACTTGACACGCGGCACCAAGTGCGAGATCGCTGCGTCCGACGAGCAGCGTATTCGTGAAGGTCTTATCTGCCTCGCAGAACGCCTGTGCCTGCTTTTGCATCACGTAGACGGGATCGTTGCCAAAGACAAAGGGCGTCGGATTGTTGTGGTTCTCAAGTATTGGGAACCCGTTCGCATGGCCAGCCTCATGGACGATACTACCGATCAGGTCGCAGAGTTTCTCCCCACGATCGACGTGATTGTAGTAGCAAATGTTAACCCGATTCCCCACCCCATCATGGGCCAGACCGTTGAGGGTTTGCGCGTTCAAGCATTCGCGCGACTTCCCTTTCGGCCCTTCATCCTGGCAGACGATATTGATGCGCGGCCATTTCCGGACAAACTCGTCGCGGTTGTCGTTGCTAAGATGCGTGAATTCGTCTGCGATTCGTTGAAGCCGCCGGTCGATATAGTCGGCAGCCCCTATGACATCGTGCTCGGCACTCGCATCGCATTTCTTGATGGAATAGGCTAAGGCCGGCGCTGCAAAAAAACCAAGGGAGAAAGCACCAAGAACAATGATGAAGAGTCTGCGGATAAACATATCGTCCTCCTTTGCTCAAGCTTAGAGTTATTCAATTGAGTTGCTCGTTTGCTAGATTGCCATGGCAGCCGGCGCTCATTACACCACGGTCACTAGCCGTTCACGCTCAGTGCGATGCTCGCGTGCGGGCTCGTGCGACGAGAGCCTTGAGGGCCGCCAGGTCTATGGCGCCGGGAACCAACTCGTTACCCACGACGAACGCCGGGGTGCCCGTGACGCGCAAATCATTGGCCAGTTCACGGTTACGTTCAATGATCGTGAGCCATTGAGGTTGCTCCATGTCCACCTCCAATTTCTTAGCATCCAAGCCCACGTCCCTCGCGATCTGAAGCACATGCTCTTTCGACAGATCGCCTTTCGCCGCGAGGAGGGCTTCATGAAACGCTTGATGACGGCCTTGCGCCCGTGACGCTAACGCCGCTTTCGCCACTTGTACGGAGGCATCTCCTAAGATAGGGAAATCCTTATAGACAATGCGCACTCGCGCGTCGTCTTTCTGCAATTGCGTGACGGACCCGGCGGCTCGTTTGCAGAATCCGCAGCGATAATCGAAGAACTCGATCACTGTGACGTCACCGGCCGGATCGCCGCTTACCGGCGATGCCGGATCGTGCAGCAATTCGCTCTGATGCGCGACGATCACCTGTTTCACACTCGCTTCTTCTTTTTCTTGACGTTTTGCGTCCAACGCCTGAAGCGTCTGCTGAATCATTTCGGGATGTGATCGAATGTACGACTCGATCACTTGTTCGACCGATTGCCGCCATGCGGGGTCGGCCGCCGGGGCCGTGGACTGCCCGAAGGTCGGTGAGGAGACCAAGGCAGCACACGAGACCAAGGCCGCCAGGGTCAGCTTCACCAGAGCCTGCGACGCTGTCACGATCCTTGTGCTTACGTTGGAGATGCGACGTGATAATTGAGGAGATATTGAGCCATTGCTATTTTTTCTCAAATCCTGACACCCATCACCATTACTCGCATTCAGAGCGCCACCTGAATAGACCGCCGACCGCGATCTCGATTTGTCTGTGTGCATCATGAATCTCCTTTCGTTTGTGACAGAGAATATCCCTGTCCAAATGAGGGTGACTGGACGAACCGGTTCTCTCCTTATTAAGGTGCTCGCAATCCGAATTTCTGTTCTGTCATACCGAACGCAATTGCTGCTTCGTGATCCGAACGCCATACACGTCAGCGAGACGGCAAGGCATATGCCAGAACAATTACTTAGCCGTGATCCTAGCTTTATTCAGACGATACGAATGTGCGTAGTTATTCTAGAAAGAATTCAGGCGAGAAGAGTGTATCGGAAAGGATAACTGACGGTATCACAACAGATACACCCATGAGACGAAACCTAATCAATCCTCCCTGGCTTCTTGCAGATAGAGCCTACTCCTAGCTATAGGACATGGACGTTGGCATCCGAAATTGCCAGGTTCAAATCCATGCCTGGAATAGCTTGAGTCGGCCTCAGCCATCCAGCACGAAACGCCACTTCCAGTGCAGGGTTTGAGATAAGCATAAGTCACTTGTACTCGGCTCTACTCCGCGCTGACTCGCTTCTGCAAAAGAGGTCGTACCCGTTCGAGAGTGCCTGTCCCTCTAAGAGAATCAGGTTTCTGACCCGATCCGACGGTGGCGGCTGTTCCATCCCTCTCCTCGTAAGAAGTGGCCCGCGCCTGACCTCGTATCTCTTTCGATACTGGTCCTATCTATTTAGATACGTTTCCCCATCCCTGATTTCTCTTCCGGACAGATACACCCATTCGTATCTTTTGAATAAGAGTAGGAAAGACTTCTACGTAGTCGTTCCGGCACGTGACTTGCTGACACAGTCGCATGTATGTCGCTCAGGTCGAGAAACAGCAATCCTGTCCGATGCAGGTAGATGAACAGCGGTAAATTCTTCCAAAGATCGATGGTTTAAATGTACCGGGGTACGCGGCTAGCCTGTGCAATCCTATAAGAGTGGAGTAACGCGGAAATGGCGAGCACACACAAAATACTGACCCTTAGAATAACCGTTGTCCCGAATAATCAAAGGAGCATGTTATGAAAAGGCAACGATTGTCGTTCAAACACAACCATACTGTCGGTGGCTTGATATTTCGTGCTAACGAGACTCGACCACTGGTTCTCGAACGATCGTCGATGGAAGTGAGCACTCATCTCTTCCGGTATTTCGTGGGCATTGTGCTGATGATAGCTGCGCTGTTCGGGCACATGTCGTGGGCTCATGCGAATCACTCCGTTGCGCCGTTTGGCATTCACTGCGATAGCGTCGGTGTCGCCGGTATTGCCTATGTGCCGGGCGTGAACTGTAGGTTGATGGAGGTAGACGGCTATACCCGCCGATACGTGGTGTGGGTGCCGCTCGCCGGCGTGCCCGCGAACCGCCCAGCGGTCTTCATGCTCCACGGCGGGAGCGGCACGGGCGAACAGTTCCTGAATATGTCAGGTTGGCGTGAAAAGGCGACCCAGGAAGGCTTTGCCGCAATTTTTCCAACGGCGGTGGAACATTTTGTCCTGGAACACCAGCGCTTCTCCACCCGCTGGAACAATTATGGGCTTCCGGTTGATTATGATCCAAATAGGCGGCCGGCGGGCTATCCCGCGACGTCGTCTTGGCCGGCGGATGATGTGAAGTTTATTCGTCAAATCGGGGATGACGTCCTCCAACAGCTCGCGACCGATCCCAGGCGCATGTATGTAGCAGGCTTCTCGAGCGGTGGTGCGATGTGTGCGCGTCTCGGTGTTGAGCTGTCGCATCTTATCGCGGCGGTCGCCTGCCATACGTCAGGTTTGGGTGAGGTGCATGAAACGCTGGTCGGGCATCGTAATCTTTCCGCGTATTTTTCTCTTGGTACGCGGGACGATAACGCACTGGCGGGAATCAACGCTTATTTGGTCGCTTTGGGAAGGACTCCGATAACCGAGCTACCATTGAATCCCTCGGCTCTCGACAGGATTCCGCAAATAAAGAGCCGAATTTTGGTCACTCTTGATTCCTTCAATCTCGAAGCCACGCCCGTCACCACCGTGACCAACGTCCACTGGACAGAGCTACGCGCGCAGACTCCACAAGCCGGCAACATCGATGGGAACGAGGTGGTCTTCACTTTTCTTGACGATGTCGTCCACGAGTATCCCAATGGCACGAACAATCCGCCTTTGAATTTCAATCTTCCCGATCGGGTCTGGCCGTTCTTCGTGCAGCATCCCCGTTAGGGCGGAAATCGTATTCGGTAGGACAGCTGTAGATTTGTCCATTGTAGACGTCGCTGCCGTGCCACCTGCCACGGCAGGAGCGGTCAACGTAAATGAGGTCCACTCGTTTCGAGTCCGGATTCGTAACAACGGCCACATCAACATGACAGGCATATTCTTACACATCACAGGGAACAATGATGCACTGGTCAGCACGAGCGCCGCCGGGCCATTTAACAGCCTCATAACCGTTGATGGTGGCCCACTCTTTAAACTAAATGTGAATGGCCATGGTGGTCAGCAGGATACTCGGCAAATCTTCTTCAAGGCGCCAAACGCTCCAAAACCTGCGGGTACGCAGCTTGTCAGTGCTCACGTCGCTGACTTCAATGTAAACCTGGATGACATACTGCTTGACCACAGCGGTGTTGACACAGCTGGCTGCCGATGCCGACAACGAATACGCCATGATCGACTCCACCATCGTGCGCGCGCATCAGCATGCGGCAGGGGCGCGGGAAAAGGTGGGCAAGCAACCCAAGACGTCCGCGACCGGGAAGCCATCGGGCGTAGCAAGGGCGGACTGACCACCAAAATCCACGCCACCTGCGATGCGTTGGGCAACCCGACGAGCGTTTATAGCCAAGCCCTCAATTACTGATGGACATTGACGGTGGACTTTGCGATCATGGGGCATGAGATGCTCATCAGATTTGCGCCAACGGGTCGTGGATTTTGTCCGGAGTGGTGGCAGCAAGGCCGAGGCGGCTCGGCGATTCAAGGTGGGCGAGGCCAGCGTCTACCGCTGGCTCAAGCCCGGCGGCCTAGCATACAAGCGTCCCGGCCCACAACGACCCCACAAACTGGATTGGGACGCCTTGCGTCGTCATGTGGAAGTCCATCCCGATCGGACACAAGCGGAGCGAGCACGGCATTTCCAGGTGTCCCGGCATTGCATCTGGAACGCACTCCACAAACTGGCGTTGACCCATAAAAAAAAGGATCGGGTACCAGGAGCGCGATCCGCAGCAACGGAAACAATTCCTGCGCCTGCGCGAGCGGTTCTTTCGCCGTGGCAAACGACCCGTCCATATCGATGAATGCGGGTTTGCGTCGTCGACGGCGCGGCGGTATGGGTACGCACCGAAGGGTCACCGCGTGGACGGCCTGGTCTCCGGGCAGCGCCGGCCACGGACCTCGCTGATTGCGGCCCGTATGGATGGGCGATTCGAAGAACCACTGCTGTTTGAGGGGACGTGCGATACGGTGGTCTTCAACACCTGGCTCAAGACGAGGCTGTGCCCGCGTCTCAATGCCCAGCACCTCGTGATCATGGACAACGCGGCCTTTCACACATCGTCGGAGACGGCGGCGCTCATCGAGGCCACCGGCGCCACGCTGCTGTTCCTGCCGCCGTACTCTCCCGACTTTAACCCGATCGAACAGGACTTCGCTGCCCTCAAGAAACGCAGGGAATACCATGAAACCGCTACCCTCGATCAGATCGTGAAGGCCTATTCATAACTATGGGCTTAGCTATATCTCACGCCGGGACAGGCGCATGATCTGGACGGAGCCGATGCGCTGCTCCCTGGTCTGGCCGCAGACACCATTATTGCCGACAAGGCGTTTGATGCCGATGAGCGAGTGATCGAGCCGCTGCGCACAGCCGGCAAGATCATCGCGATCCCGCCGAAAGCCAACAGAACGGTCCCACGCGCCTACGATCAAGAGATCTACAAAGCACGGCATCTGATTGAGAACTTCTTCGCCAGACTCAAGCAGTTCCGCGCCATTGCGACCCGCTACGATAAAACCGCCAGAAACTTTCTTGGCGCCATCCATCTCGCCGCTGCCGTCATCTGGCTCAATTGAGGAGACGCCCTAGTGTTAGGGCATGTGTGCGAAAATCACTGTCGAAGACCCCAATCAGAAACTGACTCGGACCGACAATGCGCCCGCGTACAGGGTGGTATCGTAGAGTCCATTCACCACGGCACGAGACCCGGTATTTCCGGAAATCGTTCGCGGCTCATAGAAGAACGTCTGGTACGACAAGTCCAGGCCGACCAATCTTGCTTTTGCCGAACCGACGCCCAAACTGCCACAGGGGATCAGGCCCAAGAATGATCCATTTCTCCGGCAGTGCAAGCCAACGCCGGTTGACATAACATGTAGATCGGCCGATGGAACTCCGGGACTGAAATTGAGGTCCGATACCTGCGCTTGCTGGTAGGTATAGCCGCCGCGTAGCGCGATTTCCCAGCCAGGCAGCCGCTCGATCTTCAGCCATCGATACTCCGTCCCGATCAAAATAGCGTAGGTGTCCGTCCAATTTTGCGGCTGCGGAATGACGGTTCCGCTTGCCAGATGGATATCCAGATTTTGGACCGAGTTCCAACCCACATAGTCCACGTTCAATTCGGCTTTCCACTCCCGTTCTATGTTCCGAACCGGCCATAGCGCGATTCCACCTGTAATCACCTGAGGCAATACCAACGTCGTCGTCGCATCTTGGGCCTTCACACCGTTGACCAACAAGGCCCCGTCCAGGTGGAGTGTCGCTTGGCTTCTGTAGACCACGGCGACATTCGCTACCGGTTGCCCCTCGCCATTTCGGAGTGCCGTATACAATGCTCCTACGTTGAATCCAGGAGCTGTGCCTTTTCCGCTAACCTCGAGTTGGCTTTCAGCGGGCGCCAACCCGCCTGGCGAGATCAACTGCCGTTCTGCCTGCCCTTCCCCGAAGAAACTCGCGAAGGTATAGATATCCGCTCCCACACCGATTGAGAGGTTTGGGAGCAGCTGATATGCAAAGGTGGGCTTGATGTCGAACAAGGGCAATGCGGTAAATGTGGTCACGGTCCGAAAGGGACCGTCATCGGGCCACCTCAACACTGAGCCAAATGGGGTGGTCACCCCGACCCCTACCGTCAGTTTATCGAGCAGGGAAACGCCAAGGCCTTGGAGATTCGCTGTAATATAGGCATGGCCTGGACCAGGCCATGCGAAGGCGCCATTATGGTCCCCCGTGACCGAGATCCCGGTTTGACTTGTAAAGCCGGTGGTCCCTCCAACGAAGGTTAAGCCGGCCATCGTTTGCACTCCCCGAAGCTGCGCCATCCCAGCTGGGTTGTAATGAAGAGCTGAAGGATCGTCTGCTTGTGCGGCGAAGGCATTGCCCATCCCGGACGCGGCCGATCCCTGTCCGTAGACGCGGGGGACTTGAGCCGATACAGAGGACGAACTGTAAGAGACAAGGACCAGAGTCAGAAACGCGAGCCCCCAGCGCACAGGAACCTGCATGCCATTTCGAGAGGAGTGCCGTCGCCCCCCGCAGCGCAATCTCGAATGGTTCAGAGCCTGCCTCGTATCCGGTTCATGCACGTCGGAACCACCGCTCCATGGTTTCCTGAAGCTGGCCCGCGTCGAATGGCTTGAGCAGGTAGGCTTGGGCCCCCAACCCGATGGCCCTCACGGCGAGTTCCTGGGATCCCGACGCCGTAATCATGATGATGGGAAGGTATTGATTCGTCAGCCGTACCAGTCGTAGCACCTCCAGGCCGTCGACCTGACCGATTCCAATATCGAGAATCATCCCATCAAACTCCTGTGATTGGAGAATCGTCAGTGCTTGGCAGCCGTCGAACGCCGAGGATGTCCGGTACCCTCCTGCCTTCAGCCGGTCATGAAGCAGTTGCTGAATGTCGGCATCATCATCCACAACCAAGATGTGTTGGCCTCTGAGATGAGACTCAAGTAACAGTGGCGCCTTCACGGCATGGATCGGAATTGTGAAGGACAGTTCTGCGCCGCCCTCCGGTCGATTACGAGCCGCCACCTCTCCTCCTTGCAACTCCACTAGCGTTTTCACGATTGAAAGTCCAAGTCCCAACCCTTTGGGAGCCGTGCGTTGGCCCTGTTGGATGCGGAAGAACGGCTCAAAAATCTTGTCAAGGTATTCCTGAGCAATACCGGGGCCCGTGTCTCGAACCAAAACGGTTGCCCTGCGGTGATTCAGCAACTCGCAGGCGATCGACACGGTTCCACCCGGCGGAGTGAACTTGATGGCATTTTGCACCAGATTGACGACCGTCTGAATCAAACGATCACGATCCGCCCAAACGATGACTTCGGTGTCGGCACCACGGAATTCCAGTGCCTGTTGCTTTGCATGAGCCAGAGGCTTCAGTTGCTCGATCACCTCGGCAAGACAGGGTTCAAGCTCGACATCGGCCGGATGCACTTCCAAGCGTCCGGTCTCGATACGGGTGCGATCGAGGAGATCCTCGATCATACGAACCAGCCGATCCGAGTTTTCCGACATACGCACGAGATAACGCTGCTGCTTTTCGTTCAACGGTCCGGTCAGTCCATCCAGCAGATTTTGTATGAATCCCTTGATGGACGTAAGCGGTGTTCTCAATTCATGGGACACATGGGAGAGGAACTGTGCACGCAACCGGTCGGCCCGCTCAAGGGCTTCGGTGCGCTCTTTTACTTTGGCCTCCAACCCTTCATTCCATGCTTCGATCTGCTGGTAGGCTGACGCGTTATCCAAGGCCATGGAGACTTGACTTGCAACCGTCGTCATCAGTTCCAAATCGTCTTCCGTCACGCTTTGATTGTGCGAGCGATCGACCGTCAACATCCCCCAGATACGGTCTTTGGTCTTGATGGGAACCACGACCAAGGCTTTGGTCCCGCTCAATTCGGCTAAGCGTTGATTGAGCGGATGAAGGCTGTGTCGTATCGACTCGATATCCTTGACCAACAGGGGGCGCCCTTGAAGGGCCACCGTCCCCTCGGGACTCTCGGGATCGGTGATTGGAATCCGGCAGGACTGGGCAAACGATTCAACCTCCCGAGCCGCGCCGATCAGACGGATATGTTGGACGGAATGTTCACAGGGATCAAACATGGACACCATGGCACTGTTGTAGTTGAGCTCGTGCGTCAAGGCTTCCAACACCTGATGCAAGAGAGCATCTCGCTCGAAGGTCGAGCCGAATGAGAGCCCCGCTCGATGAAGCGCCGTGAGTTGAGCCACTTTCCGGCGCAGCTCCACCCGCATCTGCTCTTGTTCCAGATAGGCTTCGCGCAATTCCTCATGCCGGGATTCGACGAATGTAATCTGTTCTTGGATCAAGGCCTCGCGTCGCTCGCTCTCACGAAGGAGCCGTCGATTGACCATGATGCCCACAGCGAGGATCGGGCACAATCCGACCAACAACAGCTCGCCGAGACTCACCGCCGGATTCAGCACCGCGACTCCCACCATAAGAGCAGCGCCCAACAGCCCTCCCCACAAAAGCCATGTAACACTCTGCTGCACATGGGGCGAAGGCTCGACGCGGGTCTCTGCCGATGGCCGAGCGTCTTGGGCACGCTCTCCGGCGACGACCGACTCACTGCTCAGTCGAGTCGGTCGTGTCTGCTCAAGGGGTGATGGCACTCGCCAGAATCGCTTCCGATACCGGCTCTCTTCCTGCCATCGGATCGTCCACTGGCACCATTCATCATCATCGCCGATGCAAGAGGTTTCGATCGCTTCCGCCTGAGCGAGACCGTGGATGCGAGCAGCCATGGCAACCATGATGCCCTGGGCAGATTGACAGACGAGGCAAGCACAGCGCCTGCGATAGGGCCCGAACTGTCGAAGCGTTCGGTCGGTAAACCGCATCCCCACCGCAGCCGTACTGCTCGTGACTTCCGCCACGCGGAACTCGACGGCTCCAGACGTAAACTTATTCCCAAAGTAGGGAAACATCGTGTAGATCTGTGACAGGGAAAAGGGACGAGTCAGGGCCAGCATGATGGGAGACACCTTTTCTGCCCCCGCTTTGAAGGCAAAGCGAGGGTCGCCCGAAATCCGTTCACAGAATTCATACAAATACGAGGCAAATTCGTACGAGTAACTGTTCCAGGGGTTCCTCAAGAATTCTGGCGTCACGTGATAGACGGGATCCTTGATGCGGTCGTTCAAGAGGCGGCACAACTCCTCGCTTGCTTCTGTTCCAGCCGACGCGCCTCCTTCCGACGTGGCCAACTTCTCTAAAAAGACGGTCACCGCTCTGATACTGACGCCGCTGAGGTCGCGGATTGTTTGACCCTGTTCATCCAAACCGAACGGGCGAAATACCATTGCGCCCTGCTCAAGAATAGTTCGATCTTTTGGTAAGAGTTCGATGTTCGGGGCGATCTTGGCCTCGACGATGTCGATCGTGCTGCTTGTCATGGCGTCATCCCCTAAGACAACAGGTCTATGTGGCGGAAGTAGACGATGGCACCTTCATCGCTGTCAGTCATCACGAAGGTCGTAGGACGGAACAGGGCCACAGGTCTTGAGCCCCTGCAGCGTTCGCCTGCAGAAACAGCGCCTATGGCTGGCGGAGTATATGGCGACTGGGTGACCTTTGCAATACGAAGGGTTGTCCCCTCGCATCAGTGGGGGGAAGCCGGTCCAAAGATGGGGAGAAATGTCCGAGGAGTTGATGCTCGACGCGCGGGAGGTCTACGCCAGAGCGCCGCTAACTGCACCCCCTATTGTTTCACTGATCGCTTGAGCTTCTTTTCGACACTCGCAACCTTGCTTTGGAGACGCCCGGAATAGCCCTTTCGGTAGTCGACTTTGATCGTACAGGAAACGCGGTTGCAATCTTTTTTCATTCGCTCATAGCATTGCTGCACCACTGCGAAGACTTCTTCCCATTCCCCTTCTAAGACCGTTCCCATCGGGTTCAAGCGATACGCGACTCCGCTCCTATCAATAATATCGAGGGAACGGGCCACATATTTCCCGACACTCTCGCCCTTTCCCAAGGGCGACATGCTGAATTCCAGTAGAACCATCGGTGCTCCTATCTATTTCTCCATATCGGATTGTTTGTTCGTCACGGTCTCGGCTCGTCGTTCCAACCAGACTTTGGGATATCGTACCTTGCCGAGGAAACGAAACCCGTCTAACGCATCGCGGAGCAGTGCCCGTCGCTTTTCGGCATCCGGCTCATTCATCTTGGCCTGTTCACGAAGATGCCCAAGCCACTCGACGAACTCGATGAATTCCGCATCGAGGATTTGTTCCAGATCCTCTTTCATGAACCCGGAAAGGGCCGGTGCCACTCCGCTTGTGCTGATCGCGACTCGCACATGTCCCACTGCCACGACTGCCGGCATCGTGACGCTGCTTGCCTCCGGGTAGTCTACCGACCAAAGCAGCACCCGCCTTTCTCGGGCTTTAGCCGACAACATCTGAGCGAAGTCACGATCGCCTCGAATAGTATTGAGAATGAGAATAGCGTGTTCGAGATCCGTTTCTCGAAACAGTCGCCCGCGATGGATGATCTTCCCCGAAGCCGCCAGCAGGCGTAGCGGTTCGTTCAGGGTAGGGCTGAGCACTGTGACCCTCGCGCCGGACTCAAGCAGGCGTTGAGATTTCTCCGATGCCTCCTCATCGCCACCGATGACCAGAACCGGCCAGCCTCTCACGTCCAAGACCAAGGGAAAACCAGGATTGGCAGTCATGACGCAACTCCCGTTTCGATCGAATGGCTCAGTATCCGAAAATGGACCTCCGTCATGCAAGAGAGATTTCAGGACTCCACACTCCATTTTCCCTTTTGATCGGTCCGTCGCTATAATGCAGCAAGCTCGAAAGGCTGGAAGAACTTCGTGTGCGGTCTTGGAAGACTGACCGGAAAGAGCACTTTCAGACCAATCGGCTGTTGACGATTATTTCAAGACTGCCCGTTATGTCTCGGCTGGATCTGCATCGAGTTCCAGATTCCAATAGAGATAATCACGCCAGCTTTCCGGTGTGTTGCGAATGCCGATAGTAATAGTAATGACGGGGCTCCATCGAGGTTTCACGGGCCGCTTTTTTAACCTCATGCCGGCCTCTTCCGGCGTACGCCCACTCTTCCGATTGTTGCATCGCCAGCAGGCAGTCACGATATTTTCCCATGTCTTTTTCCCACCCTTGGCGATGGGCACGACATGATCGAACGTCAGCTCCTCCGTCCGAAACCTGTGATTACAGTATTGGCAACAGTACCCGTCTCGCGTAAAAATATTGATACGGGAAAACTTGACGGCTCGATGACTGTCTTTCAGTTTAACCAGTTTCAGCAGCCGCATCACGGCTGGGAGCTTGATCGATAGGGAAATCCCGTGGATCTCCCTGTCGTATACCTCCAAGACTTCGACTTTTCCTTGCCAGAGAAGCGCGATCGCTTTTTGCCAATGGACGACCCGCAGGGGTTCATAGGTCGCGTTGAGCAGGAGAGTCATTTCCATGAAGGAACCTCATCCCCAATCGGGCCTCTACAGCGGCCAGGGGCTGTTTCCGCGGGGCAGGGCTACAGGCTGATAGTTCTATGCCATAAGGTGACGTTGAAATCAAGCAAGCGCCCTTCTGATGCCGCACGCGGCGGACCGATGGAGAGATGACCATGGTGAACGATTTCGTCAGAGCGGCCTTCACGCACGAGATTCCGCCAGGCACAGGACGAACCGTTGAAGTCGATGGGATCTGGGTTGCGGTCTTCAACGTGGAAGGACGTTTTTATGCGATCGATAACTCCTGTCCCCATGCGGGCGGCCCGCTCGGAGAAGGGAAACTGTGCGACGCGGTTGTCGAATGCCCCTGGCATGGCTGGAAATTCAGTGTCATTTCTGGAGAACGGGTCGGTAACCCGAACTTCCACGTTGCTTGCTGCGAGGTTCGGATCCAAGGTAACGAAGTTCAGATCGCCATCCCCCCGGCCTTCAGAGAACCAGCTTAACTTTGCGATGAACCTAAAAACGGCAGTCAACGTGTCATGTCGGGGCAGTTTTTGAGATCAACAGGGTCGGAGGACCCGCTGTCGTGCGCATGAATGTGGCGAATGCACGGGTGAGCATCGCACGCAGGCGGTCGGCATCGGTCCACTGCTCCGCAGTCGCTTTGAGGGTCCGCAGAAAGCCCGCCAAGTTCGACAGCACAGCTTGGATGGCCGAGCGCTTCGCGTGCAGGCTGGTGATGGTCAGGCGCGTGTGTCCAGCGTGGTGAGTTTGCGTGGCGACGCCATGCAGCAACAGCGGCCGGCTGGAGATCGCCTCGAAGTGCTTGTGTGGCTGGGCGAGCCGCACGAACAACGTCCACCAGTTGTAGATCAACGCCACCATCCGTGCCATGAGCCGGCAGCGCGCCAGATCCTGCGTGGTGAAGCCGCCCCAGCCCCACTGATTCTTCAGCTCGTCGAAGGTGTGTTCGGCATCGGCCCGATCGCGATAGAGCTGGGCGAGGGCAATGATCTCGTACGGGGTTGAGGTGACCAGCACGGCGTACTCGTACCGCTTGGTCGGCCCCTCGCTCTCTATGAAGTCGAACCACTCCTGATCGTCGTCCGTTCCAGTCATCAGCATCTCGCCGGTGAGTGCCCGGCGCAACACCACCACGCGTCGTGCACGGCTCCAGCCTGACAGCCTCAGCCTGTCCTCGACCCCTTCCCAACCCTGTCCCGCCTCTTCCCATGCGGTGGAGCGGAACCACGTCTTGATGAGGGCCTTCACGTTCTTCGTCAATCGCAGCTTGGTGAGATAGGGCTGGTCGCGAGCCTCGGCCTCGCGGAGCACCGATTCGTTGCCAAAGGCCACGTCCCCTCGGAGCACAGCGGGGCGCGCCTCCTTCGGCAAGGCATCCAGCCAGGCCCAGATCCCCGGCATGCTATGCAGCGGGGCCGTCTCATTGCCCGGCAGCACGTCCACTGCCAGGGCCAGCCGGGTGTTGGCCATCACCGCGCTGTGATCGCTGTGCGACGGTCGCCCCGGTTTCTTCGGGTTGTAGCCCACCACCGCCCCTTCCTGCTTGCCGTACAGGCACTTCACCGTGGTATCCAGATCCAGAATCCACAGCGTCGTCAGTAACGGGTGTGTCGTCTTCGCCAGCTGCCGATCGAGCCAGGCCACGCCCGATGACTCGTCGATCCGGGCGAGCCCCCGCCGTGCGGCATCCTCCGACACGAGCTGCGTGACGCCCAGAAGCTCAGGGTGAATCCCGTCATGGCGAATCGCCGTAATATGCGCGTAGCGGTGGTGGCCGGCCAGGATCGACAACAGCAAGGTGGCCAGCACCGCGCGTTTATTCGACGCGTGGTTGCTGTGGTAGGTGAGCGGGCAGTCCGCTACCCACGCCTCGAACAGGCCACTGACCTTGAGAAACTCGATGAAGAACGGCAACTGGCCCAGTGGGGTCACGGCTGCAGCTGGATCCCACTCGACATGGATGCGCCCTCCAAACGTATCGAGCGCAATCGCCCCCTTCTGTCCTGCCACCCCCTTGCGTGGTGCCTCACCCATTGGGTGACTCCCTTCGTATGAAGAAATGTGCCGCTACTCCGCTTCCAGCAAAGCTATACCGGAGTAGGCCACTGCTTCAACTGCCGTTTATAGGATGAAGGATGCGGCGAAGGAGCGGCTCACGGATCATTATCGGTCCCTTTCGGTGTCACTCCATCCGCCGGTAACGAGGCTGCATTGACCTTTTTGAGTTCGAGATGCGCATGCCAGATGAATTCCCGTTCGAACCATTGACCGCGCGCCCCCTGATCGCGAAGCTGCACACGAATCTCGTAGATATCTCCCTCGACATGCTTGACTCGCCATTCGCCGAGCCGAACCCCCTGTCCGCGATCCTTCATGATACGGACATGCTCATTCATGGCCATTAGGATTGTCGGCTGTCCAATCGCCGGATGACCCTGCACCAAGGTCAATGCCTCAGCTTCTCGCTTGTCTCTCGACGGAGTTGTCGACGGAAGCGTGGTCCATGCATAGTAGAGTCCACCCAACAGCAGGACCGCAGCGATTGCGTAGCGGATGAGATGGATGACGAACGATCGAGAGAAGGTACCGCTGTCAGTCATGCCGGAGTGTTGTCGCCCTATGGAGACCAAGAGTCGAGAACCCTTGTTGACTGCACGGCATCTTAGGAAGGCCCGGACGCCATGTCAATGCATCGTCGAGAATTGGTTGTGATGAGGGCCGCTTGTCTGGCGAAAAGCCGGTGTGTTACAAGTACGAGCAAGCTTCAAGACGGTCAGCACAACATGAGTACGGTGCATGAAGTTCTTTTTGTACGGTGATCTCCTCAATCCCTCACAACTCAAACGGCGAGCTCCTGAACACAGGTTTCTCTATCTCGCGACCCTGTCGGACCATGCCGTCAAATTTTGCCGATGGTCGTCACAATGGCGATGCGGACTCGTCAGTATCGTGCCTTCACCAGGTGAACGGACCTGGGGCGGAGTGTTTGAAGTCACGGACGAGGACGTGAACATCATGGATCAGTTTGAGCAGGACATACCGCAAGGAGCTTACCGCCACCTCCAAGTCACCGTCTCGGCAGCGGGCGGAGACAAAGAACTCGTCACCACCTACGCAGCAAACCCGATCGGGAAGTTTAAGCCCAAAGACCATTACCTGGACTGGGTGCTGAAAGGGCTCAAACAGTGGAAGTTTCCGGAGGAAGTGATCCAGGAGTGGGAGTCGTATCGACCTCGATAACGTACCGTCGCTACATGTTCCCTGTCGCTTTTTGATTGAGGAGACTATGCCGAAACCAAAATATCATATTCTCGTCTGTACCAATTCCCGTCCCCCCGGCCACCCAAAACCGTCTTGCGGGTCGGCCGGTGCTGCGCAGTTGCTGATGGCCTTCAACATGGGACTGATGCAACGCGCCGTCCCGCCCGGAGAAGTATTGGTGAGTGCAACGGGATGTCTCGGTCCCTGCGAGCAGGGCCCGACGGTCGTCGTCTATCCGGACAACACCTGGTATTCCAAGGTCACTGAGGCGGACGTCGTCACCATCCTGGATGAACATGTCGCGAAAGGAACACCGGCAGCGAAGCTGAACCCAGACTCCGTGTGGAAATAACCTTTGTCACCGGCGGTTTGTTTCGAACCGTCAGCTGAAACTGCAGCTTGATTGCTCAACCTGATTACTGATAGCGTATCTCTTAGCACATGCCCACACCAAGCCATCAGGAGCACAAAGAGCATGCTCCCAGCTCAATCGGGTGCGTCGTCATTACTTGTAGCGATACCCGTACGTCTGAAACCGACAGCAGCGGCCGACTGATTCAGAAATTGCTTGAAGGGCAAGGCCACACTGTCGCCGCCTATTACATCGTCAGGGACGAGCCGGAGCAGATTCAGTTTCGGATCGCTCAAAGCACCGCCAATGAGGAAGTGCAGGTCATCATCGTCAACGGTGGCACAGGAATCTCGCGGCGCGATTCGACCTTCGAAGCTCTGGACGGAATGTTAAAAAAGCGGCTCTATGGATTCGGCGAAATCTTTCGGTTGCTCACCTATCAGGAGATTGGGCCATCAGCCATTCTGAGCCGGGCCACTGCCGGCGTGATCGACGGTCGTGTGCTTTTCTCCGTCCCCGGCTCCGAAAACGCCGTCCGCCTCGCGATGGAAAAGTTGATCCTTCCAGAGCTGGGCCACCTGGTCAGAGAACTCACAAAGTAGGACTGAGGGCTGAGGGCCGCGAAATCGTCGGCTTTCATCTCAGTCCTCATCGCCCACTACTGATTCAATCCTGAGTAATCTTCGGTTCCTCGTAGATCCCTTCTGTCGAAATCTTCGACTGAGCGTACCGCTTATAGTGCCGCAGCAGATCGCGCACTGAGACGACGCCGATGATTTCGTCGTTTTTGGTGACGCCGAGATGGCGCACACCCAATTCAGCCATCATGTCTTGGGCGTCGTCGATCGTCTCACTCCCCTCAATCGTGCAAATCGGCGCCGTCATGATTTTCTCGACCGTCAACTTACCCAATGGTTTGCCGCTCGCGACCCCACGACGCACGATGTCGGTATCCGTCACGATTCCAACCAATTGCTTGCCTTTTTTTACCAACAGCGATCCCACACGAGCCTGGCGCATTGTCCTGGCCGCACTGGCAATCGACATCTTCAGTCCGATGGACTTTGGACTCTTGTTCGCAATTTGACTAACTGTAGGCATTCCCTCCCCCTTTCATACTCATCTTGTGGTGGTGGATTGCCGACGTTCGAACGCCGGCTTCTTCGGTCCAGCGTAGAGTATCATGAATGAGTGGAACGTGCGAGGCCGTTCGGTCGCATGACCTGGATTGTTCGTCACAAAATTGCGAGTAGGGAAAGCAGGACACATGGTTCTCGAAACAACACCACCTTCATACTAACTCCTGAGTGCTTTAAGTCCTGAGTGCTGAGTTCTGAGTGTGAGGACAAGATTGAAAGGGCCGTACAGGATTCAGCGCTTCCCCTAAAACGTCAACGTTCCTTCCACCACCATCACACAATGCCCACCGACTTTCACCCCTTGGATGACATCGTCATCCGACTCAACTTGCACCAGAATCCGAGATGGCCGATCGATTTCATAACCCTGTTCAACAATAATGTCCGTCCTCGGTCCAACTTCAACGGCGCCGTTCTGGACCAGGTACGCTCCAAGCGCGCCGCCGGCGCTCCCCGTCGCAGGATCCTCCAAGATTCCAATTTTCGGAGCAAACATCCTCGCGTGGACAGATGCGAACGATTCAACCGTCACCGTCGTGAAAACCATAATCCCGTTGGCCCCGAATCGTTCGCAGATGTTGATAATAGCCGACGCATCAGGGTTGATCGACCGGACGGCCGTCAACGTTCGCACCGGCACGATCAAAACCGGCAAGCCTGTCGACACAACTTGGAGGGGCCATTTCATGTCGGCAATCACGTGCTTCGGCAAGCCGAGAGCTCCACCGACCAAATGCACCTCGTCGATCGCCTCGATAGGATCGAGAAATTCCGGTTTGGGTTGAGACATGACGACCCGCACCACACCACTCTGTTCCACATGCAATTCGACCGGGAATAGACCGATGTTACATTCCTGCATGACATGCGTAACCTGTTCCCTGGTAGAAACCTTTCCCAGTTGGGCCAACACGTAAAATGTACCCAATACTGGATGGCCAGCAAAGGGGATTTCCTGGGTCGGGGTAAAGATCCGCAAGCGAGCGACTGCGGCAGGATCGGTCGGTGGTAAAACGAACACCGTCTCCGAGAGATTCATCTCCCGCGCAATCTGCTGCAGCTCGTCGTCTGTCAGTCCATCCGCCTCGGGGAAAACCGCCACCGGGTTACCCCCGAACGGTTGAGAGGTGAAGACATCAGCCTGATAGAATTTGAGAGACCGTTGCTCAACCATGGTCACTCCCGAACTCGTCTGGACCACACCACCTGAGAATCCGTGCCGTCAGAAAACAACCGCCCGACATTTGACAGGCCTCGTTATATTTGGCAGACTCCGCCCATGGACCACATCACCGAGCAGGATGTCGCCCATGCGTTGGACATTCTTAACCTCACGCTGCCCATCACCACCGAAGACCTGGAACGGGCGAAGCGCGTCCAGCTCTACAACTGGAATCCTACGCGCTATGCCGGTCTCACCAACAATCCGAAGCAATACATGCAACAGTTTCAAAAAGCTGAGGACATGACTCGCACGATCGAAGCCGCCTATGCATTGATCTCTGCCGTGTTTATTCCCGACGAAGCCGAACGATAATCCCTAACAACAATCTGCTCTCACTCCCGACAGGTGACGCGTCCCACCTCAGCCGGTGTCGTGACTGGTGACACGTGACATTCCTTCGTCGCCTTGCGAATGTACAACCGGCCAGGTAATCAAGCCTGACACTCCGTCTGGTGACCCCACCGGCTGCGTCTGCTGAGCATAAATTTGGGGTAACCGGTTCGTCCCAAACTTCGAGATATAGAGAAAGACATGTTCGCGAGAGTTGACCCGCACGGCCCAGGGATGAAAATCGTTCTTATAGAATTCCTCGCAGAGCTGCATTGCGTCGAGACAAGCCAGTGTCTTCGGGTCGTTCAAGGTGTAGTAATAGTCCAACGGCAGATCGTACTCCTCCTGCTTATGGATCGTGATGCCGAATTTTTCCGGATGCCGCACCATTGGGGTGTGGCGGTACGCCACGAAGTAGAACAGTTCGAGGGAATGAATCACCGGCTGATGATCGAGGACAAACTGACGAGTTTCCATGGCCTCCTCAAACGTCTCGCCGGGAAAGCCATAAAAGGCCATCACGTGGTTCCAAATCCCCGCCTTCGCCGCCATTTGGAGATTGCGTTCAATGACGTCTTTCCGAGCATGCTTGTCCATAAGATTCAAGACCCGCTCGTTCGCCGATTCCATCCCATAATAGAGCGTGCAACAGCCGGCCTCAGCCGCGAGATTCCAGATGGCTTGATCTTGCAGAGTCTCTTCAAATCGAATGAGCGTCGTCCACTTGATCTTCACCTCTTGGTCCACCAGCAGCTGCGAAACCTTCTTGAAGAGCGCCGGTGGATAGGATTCATCGGAGAAGAGAAAGTGCCGGCACTGGTACTTATCCCGTAGAGCCTTGATCTGCTCAACCACCCGCTGAGCCGCCATCCCTCGGTACTGATCGAAGTAGCCCTGACCATGGTCGCAAAACGTGCAGCGCCCCCAATAGCAGCCGCGCGTCGCCAAGTAGGGAATGATCAGTTCCGGAACGAAGTAGCGATCCAGCGGCATGCCCTCAAAGTCCGGCAAGGGTAGCTCATTGGTCTTCTCGGTATACACTTCAGAATTCCGATGGAGACCTGACTCATCGCGATACATGAGGTTGGGAATAGAGGCAAGCGGCCGGTGCTCATTCAACGCTTCGATGAGCCACAGCAAGGCATGTTCCCCTTCATAGAGGATCGCTGAATCAAACACTTCTGCAAAAAACCTCTCATGATTGATGAGGTCTTCTTGAAGCCGTGTGATGACGTTCCCGCCCACCACTACATGGATTTTTGGAAACGCCTCCTTGATCATCTTCGCGAAAGTCAGGCCTGCCAATAGCTGCATCTGCGTCCCGATGGAAATCCCGACGACATCCGGCTGCTCTCTCGCCATGTCCGGCATAACCAACTGATTACAGAGATCCCGATAGACGTTCACTTGCTCATCTTCTAAACAGGCAAATACTTCTTTCGAGACTCCCGGACGATAGCCCAAATTGCTCTCCATCGGATAAAAGACGAGTGAGGCGGGATAGTAGGCGGCAGAGATATAGAACATCGTCTCACGGAAAGTATTGAGCGCCCCCTCCAGCGTCTCAGCCTCATAGAAACGTTCGCCACGCACGATCAGTTTAGCCTCTTCAGCCCGATCCGCCAGATTGAACACATCGACGGCATCGGCCTGCTCCACGACGGCCATTTGGTCCACATCCCGTTCCGTGAGAAACCCTGCTTTTTCCTTCTCGTGCAAGGCCTTGAGCTGCATCGCCAGCCGACCCTTCACCCAGATCAGAAATTCGAGACTGAAGAAGTGATCCCACATGCCGATGTTGATATCGCGCTGGATGACCCTATGGCCCGCCTCTCGCAAGACGGCTGTGAGTGAGGGTAATGCTAGGTACGGCGCTGTCGGCACCCACTCAGGCGGAAAGATGAGCGTGACTTTCGACTGCTTCCGATCTTCCCGCTTGATCGGCGTAAGCCCATCTATTTGCACCAAGCCACTTGCGCTCATCGTCCCTGCTTGGGGATTGTCGCCCTTCCGATTGGCAACTATTCCCGTCCGAGCCTTAAGAAATGGGACAGGCACCGGCGAGGCCGGAGCCAGTCCCCTACATTTTTCCTGCTAACGTCGGCATCACTCCGGCGGTTTTGACAGATTGATACTGAAGATCTTGCAGCTTCCTTAAACCAAATCTTGAGATATAGAGAAAGATATATTCTCGGATATACAGCCTCAGATCCCAGCCGGGATTGTGGCTCCGTTCGAACTGTTCAAATACTCGCTCGGCCTCTTCGATGCTCATACCGTTTTTCACGGTGTAATAGTAATCGAGCGCGAGATCCCACTCCGGGTTCTTGTACGCCGTTACGCCCCACTTCTCCGGATGTTTGGCCACCGGATTGTGTCGGCCTAAGTCGAACGTCCCGAACCCCAGCGAATGGACATGATCCTTGTTTTGCTCTAGGAACTGAACCGACTGCCAGGCTTCTTCTTTCGTCTCACCGGGAAAACCAAAGAAGCCCATGCAGTGGTTCCAGATGCCCGCCTCCGCCGTGAGCTTGAGGTGCCTCGTCATCACTTCAGTCGTCGTTGCCTTATCCATCAGCTGCAGCACTCGCTCAACTCCGGATTCGTAGCCGAAGTGGAGATAGCGGCAGCCTGACCCCTTGGCATCCTGCCAAACGGCATCTTCCAACAGACTCTTCTCGAACCGCATATGCGTCGTCCAGAAGATATCCATCTTACTTTCAATCAATCCTCGCGAAAGCTTGCGGAACAAAGCCGGTGGATAGGACTCGTCGGTAAAGTGAAAATGTTTGGCGCCATACTTGTCGCGCAGATAGGTGATGTCGGCGAGAATGTCCTGGATCTTCTTCGACCGATAACCCGCTGTATAGCCCTCACCATGGTCACAGAACTCGCAGCGTCCCCAGTAACAGCCCCGCGTCGCCAGATAGGGGAGAATCCTTGTTGGCACAAAATACTTCTCGAGCGGCAAGCCGTCGAAGTCCGGTGGCGGCAGCGAAGCCATATCCTCCGCATAACTCAGTGGAGAAACATGAATTCCCGTCTCGTCCTTATAGATCGTATTCGGCACGCCGGCCAAACTCTGCTTGGCGCCGATCACCTCGACCAGTTGCACGAAGGCCGTCTCTCCTTCATAGACTACGGCACTGTCAAAATACTGAAAGAGCGGCGATTCGGGCAGCACGTCACGCAGGCGAGTCACCGTATTGCCGCCGATCGTCACGTGAATGTCCGGAAAATGCCGCTTGATGAGGGCACAAAAGGTCATCGTCGAGAACATCTGCTGCTGTAAGACAATCGAGATCCCAACCACGTCCGGCTGCTCAGCTTGGATCACTGGCCTGACCAGATGGTCGAACACATCCCGGTATACGTTGACCTGTTCATTCTCTACGGCATCCATCACTTCGGCCGAGACATACGGCTTGTACGACAGATTCGTTTCCATCGGCGGCATGCAGATCCGCGCCGGGGCATAGACCAGTGAAATGATCGAGGTGACCTCGCGAAAGACTTGAATCGCCCATTCTAATTTATCGATATCATAAAATTTTTCGGTTCTGACGATATCCTTCGCCTCTTCTGCATCCCGAATCAATTTTTCCATCCGGGGACGCGTGACATCACAGAGCGCCAGCTGCACATCCATCTCCCACTCGGCCAAGTCCCGCTTCCTCGCCAGCTTGCGAAGCCGATCCAACTGCTGCGGCACCCGACGCAACACCTTCCTCAGGAAGTCCTCGCTGAAGTACCAGTCCCACATTTCGCAGTTGATGTCTTTTTGGATGACCGTATGGCCGGCCTGGCGGAGAACGGCTGTGAGAGAGGGAAGGCTCAAATAGGGTTCGGAGGGGTACCAGTCCGGTGGGAAGATCAGCATCACCTTCATCTTCCGGCCGCTGGTGGATTCGAATTGTTGGCGATTGAGGAGAATCAGCTCCTTGGAAGCCCGTTCGCCCTTAGAATACTCGATCTTCACGCAGGCCTGACCTCTTCCCTCAAACTGATCAAAACGAACAAGAAAGACGATGAGTTAGCTGAATAAAAAGAATATTGTACGGAGGAGAAAGAAGGATATGCAAGGGGGCGGGAGCGGAGATGCTACCGCATCAACTTGTCATACTCAGCAGGGGCTCCAATCCAAAACCACACAATTCCGTCTGCTGCGTCAACCCCGACAGCTCGATATTGGAGTCCGACTCGCGCAGACCAGAACCGGCCCACTTGTCTCAGATGCAACGACGGATGTTTGAGATTCACTTTGAGGAGTTCGTAGGCACGATCAGCTTGCTCACGGATTGAAGGAGGCAGCGCATTGTAGCAAGTCCAAAGTCGGGTGAGGCGTGGTGAATCAAAGAGTCTTGGTCCGATCGGTAGTATGGGCATGGAGCGCTTTGTCAGCGTACGCATTGAGTTTCCCTGCTTTCACATCAGCCTCAAACTGGCGATCCCAGCCCTCAGCATCAACTGTGGCATACCACCGGCGAAACGCGGCAAGGTCGTCGGGCAATAGCGTTTTAATCTGCTGTTCAATCGCTTCAACTCTGCTCACACCGCCCCCCCTCCTGATAAAGACATAGTACCACTTCTTAGGAAACCCGTCCATCTTCCAACCATCAAACCTGTAGCTAGGGAACGTCTGATTAACCTGAATCCGGCGTGAAAAGTGATGGTTTCACAACTTGAGGTTCTCGATGTGATCCAGGGCATACTTCCAGGCTGCTTCGCGGGAGCCGCTTGCGGGCAGAATCAGACGCGGGCGATTGTCGGTGCGCGAGAGTTGCCCCGGCATCAGCAGGATATGCTGCCGCAGCGTTTGCAAGGTGGCTGTGTGTAGTTCCGCCGGCAAGCAGAGGCGCTTGAACCAGTTGATGAGGTTGTACGCGAAGAGCAATAGATGAAAGTAGGTCTCGTTGGCCAGAAAGTGGCGGGTGGGAATGCTGCCCAGGGCGTAATCTCCCTTGAGCTGCTTGATCAACAATTCGACTCCGGCGCGGTCGTTGTAGAAGCGCCAGAGGTTGAGCGGCTGCAACGGCAGATTTGTGACCAGGACCTGGTAGTGATATCGGCCGAGCTTGAAGAGCGTCAATTGGTCGGTCGGTTCGTCGGGCTGAGGCCGTCGCACCACGACAAAGCGATAGGGCCGAGGCCACCGGAGGGGCTGATAGCGAAACTCGGCGACGTCGATGGTCTGACGGGGACTTACATACCGCAGGTGCGCCAGCTTGCGTTTGATGGGCGTCGTCAAGCGAGCGACGATGACGAAGCGGGCGCGTCGCTCTTCGAGCCACTCGATCAGGGTGTGGTCGTAAAACCCTTTGTCCGCGCGGACGATGACCAGCCGAACCCCGGCAGGAATCTTCGCGAAGCAGGCCGCGAGGAGATCGGGCGTCCCGCTGGCCGTGTGGGTGGCGCCGGGCCGCAATTCGCCGTGCCAGAAATCCTTGCTCCGGCCCTCGAAGCAGAGCAACGGGTGATACGAGGGCCGGCCACGCTTGATCGGGTTGTAGCCGATCGTCGCCTTCTCTTGCTTGCCGTAGAGGACGAGGACGGTCGAGTCGACATCGAAGATCAGCCGCGATGGCTGGTGTGGCCGTCCCGTCATCAGGGCCAGAAACCGATCGTGCAGCCGGCGCAGTCTTGGCAGCGCAGTCGGTGCCGCCCGCAGCAAGAAGCGCCGCACGGTCGTGGGATTGGGATAGCGCTGCAGGCCGGTCAGATATTGGAAGACACCATTGTGTTGGAGGAGTTGCGTCGTCTCGATCCGTCCAAGGCCAAGGATCATCGGATACAACACCGCCAAGACCATCTCCCCAACGGTGTAGCGCGTGTTGCGATGGCAGACCCGGAGCTTCTCGGCGAAGGCGTGTTTCGGTCCAATCCGCGTGAAGAAGCGGTGCAGGAGATAGACACCGCCGTAATGCGTCAGGGTTGGCGAACCGAACGTAATCTGCACATTTCGCGGACCCTTTGCCATCGCACTGAACCCTACTTAAAAAGTAGGCTTCAGTGCAACCACCAGACGGCCAGACAAACCCGTCGGCACGCGGACCAGACGGCAATCTCAGGTGTTGTTCCCGCATGATTCAGGATTAATTCATGTTTGTATGAAGAACTCTGTTTCTGAGTGATTGCATACGAGCACTCAGGTGGGAATCTGCTCGTTCGGGAGTGCTTTTCTTGGGGGTCGCCCGCCGTCGGGCCGCTCGTAACCCCGTTCGCCCCCCTCGCTAGGCTCTCGCCAGGAGGCGCCGCCGCACCACATACAGATTCGCCAAGCCGCAGCTGATCTGGAGCCAGTGGGTGTTCTTCGCTAGCCCCCGGTACCGGACTTTGGCCCACCCAACGATCCGCTTGATCACCAAGCACGCATGTTCGACTTTCGCCCGCACTTTCGACTTTGTGCGGTTGCGAGCCCGCTCCTCCTCACTCAGCGGCCGATGGCGAGGCGCTTTCGCCTGCAGGAAACTCTTGGCCTTGGGCGCATGCTGCCGGATCACGTCGCGTTGCCCGCTATAGGCGGCATCGCTCCACACCCGGGTCTCCTGGCCATGCAGCCACTCCGGGAACACCTGGCTGTCAGGCACATTGGCGGCGGTCGCCGCGACCGAATGAATCAGTTTCGTCTGGCTGTCCACACCGATATGGGCCTTCATGCCGACAGACCACTGATTGCCCTTCTTGGTCTGATGCATCTCGGGATCCCGCGCCTTGGTCCGATTCTTCGTCGAACTGGGCACACTAATGATGGTCGCATCCACGATGGTTCCTCGGCTCACCTGCAGCCCCTGCTTCGTCAGATACTCCCCGATCCGTGCAAAGAGCTGCTGGCCCAACTGGTGGGTTTCCAAGAGATGCCGAAACTTGCAAATCGTCGTCTCATCGGGCACGGGTTCGCGGCCGAGATCAATCCCCACAAACTGCCGCATGGCGCGCGAGTCGTACAGCGCCTCTTCCACGGCCGGATCCGACAGGTTGAACCACTGTTGCAAACAATGGGGACGCAGCATGCGTTCGATCCCGACCGGCGGACGTCCGGGGCCTTCGGCCTTGGGGTAGACCGGCTCGATCACAGCCATCAGTTCCCCCCACGGCACCACGCGGTTCATTTCGTCGAGGAACCGCTCGCGGCGGGTGGATTTGCGATACTGCTCGAAGGTGACTTCCGCAAAGGTCTGTTGGTGCATGGGTGCGCCGCCCGTTCAGTGCTGTGCTACCCGTAGCACATTCAGGGAGAAGAATAAATCAGACCTTCCTGAAGTGTTAGTTCTGCCAGCTTGGGCACTCCGGGGATTTCACCACTGGTAAGATCGTGATACAGATCGCGAAGGTGGGCTTGCAGATCTTCTAAAGACTCTCCTTGCGTCCAGTAATCAGGGTACTCTTGCAGATAGCCGAGCCACTTCCCCTCATCTTACCAAAAAGATATATTTGGTCTATTCCATGGTGAGTATTATAGCCAGGTTCTAAATACCTGAAAAGCGGAGAAGGTGATCATGAATGGGATGTGGACCTAAAAATGAGAACAGCCTACAATACCTCCGCTTTGGGCAATGTAACGGGCAAAGATGCATGGTATCGGTCTAACTCCGAGGAGAACCGTTCTCGATACGTCGGACGCGAGGAGTTACGCGACGCCGTCATAGCGATCGTCAATCGATTGGTGCAGGAGGCTAGCATGGCACTCATTCACGAGCAATTAACCGCAGGACGATGGCACACTCTCTCGCTCGTCGAGCAACTGGCCAATGTCGGCAGCGATGTTACACGCGCCGCCCATTGGTGGGGAAAGGACCAGCAACGCTGCGAGAAGGCCTTCGATCGTACTCTAGAATTATTGGATTTGACGATCGCGGGTGAGCGGTGGAAAGGCCAGCGGAAAGAACTGACACGCGCACGAGAGCTGCTCTGCGATGCGATGTTCGGAGGGAACGCCGACGGCAGCGATTCAGCTGCTCTCGACCGTTATTTCTTTCACTTCGCCATGGCGGCTCGAGTTGGACAGTGAGAGGCTAGATGGGGAATGCAAATGGCAAGACCAGACCCTAAATTTGTGGTGTGTCATTGTTCTTTATCATGGAGCAGTAGGTGCTCGCAGTCCGTTGAACAGCATGTGGACCGATTCACGGGAGAAGTGTTGTGCGGAACGGCCTAAACCTAGGGAAGGTCTGATTAATTCCTGATTGTAATCAGTTGGTACTCAAAACACGGGGAATTGAGTTAATTATTTGTTGGAACCTTGAACAAATCAGACCTTCCCTAGTTATACGGAGCAACAGATCGTTATTGTGAGGTGCACGATGCGGATTGGACTTCTAGCTGTCCTGCTCTTCTCGGTTGGAATCGCGGGGGGTGCGTGCACTGACGCGCTGGGGCAGAGCGTTGTGCCGGTCACCGTTGAGCGCTCGGTGCAACACACGATTGAGTCGGCGTACGTTGACGACACCTTCGTCATCCAGGTTCGACTGCCGATATCGTATGCCACCACCGAGAAAAAGTACCAAGTGCTGTACGTGCTCGATGGCGACAAGTGCTTCGGCCTGGCGGCAGATACGGCGGAATGGCTTGCTTGGGCGAAGGAGGCTCCCGATCTCATCGTCGTCGGCATCGGGTATGGCCCAGGTCGCGACTGGTGGGAGAAGAGGAGCCGCGACTTCACGCCGACGCAAGACGTGACAAGGCTCTGGGGAGAATGGCCACAGGCAGGTGGAGCGGTCAAATTCGAGGAGTTCCTGTACAGAGAGCTCTTTCCGCTCATCGAGAGCCGCTACCGGGCCTTGGCTGATGATCGCGCGGTGGCTGGCCTCTCGTTCGGTGGGCTTTTCGGTACAGTCAGCCTCTTTACCCGTCCAGCCTTGTTCCACCGGTACATCCTGATCGGGCCGCCTCTTGTCTGGGACAACAGACGTATTTGGCAGTACGAGGCCGACTATCGTGCCAAGTCCAGCGCACTCACTGCAACCGTATTCACCGCGGTGGGGAATCAGGAGGACCCCACGATCCTCGAACCATGGGCGGAGTTCAACCGGCTCATAGAGTCGCGCCGCTACGACGGCCTCCGTTGGATCACGCGGACATACCCTGAGGAGAGTCACATCTCAGTCTTGCCAGGTGCACTCTCTGGGGGAATTAGGCGTGTTTACAAGTGATAGACCACATAACGCGCACTTACACACGATGGCGCCCGCAGACAATCCATGCCGCTGCGGCTGAAGTGCACGTTAGCCTCGGCGATGGAATAGAAAACAGGGACGTTCTGAATATTATCCTGAAGTCCGCAGTTGAAATACGATTAGGGGGAAGCCCTGAGCCTCCAGGGTGACGGTTGGACGGCGAGTACAACGGCATACAGGGTACGAGCCGAGGCGTGATCCGCGTCGTCGGTCTCGCTGAGATTCCAGTCCAACTGCGTCGCAATCGGCAACCCCACGGAAAGTGTCCGCAGGCGCTGGCGGAACTCGGGATGTGCTAGGCTCGAAAAAGTGGACGCCTTCACCCTATGATCTGAGGTCTGGAGGTGGGGGATGGAACAAGTACCACAACAGCAGTAGACGAAGGAGTTCCGGGAGCAAGCGGTGCAGCGGGTCCTGGAACAGAAGTTGACGATTCCGGAGGCAGCCAGACGCCTCACCCTGTCGGGTAAGACTCTTGAGCGCTGGGTGTGTCAAGCCCGACAGGGCCAGCTCGCAACGCTGGGGGAGTGCCGACGGCCCGTGACGGATCTGGAAGCGGAGCGGTCCCGACTCAAACGCGATCTCGCTGCAGCGCGGATGGAGCGTGACATCCAAAAGAGCCACCGCGTACGTTGCCAAGGCGCCGCGGCCCGGTACGCGCTCATGAGCACGCTGTGTCCCCAGTATCCGTTGCGTCTGTTGTGCCGGGTTGTCAAGGGTCATCCAAATTGCCCCAGTTATGGTCATCGAAAATTCCCCACCCCGTTAGGTTGTCGTTGACGCTTCTTCGACCCGCACAAGTCCGGCTTTGAGTTTCTCCTTCAGCCGGTAGGAATGGCCCCGGATGTTGATGGTGATCGCGTGGTGGAGCACCCGATCCAGGATCGCAGTCGCCAGCACCCGGTCGCCAAACACCTCGCCCCAAGCCCCGAAACTCTGGTTACTGGTCAAAATCATCGGCCCCTTCTCATAGCGGCGTGAGATGAGCTGAAAGAACAAGTTGGCCCCGGTGCGGTCAATGGGCAGATAGCCGATCTCATCAATGATCAGCAACCGGGGAATGGTATAGAGCTTCAGCTTGTCCTCCAGCCGATTCTCCGTGAGCGCCCGAGTCAGCGTAGCGATCATGGCGGCGGCTGTCGTGAACAACACCCGATAGCCCTGGGCAATGGCTTGCAGCCCTAGCCCGATGGCCAGGTGGCTTTTGCCCACACCGGGCGGCCCCAAGATCACGACATTCTCGCCGTGCTCGATGAAGTGGCAGGTCGCCACCTGCTGAATCTGCTTCTTATCCAACGAAGGCTGGTAGCTGAAGTCGAAGACCTCCAGACTCTTGACGAATGGAAATCGCGCCAAACTCGTCCGCATCGCAATGTTCTTCGCGGTCTTGGACGCGACTTCTTCGCCGAGCACCTGGTCGAGGAAGTCGGCATAGGGCAGCTCCTTGACGGCCGCTTCTTGTAAGAGGGCCTCCAGCCGCTCCCGACTCTTCAAGAGCCGTAGGCGCGTGAGTTGGTCACGGAGCCGTTCCAGTTGCGCCGCGTTCATGGCCGCCCCTCCTGCGACGCCGTGCGCTCACACACCGCCTCGTACCAGGCCAGATCCCGCACTTCGACCTCCGGCAAGGCATCGGGGCGAGGGGACCGATCGCTCACCGTGGACCGACGGTGGCGGGCGAGACGCGCACTGGCTCCAGGGCCGTGCTCGGGCTGGATTCGGAATTGGTGCTGGCCCGGGAGCACCGGGTGCGTCGCGATCTCTTGGTCACGGTGAAAGATGTGGACCGTGTCCCCCCGTCGTTGCACTTCAACCCGCTGACCAATGAGCCGGAAGGGCACGGAGTAGCGGTTCGTCGCCAGGCTGACCAAATAGTCCTCGGCCACGATCCGTGAGACGCGCGCCTCCTGCTGGAAGGCGCGCTGGTCCGCCAGCGGGACCAGGTGGTTGCGTTCTCGCGCAAACCGGACGAGTGGCTCCTCATGCGTCGTGCCATGGATGCGGCGGTCGGCAATTGTCGCGGTCCATTCGTCAAGTTGGGTTTGAAAGTCCACCAGATCGACAAACGTTCGTCCCGGCAGAAAGTTCCGTTTCAGATATTTCACGCCGGATTCGACCTTACCCTTGGTCTGGGCCCGATAGGGCCGACACACGCGCGGCTCAAAGCCCCAATAGTCGGCGAAGGCTTTGAAGGTGGGATTCCAGAGCCGCCGCCCCGTCTCATCCGCATAACAGACGGTTCGCGGTCGGTCATACAGATGCTCTCGCGTGTGGCCACCGAAATGCGCAAAAGCCCGTTCATGGGCCTCGAGAAACTGCGCCAGCCGCTCATCGGCACAGGCGTAATAGAACCCACGTCGGCTGAACCCCAACGTCAACACGAACACGTGCACCACCGTCGGGCCGGCGCGGAAGGGCACGGTGGCTTGGCCCCAATCAATCTGACTCTGCTGGCCCGGCGGTGTCTCAAAGCGGAGGAGGGCCCGCTCCGCCTGCAGCTGACCCTCACGCAGCGGCGCCACCCCTCGCTTCACCGTCTCATAACTGCCGATGTACTCGTGGCTCGCTCGCAGTTCCTGATAGAGAATCCGCGCCGAATAATTAACCTGCGACGCACGGGTCCGCACAAAGTCGGCATGGGCGGTCAGCAGCGTCTCCGTCATCGCCGCTCGGCGATAGGGTTGCCACGTCGTCTGCTGCAGACTGCGCCGCACGGTCTTCCGATCCAGGTCCAACCGCCGCGCAATCCCTGAAATGGATCCCCGCTCTTCATGACGCAACCGTCGAATCTCCGCCCACCGCTCTTGATCCACCATACATACCTCCCGAGTGTGGTCTACCTGGGACGGTATGATCGTTGTCTCCTTGCTATCGTCAAGTTCCATCACATCCCTCCTTCGGTGAGAGGGTGGGGAGAATTCATTGACCACATCTGGGGATTATTGCATGACCGCTGACACCGGGTCCGTGACGGGTCCCGAAGCGGGTACTCTGCCTGGCGTACCCGCCGCCCCTCGACGCGCGCTCAGGGGAACGCGCGGCTGGACGTGGCGATCCAGGCCGCGCAGGTGCGTACCCGCCAGACGTATGGCCCGGAACGGCTGCACGGCGAACTGCGTGAGGACGGCTTGCCAGCTGGGATCGGCCGCATTAAGCGGCTGCGGAAGAAACTAGGCCTGCGCTGTCCACAGGTGCGCCGGTTCACGACCACCACGGATTCGACGCATGCGCTGCCGGTAGCGGCAAACGTGTTGGCTCAGACCTTCGCCGCCAGGCGACCGATGAGGCTTGGGGCACCGATATTACCTCTGTGCCGACCGTGGAAGGCTGGCTGTATCTCGCTGGCATCAAGGACCTGTTCCCCTGCGAGGTCGTCGGCCATGCGATGGGGGCCCGGATGACGACGGAGTGAGTGATCCAGGCACTGAGAGCGGCGGTATGGGCGAAGCGCCCGCGCCCGGGACTGATCCACCACTCCGATCGTGGTTCGCAGTATTGTGCCCAGGACTCTCAAGATCAGGTCCGCCAGTGTGGCATGACCGCGTCCATGAGTCGGAGGGGCAACTGCTAGGACAACGCCCCGATGGAGAGTTTCTGGGGGACGCTCAAAAATGAGCCGGTGCATCAGCGTCGCGACGAGACCCGTGAGCAGACTCGGCGCGAGATCTCGGAGTACATCGAGATCTTCTATCACCGGCAGCGGCGGCAGTCTCGACTCGGGAATCGCTCGCCCGCTGCGTTTGCCCAGCAGTGGGCCCGTCAACAGCCAACGGCGTGAGGCTGCAACTCATGGCGTCCACTATTGACAACCGGGGTCTCTATTGTCCGCCCTGCTGCTTTTTCTTCATCATTTCGCCGAACTGCTTCATGACCTCTTTCATATCCGGTTCCTCTCCGCCTTCGCCGGAAGGCTCCCTCGCACCGCCCTGACCGGCCTTTCGCTTCTTCATTTCCTCCATCATCTTGGAGAAGTCTTCGCCTCCCTGCCCCTTCTGCCCCCGCATCGCCTTCATCCGCTCCTGCATGGCCGACATATCTTGCCTCACCCAATCGGCAGGAAAAGCAAACAGGGCGTTGTCCAGGCTCTTCTTGTCGATGCTCGTCACTTCCGTGCGGGAAGATTCCTTGCCCACGTCGTCATAGTGAATGCTCCGGAGTCCGAATCCTCCCTCCTCCACAAGCCGCTTGACCCAACTCGGCTGTGAAGACCGGCGCATCTCCTTCGGATCGATCCAGAACGTGGCCGCCTTGCCGAATCCTTTCGCCACGCAGACGTCGCTCTTCAGCCGATTCTCCTCCTTGTCCGTGATCCGCCAGATTTCACAGGAATAGCCGGCGATCTTGTCGGTCTTTCCCGTGCGCTCGACCGTCTGTTTTTCAAAGGCATCTGTGACATATTCGCCTCGTTCACCGTCCATGCTGATTTCCATATAGCGCTTCTGCCCCGGCATCGCCACCTGCATCGTCCTGGTCCGGGCATCGAAGATCATCACATGCGTTTGTCCGTCACCGCGGGATGACTCCACTCGCGCCTTGTCGCCCTTGAGATACCAATCCATCGTACTCGGAGGGCTGAGATATCGATCCGTCGAACTCTGAGCGCCGGTTCCCGCATGTTTGATGGTCATATGGAGAATGCCTTCAAAGTCTCCGGCCTGAACCGAGAGGGGGGAGAGGCTCAGTGCGAAGCTACAGACGGCGACCGGCCAACGGTTCTGCATGGTGTACGCTCCTGGTTAGGGTAAAAGACCGCGATGCCCCAGTGCAGTGTAGCCGAAGGCCACCGCCGACACCAGCAGGAGCCCCCCGGAACAGGGATTCGAACCCCATCCAATCACCGACAGGACGCTCACACGTTCTGTGATACGATCTTCAGCCCATGGACAGTTAGGGTTGGATCTTGAATCGTGCGTGACTCAGGAATAAGGGTCCAGCCTTACCTCGACAGATGGCAGACCCTCCGCCCTTTATTTCTCACCTGTCATAGACGCGCCCGTTTTGAAAAAGTAGAATGTCCGTCATGGATCTAAAGGTAGAGGATCAGCGGTCAGCGCCCCGAGTTGGTGTGCAGTTTCGCGCCATGTTGTCAGGCTCCGCACAGCCCGAAGGAACGGGCCTCATCCTCGATCTCTCAGGGGGCGGGTGCCGGCTGGAAAGCCCGCTCCTCATGTCGCCTGGCCTCTCGCTAGAACTGCGCATCGCTGTGCCAGGCTTGGACTGGGCGTTGATGATTGATGGGGCTGATGTGCAGTGGGTGAATGAGGAAACCGCAGGGCTGACTTTTGTTCGGATCAGAGAGACTGAACAGCAGCGACTCGACGACGTGATGGCAACTCTGCTTGCGAGGAAGCCTGAGGACCGCGACGAAGAACAGGTCGAGGTCGTGCCGTTTGAGTTCCAAGGACTGGAATCGGTGCTTTCAAAAGACCCTGAACTCGCCATCAGCAAGGGGCTGGCGTGGTTCGCGCAAGACCGCGCAGAATTTCGCTTTCGAGGAGGGAGCCTGCTCGGCAGAGCGTTTCCCACATGTACACCCGAGTTCGCTGCCGCGCTCGCCGCGTTGGTCAAAGCCGGCGGCGACAGGGAGGCAGATTTCTCTCTGGCGATTCTCCAGAATTACCTTGGTTCGACCTCCACCGACGGTATCTTGAAAGAGATTGTGTCGCGATTTCCGCATGACGATCGCAAAATGGACGAAGTCCGGATCAACATCAATAGCACCGGCGTGGTCTCCGGTGAATTCGGGCTTGCGGAAGCATGGCGGGTCAAGAAGGAGTCGTTGACGCGATGGCTGACAGACGAACGACAACCGATCAAAGCGTTCGCCGAGCAGCACATGGCAGAGCTCGACCGAATGATCGTGTCAGAGCAACGCCGTGTGGAGGCCGAAAGGGAGATGCGAGAGAAGAGCCGACATGAGGAAGAGTCAGGCCACGATCATGGCTACAGGGCGAAACCCTTCTGAATAGCAGCAATAGACCGTAAAGGGGTCGAATAGACTGAACCTCCACAGGGGAGCCAGGTCAACGCAGCGACACTATGAGGGGAGAATAGGCAGATGAAGACAACGATGTATGTGACCATGTTGCTCTGTTGCGCGACGATCGTTTCGGCAAGTCATGCAGAGGAAATTGGGCATGTCGACACGGAATTCCAATGGTTGGGTCCGGATCACAAAATTGTGGTTGAAGCGTTTGACGACCCAAAGATTGAAGGCATCACCTGTTACCTAAGTCGATCAAAAAAAGGCGGCTTCAAAGGCATGGTCGGATTGGCAGAGGAAACCTCAGATGCCTCACTTGCCTGTCGCCAAGTCGGTCCTATTCGCGTTGTGGGTGAGCCGAAGGAAGGGGAAAAGGTATTCAGTGAGAGTCGATCCCTGATTTTTAAGAAGTTACAAGTTGTACGATTTTTCGACAAAAAACGCCAGACCTACATTTATCTCGCCTATAGCGATCGAGTGATCGAGGGGTCGCCACAAAATGCCATCTCCACCGTGCCGATCCAATCCTGGTCAAATCGATAAGGGCCTGGAGACACTTTGGCCGACACGCGCAGCAGACGCCACACCCGCCGGCCTCATTTCTACCAGAAGCACAAAGGGGCTGGGGATCTCTTCTTGACACAGTTCCGCACCGTTCCTCCCCTCGCCGTCTCGATTACCTTTCACACCGCTCCCATTTGTTATAATCCTGCTCTGTGGAACGACGAGATTGCTTCAGCTCGGCCATCACGCTCACGTGTCTTCTCTCCGTTCTACTCCTTCTGGAAGGATGCTTGTCTACACCACCTCCCTCCGGCGTCCACTTTCCGATCACCAACGGCTCCCATACGCTCTTGCCAAGTGAGGAGCAGCGCATCCTCATCTGGGGGGATCCTCTCCTGACCAGCGTGGCTGACGAATGGCTCCGGTCTCATCACTATTCACACACCCTGATACCCCCTCCGCGGTCTCACACTTCATCGGATCGTCAGGGAGCGTTTGCGGTCGCGGCAGAGGCGAATGCCGCGTTTGTGCTCATGCTGGAGCAGGAAGCACTGAAGGAAGGGGCATTGATCCGGGCGAACTGCGGCGCACTCTTCAACATCAATGTCCATGTGCGAGGCCTTTCAGTGGAACGCCAAGAAGCTGTCCTGCGGGGCAACGCCTATTACCCACAGTGCGTTGGAGACAACGACAAAACCGTTCAGAACCTGACCTGCCAAGCCCTCGCCACAGCCTGGGGCTTCCGTCCATCAGGGCAGCTGGAGATTCCCTCACACCTGGCATGCACAGCCGGCCAGGCCACACCGAATCACTAGAGAGGTCGTGTCAATAGGTGTGTGAATGGAATCAGACAGCGACGGAAGACAACAACCGGGTCGGGAGACTTTTCGTGGCAACGATCCCTCGTCCCAGAACACATCTTAAACAATTACTCCCCACCCGTTTCACTCGCGCAACGTTGGACCTCATGTATGAAAAAGGACGAGGCATCCGGAAAGACGTCGTTCGCGCGCGTATGTGGTACACCGTCGCCGCTATGTTGACTGGCTATGAGGAGAAGACAGCTCTGAGGCGTCGAGACCTCTGACCTCACAAATGACCACTGCGCAGATCGAGAAGGCCAGGAGATGGCGCGGCGCTGTCAGCAGTCACAGTTTAAAGGGTGCGACTAGGAGATCAGTACGCCCAGCGAACAGCCCTTGCACCTTCCTTTTCACTCTTTGCTAGAATGCGTTATCCGGCGAGGGATCTATGCTCCAGATTACCGGTATCGGTCTTTCTTTCTGTGTCCTCCTGCTCAGCCTTGCGTCCTGTGGAACCCCTAGTTACCAGATCAGTCAACCACGGGGATATGGCGAGATGCCGCCTGGGGAAAGTTGGGTAGCCATCGATGGTGCGTACCAATCCCCTTCGCGGGAAATGGTGTACTATGATCCCAAGACGATTCGCCGAGGTGGAGATCTCGTGACACTATGGCAATTGACAGACTATAAGTGGATGCAAGGGAATGCGTCGTCTGGGACGTTCATGATGAGCCCTCACCGATTTTTCTCGACGAAAACGCACAAGAAGTTTGATTGCGTACGCAACAAGGTTCGGCTATTGGCCTCTTCGGAATTCTCTCAACATATGGGCACCGGAACTCAAAATGCGGTATTGGTCGAACAAGGCGATGGGAAACCCGTGGAACCAGGCAGTATCAACCAGGCGCTATGGGAAGTGGCCTGTGGGATGATTAAACGCCCAAGTTGAGCCCGCCCCTACTCGTTCCCAACTCACATGTTCAATACCCTAGAACTGAAAGTGCCCCCGCTTGCGCTCGTATTCTTGTTCGGGGCGCTGATGTGGCTCGTCTCTGCCTATTCTATGTTCACCATCGTACTGCCATGGCGTCCGGCGTTCGCCCTTGTTTTTTACACCGGAGGATCAGCGATCGTACTGGCTGGCGTCTTGACGTTTCGCCGGATGAAAACCACCGTCAATCCACTCACTCCGGAAGCAACCACGACGATGGTCACCTCGGGCATCTACCGCTTCACCCGTAACCCGATGTACCTGGGCTTCCTCTCGATTCTTGCCGGCTGGGCGATTGATCTCTCTCACCTACTGGCCTTCGTAATCCTCCCGCTTTTCGTGTGGTACATGAACCGTTTTCAAATCCTACCCGAGGAACGGGCCTTAGCCTCCAAATTCCCAGAGGCATTTACAACGTACAAACGTTCAGTCCGCCGATGGTTATGATTGTTCAATCCTCAGGCTTCCTGCGAACGATCGCGCCTGAAAAAAGGAGAGCTCGCTGAACCTGTAATCCCCAGATCCATAGCCTGGAGCTCTAGCCCACATTATTCATGAACGCTTCTACTGCAATCGCCGATACGCCGCTGCAACAAGTCGTCATGAGTAATGAGGGCTAGAGGCCGATGGTTTCGATCTGTCGAACTTCCTCCGACAGCAGGGTGAATTGATCCGATTGCAGGTCTTCTTTCATATGCTGAGGATTCGTGGTGCCGGTCAGAGGCAGCATGCCGATTTGCATGGCAAAGCGGAAAATGAGCTGGGCCAGGGTAATCTCATATCGCGCTGCCATGGCTCGTATCGCAGGATCGACGAACAGGTCGCGATTCGCAGTCAGAAGCGAGAATCCTTGATAAATGATATGATGCGTCCGGCAAATCTCCCGAACCTCCTTGTCCCATCCGAAGGCCGCATAGCAGCGATTCTGCACCACCATCGGCTTATGTCTTGCCTTCATGCAGAGCAAGGTCAGCTGATCGGCCGTGACGTTGCTGACCCCGATCACCTTCGTCTTGCCGGCCTCGTAGAGAGACTCGATCGCAGACCAGACCTCCCAATCCTCCGCTCCTAAGCCGCGCCGTGAATAGGGTCCATGCAACACATAGGAGTCGAGATAGTCCGTATGAAGATGTTCGAGAGAACTGGTGAACGATTGCTGCACCTGCGTGGTAATGCTCGCTCGTGCGTCGTATGGAAGGCGATGATCTTGACCGTTGATGGGTGTGAACTTCGTTTGAAGAAACAGCTTGTTGCGGGTGAGGCCTTGCTTCGACAGCTGTAGCAGTGCCTCCCCGACCCCCGCTTCATCGTAATGGACGAGTTGATTGGCCGTATCGATCGCAGTGAATCCGGCTTCCACAGCTTGCAGCACCAGCCCGGTCGTAGCCTCTTTCTTCCAGGCCGTGCCGTACATAAAAGAGGGAATGGAAAGGCGATTGTATGTGGTCAGTGGCATCAGAGCATCTCCCATGAATTCCTATACCATACACAGGGCATGCTGATGGTCTCAACGTGAGAATAGCTGACACCCATGCATCCTCAAGCTCCGCCTCTATACCGACCTGATCCAAGTGGATCAACCGGCTAAGGCCATCTCCGAGGATTGCACAACGCGGCTCTCACCTAAACCCGAACATTTCTACTGTGGGAGAAACAGGACATTTCTAAATTGGGTTGACATGTCAGGTCCGAGCGTTGACTTCCTTCCTCGATGGGAATAGGCTGATGGCTGTTCCATGTGCCGGATGTGGTCGGCTGATCGTTCCACGAGGAGGGGTACAATGGAACCGCTGAGTCCGCCAATTCACAGTGGCCCGCCGATGTGACAGCGGGCTTCTGGTCGGTCGGTTGTCACGCGATCTTCAAGAATCATCACGATAGTCTTCCGATCAGGAGTCTGATCACAACCCACGAGACGAGCCTCTTCTACCACAACCGGTCGTCGTGCCTCCGAAGCACCTGACGCAGAATCCTTTCAAGAAAGAAGGGAGAAAGTGCGGCGAGAAACAGAGACCTTCGTCACCCTGAGAAATGGTGAACAGCATGGCTACGATACCCAAACCAGATGCATTGCCCTCGGCAGAACAGCAGGCCCACACGACCGGAACGTTCCCCAAGAAAATCCTCGTGGCCGTGGATGATTCGGATCAATCGCTTCATGCGATGCATTACGTGGGCTCGTTGCTCCGCGACACCCACGATGTGCACGTGACGCTGCTTCACGTGCTGAAACCGATGCCTCGTGAGTTGATGGAGCACGGCGGCTCCGAGAATCCGAAGGTCGAGGACAGTCTGGGTACGCAGTTACGCAAAGAGCAGGAGGAGTGGGTACGGATGGAGGGAGCTGTCGAATATCCCATCCTGCTCAAAGCGCTGGAACGACTGGGGCAGACCGGGTTCCCAATCGATCGCGTCACGCTCAAGTTCGGACATGAGCGTGATATTGCCGACACGATTATCGACGAGGCAAAATCCGGGGCCTATGGCACCATCGTCGTCGCACGTCATGAAACGACGGGCACCAAGCGACTCTTTAGTAGCAGCATCACCGATCGGTTATTGCGGGATTTGTCCGGAACGGCAATCTGGGTGTTGGGATAAATCGAACAGAGTAGCGGAAAAAGCCGTCCGGCCCCGCGTGGGAGGTCGCCATGAATTGCACACATTGTGATGCCGCGCTCCCGCTGAAAGCTCGGTTCTGTCCTTTCTGTGGCACCAAGGTGAAGGCGTCTGACGAGATGAGATTCGAGAAAGCCGTTTCAGGAAAGCTCGATCAAGCGAGCGAGCCTAGCGGACAGGTGGCTGTTTTATCTCCGGACGACAAGGAGCTGAGGGCAAGACTCATTGACTGCTATCTCAATTTTTCTATGTCCAAGGAGCTCTCCGAGTGGCTGCAAGATCTCGGACTTCCTCCAACCGGTACGATGCGGGAAAAGCTCGCTCGGTTACACAGCATGCCGACTCGCTGGTGCTTCCAGCCGAGAGTTTTCCCAGACAGACCATTTATTATCTGAACAGGTATGACGAAGATATCCTCTCGGAGATCTGCCAGGTCCTTGGAATCGACGGCGTTGGGCCGAAAGATGTCCTGATCCCTCGGATCTATCGCGAAGTGGGTCTCCGCGAAGGCTGGCTTCAGCCCCTCTCCCAGGATGCTCGGCTGGTCATCACGGAAACCTTCATCCCCATCCTCAAGAGCTTTGATCAGAGGAAAGACTACTACCTCGACCTGTGGAGGGAATTATCCGATGTGCTCGGTGATGACACTCACCCTAGGCCTGCTCGTAACGCCTATGGGACTGCCGTTATGTCGGTGTTGATCCCAGGTTTATTTCAAGAGGGCCAGTTAGACTCGCTTTGGAACGAAGTCAAGGAAAGAGCCTCGAAACACTCCTTACAACACAGGATGTCCACTACGACCTCATGATAAGGACAGATCGGCTCGTTCATGAGCTGATGTACAGCTTGGAAGACCTGCAATAGCAGGCTGTTTAGAAAAACCAACTTGACTGGTCAGACTGCCCTCCCAAAGAGGACTTCGCGACGGATTTCGATAGAGGCAGACAACTCCTGGGGGTCGGGTCTTGTACTGTGCATCACCGCACAGGCGAAACCAGCCGACCGCCGCACCCGAGAGTACAAGCGGGACAGGTCTTGTACCATCCATGGCGGTTACATCGTGAATCTTTATAGCCAAGCCCTTAATCAGTGATAGGCTTTCACGATATCGTCGATGGTTGCATGTTCCTGATACTCTCGATGTTTCTTGATGGCCGCGAAGTCATGCTCGATGGGGTTGAGGTCGGGCTGCTTGCCCAACCAATCCACTGCCGGCCGCGATCGGAGTGACATCGATGGCGACCACTTCGGCGCGGTTGAGCACCCCTGCGTGACGTAACGCTCGTGTGAGCCAGCTGGAGCTGATCGCATCCGGCGTCGACGGAATTGGGAGAGTACCGTCTGTCTCTGTTGTCACAACGACGGATCATACCACACCCCTCCGCAATTAACCTATCGTGAAATGTGCCTAAGGACATCCAGGAGCCTTGCGCCGAAAACCCGATATGGACAACCCGCGCCTCGTCCTCCAGCAAACCGTCACTGCCGCGCTACTCTTTTTCCTTATGCCGGACAGGCTGTGGAGCTGCGTAGTTCGGGATCTGTCGGCCGCATACGAAGGAAGAAGGCGCGTCTACTCGGACTTGGGTCTAGTGTTTCGACCAAGAAACCAGACCTCCACTTACCACACTGTCCAAAAGTCCGGTGGTTCCCTTTGCGATTTCTGGCTTTCACAGTTCCATCGACCGCATTCATCCGCAGCAAGGGCTATTCTCAGTCCATTTGCTGCTCAGGCCCTAGTTTGATACAGTCCATTTCTCATGCCGAACTCGGTTCCTACCTTTACGTTTGTCGACGTGCCCGGTGGCATGCCCCTCCTGGGCCACCTGGGTACGTTCAAGAAGCGTCCCTTGGAGACGATGTCGACGTGGTGGCACCGGCACGGCGATGCGCTGCGCTTTCGGCTCGGTCCGAAAACTCTCCACCTCTTCAGTCATCCTGATCTCGCCGAAGAAATTCTGGTCCAGCAAGCCGACCGTTTCGCGAAAGTGTACGACCCTCGGCGGCCGGCCGGACTCGCACTGGTCCTGGGCAATGGATTGGTGACTAGTTCAGGGGAGATCTGGAAACGCCATCGTCGCATCATCCAACCGATCTTCCATCGCTCTCGTATGGCGGCGATGGCCGATCGGATGGTCCAGGTGGGCGAGCAGCGGATTGCCGACTGGGGAGACCACGAAGGAGAGTCGCTCGATATCGCAGCCGAAATGAGGCAGTTGGCGCTCGAAGTGATCTCGCAAACTATGTTCACCACCAGCACGGCGCAACACATCGATCAGATCAATCATGCACTGCGTGTGAGCCTGAAGTATGCATTCGACTCGTTTCAGAATCCATTGCGACTACCCGGCTGGGTGCCGACTCCACGTAACCGTGAATTTCGCTCCGTCATGCAGTTCATGGATGGACTGATCTATGGATTACTGGCCGAGCGGCGTCAAAGCGGGGTGCAGCATGGCGATCTCCTCGATCTGCTGCTCCAAGCCCGCGATGAAGAGACCGGTGTCGGACTGACCGATCAGGAGTTGCGCGACGAGGCCTTGACGATCTTTGCAGCTGGACACGGGACGACTGCGAACGCGCTCGCCTGGACGTGGTACCTCCTCGCAACCCATCCGGAGGCGAAGGCACGATTTCACGAAGAGGTGGATAGGGTTCTCCACGGAAAAGCGCCAAACGTCGATGATCTTCAGCACCTCCCCTATACTCGAGCCATATTCAACGAATCACTCCGGCTGTATCCGTCCGCACCAGTCCTCCAGCGCAAGGCGGCAACCAGCACCACTGTCCATGGATTACCGCTACATGCCGGCGCACTCATCATGATGAGTACATACAATCTGCATAGACACCCAGCCTTTTGGCCGGACCCCGAACAATTTCTGCCGGAGCGATGGCTGGACGGCGAGCGACCGGCTGCTCGTTATGCCTATCTCCCCTTTGGCGCAGGACCGCGCGCCTGCGTGGGACTTCATTTCGCATCGGTTGAAGGGCCGCTCCTGCTGGCCTTGATCGGTCGCCGCTATAATCTGCAACTGGATCAAAAGACTGTCGAGCCTGAATTCTTCGTGACCTTGCGACCGAAAGGTGGCATCCGCATGGTGCTCCAACCGCGGCAGGCGCCGGTTGTATCGGTCGCCTAGCGGGCTGCGGGAAAACTCTCTGTTCATCGCGACAACGCCCGCCAGGACATCTCCTTAGATGACAAGGACCGACAGCGGTTTCTCGATGTGCGACGCACGTCGTATCTCGGTTTCATCTACGGTTGCTCCCCTTGTACCTCTGGAGCTCTGCCGGTCTGTCGTGTTCAACCTGGTGCGGGCCCAGGCAGCGCCGCACAGCGGCTACCATCTTGCCGAATGGTCCTCCGGTTTCTTGGAAAGCCTTACCCCATGATATGCCGATTGACTCGTTTCCCCACGGAAAGGTACCTTCATTCTTAAAGGACAAACCAATGGAACCGACGTTCAGACCAGGTACGGTGCGGGATGCCGCGGCGTGCGGGCAAATCGGTTATGAGGCGTTCAAGGCGATCGCCGAGCAGCATGGCTTCACACCAGATTTTCCATCCGTCGATCGAGCAGTGGAACTGCTCTCAAAGATATTGACGCTTCCCGATGTGTACTCAGTTGTCGCTGAGCTCGACGGTCAAGTCGTCGGCAGCAACTTTCTCTGGGAAGGCGATCCTATCGCAGGGGTGGGACCGATTACCGTCGGTTCGACTGCCCAAAACTCCGGTATTGGACGCAAGTTGATGGAATCCGTGCTGGACCGTGCCAACGCTCGCCGTCAGGTAGGAGTCCGGCTGGTCCAGGCCGCGTACCATAACCGCTCGCTTTCTCTATACTCCAAACTCGGGTTCCAGGCACGAGAGCCTCTCTCAATCCTACAGGGACCGCCCCTGAGGTTAGATCTGCATGGCTATCGTGTACGGAAAGCGATCGTGGACGATCTCGCGTTGTGCGATGCATTGTGCCGTAACGTGCATGGACATGATCGTCACGGCGAGATTGCGCATGCCATTGCCGATGGAACAGCAACGGTCGTCGAGCACTGTAGTCGGATTACCGGCTATGCCACGGGGATTGGTTTCTTTGGTCATGCAGTCGGTCGGACAAACGAAGACCTCAAGGCTCTGATCGGTGCGGCGCCGGCCTTTACAGGACTAGGATTCTTGCTGCCGACCAGGAACATGGAATTGTTCCAATGGTGCCTGGCTCAGGGCCTGCGGGTCGTCCAACCCATGACGCTAATGAGCCTCGGGCTCTATCAGAAGCCTGCCGGTTCCTTTCTCCCTTCCATCTTGTACTGAACGCTTGCTGCCCTTGTTGATCGACGACCGGCAGGACGAGGTCTTGATGCTTCACGTATGCATCAAGGTCCTCCTGGTTCATGGAACCCTCTTTGATCAACTTGCCTCCCAACACCTCGTAGGGAGCAGGGAATATTATCACTCATCATTCCTTCTGCGCCGCCAGAAGGTGGGGCTCAGGGTTGTCAGGCCATGGAGCTGCCTCGCCGTTCCATATTCTTCAGACCATGGATCTGACTGTGATTTTCCGCTAGACTGACCTACCAAAAATAATCGGCTATCCCCTCATCTGCATAAGGAGGCGCCAAGTTGACTCTCCTCTCAGCGATGCGACATATCCTGTGAGTTCCGTACCAGATAAGACGCCCGGGAGTGAGAAACTGCATGGCCTGGTGCAGGTGTTGAAGGCCGGCACCATTTATTACTTGGTCGCGGTCGGAGCGGAGTTTGTCCTGGAGGTCATTCGCCTACAAGTGGTGGCCCTGCACATCGGCGAGAAGCTTGCCGAGATGCTGGAGATTCCGAACGTGCTGCTCGCCACCATGATCGGAGCGCGGTGGGTGGTGGACCGATTCACCTTGCCTCCGCTGCCCGGCATTCGCCTCGGTGTCGGGCTTGTGGCCCTCTGCCTCATGCTGATTTCGGAGTGGACGGTCATACAAACCCTTCAGAGCTTGTCGTTCCAGGGGTACGTCACCAGTCAAGACGCAGCCGTTGGAACGATTCCTGTCGGCGCGCTCGGCGTGTTGACGGTTATGCCGTTTCTCGTCGGGTATCGATGGGAACGTTGATTCGATTCTTCGTTCATTCCCGGGATTGATGACCGACAGTGCGGAAACTTGAGTTTGTTGATGAAAGGTCGTTCTCCGTGATCTGCCCCAAACTGTTTGCGTGCTGTGTCCTGACGTTGCTCATCACTGTCCCGACCGCCGCAATCGCGTCCGAGCCCTTAGATGATCCGGAGTCGGCGATCCGTCGGATGGTGCGCGCCAACGCCGAAAAGGACCTGCCGACGCTTTCACGGTTGATGGCACACGATGCCGATATCATCAGTTACGCGGTCGCCGGACGGAAGTACAGCGGCTGGACGGAGCTTGAGAAGGGAATGCGAGAGGAATTCGCCAATTCTCAGAAGATCGAGATTCCGATTCATGAACTTACGGTGTGGACCAAGGGAGACTTGGCCTGGTATGCGATGGAACTCGATTATATCCGCTATGTTGCCGATGGAGCCGCATTGAAACGGACCGTGCTCCCGATGCGAGAAACCGGGGTTCTCGAACGTCGTAACGGTAGCTGGCAATTGTTGTCGTGGCACGAATCCTTTCGATCCGCTCAGTTCAGCGGCTCTCTCACATCACCACCCGCCGCACCTTCCGGTCGAGATCGATAACACGGACCTTCCATCGAGGGAGTGGCGGTCTCATAGTCGGAATTGATAGAGTGCGGCGATGGAGTCTGAAGAACCAGCCACGACGACGGAACTGCGGCTGAGTTACCGCTATATCAAGGAACATCCCTGGATCGTGACGGCCGTGAACGGTTTTCTCTCCGCCTACTTCATGGAGCAGCCGGGGTTTCGCGTCCTGCGTCATTTTGATGAGCTGGAATCCGGCATGCATGTCTGGATCTGCGACGTGCCCAGCACAATGAAGGTGACGACGCTCTTACGAAGACTGCAGGCCGATATTCCTCCCTGCCGGTACAGCCAGACGACAACGGCACCGACCAACCATCCCCAGTATGTCGTCGATGCTCTCGATCAACAGTGACGACTCGATCTGTCGCCGCGCCATTTCTCAAAGCGAGTGGTCAGAATTCCGGGGTAGAGTATAATGCGCCATGATGAATCGTGTGCTCGTCCTCGGTGCCGGCAAGATCGGATCTCTGATTGCCTGCCTGCTCAATCAACATGGCCGGTACGAGGTTCATCTGGGCGACATGACCTTGGATGCGCCGAAGCATCTGGTCGAAGATCTCGGTTTGGAACGGGTCACCCCATGTCTGCTGGATGTACGACATCCGGATGCCGTCGGCACCTATCTCTCAGCGCATCCATTCGACGCCGTGCTCTCGAGCCTTCCCTATTTCTGTAATCCGACCGTCGCCGCACTGGCCCTAGCTCATAATCTGCACTACTTCGACTTGACGGAGGATGTCGAAGTGACAAACCAGATCAAGGTTTTGAGCAAAGGCACCACCCATGCGTTTATGCCGCAATGTGGCCTGGCGCCTGGGTTCATCAGTATCGTCGCCCACGAGCTGATGACTCACTTTGAAACGTTGGATACGGTCAAAATGCGTGTCGGCGCGCTGCCCGTCCATCCGAGTAATGCCCTCAAGTATTCGCTCACCTGGTCCACTGATGGACTCATCAATGAATACGGCAATGTCTGTTACGGCATAGAAGAGGGTGAGAAAGTCCAGCTGCAACCGCTTGAAGGATACGAAACGATCGAGCTGGATGGGCTGTTGTACGAAGCGTTCAACACCTCCGGTGGATTGGGTACCTTGGCCGACAGTTATGCGGGAAAAGTTCGAACGATGAACTACAAAACTCTCCGTTATCCCGGCCACTGCGAAAAGATCCACCTGTTGATGAAGGACCTCAAACTGAACGAAGATCGAGAGACCCTGAAGCGTGTGCTCGAACATGCCGTTCCACAAACCCTGCAAGACGTCGTCTTGATCTATGCCTCGGTCACGGGAAAGAACGAAGATGGGTTCTTTGAGGAAAATTATGTGAAGAAAGTGTATCCGCAATGCATCAAGGGCAAACTCTGGTCGGCGATTCAAGTGACGACTGCATCCAGTGCCTGCTGTGTCATGGATCTTGTGTTGACCCATCCATCGGCGTACCATGGATTCATCACTCAGGAATCAATACTATTGAAAGATTTCTTGGACAATGATTTTGGAGCTTGCTTCCGATGAGCACGACACACAGTGCGCTTAGAGACCTGGGCATCCAAGCCGTGAATTCCGGCGGAAGTACCGGCAACAGCTGGTGGTCCGGTCGTAATGATGGGTCCCTCCTGTCGTCGATCAATCCCTCAACCGGAGAGCAGATAGCCGGAGTGTATCCGTGTTCTTTAGAAGACTATCAGCGAATCGTGAGAGAATCGGTTGAGGCCTTCCGCGCCTGGCGAACGGTGCCGGCGCCGAAGCGTGGCGAGATCGTCCGACTGATCGGTCAAGCCCTCCGCGAAAAGAAGGACCAATTGGGGACGTTGGTTTCGCTGGAAGTCGGCAAGATCAAGGCCGAGGGCGATGGGGAAGTGCAAGAGATGATCGATATGGCGGATTTCGCCGTCGGCCAGTCGCGGATGCTCTACGGCGTTACGATGCAGTCGGAGCGGTCGGCCCACCGGATGAGTGAACAATGGCATCCGCTAGGACCGGTCGGCGTCATCACCGCGTTTAATTTTCCTGTTGCCGTGTGGGCTTGGAATGCGTTTGTGGCGGCGATTGCCGGCGATACGGTCATCTGGAAACCCTCGCCGAAGGCGCCGCTCTGCGCCGTCGCGGTGCAACAGATCTGTAACCGTGTCATGCAGCAACAGGGCTATTCGGGTATTTTTTCGCTGTTCATCGCCGACCAACCGGCTCTTGCCGAACAGATGGTGCAGGATGAACGTTTGCCGCTCATCTCGTTTACCGGGTCGGTGCCGGTCGGTCGACGGGTCGCTTCGTTGGTCGGGCAGCGATTGGGCCGAACCCTCCTCGAACTCAGCGGCAACAACGCCGTGATCGTCGATGCGACCGCTGATATCAACATGGCGGTACGTGCCATCCTCTTCGGAGCCGTCGGAACCGCCGGGCAGCGATGTACAACGACGAGACGTTTGATCGTTCACGAATCACGTTACGAGGAATTGGTCGGCAGGCTCGTGAAGGCCTATGCCCAAGTACAGATCGGTAATCCGCTGGAAAAAGCCGTGCTCATGGGGCCGCTCATCGACCATGTGGCCGTGGAGGGCTATCGTGCGGCCCTCGATGAAATCAAGAAAGAAGGCGGCGAGATTCTCTTCGGCGGCCATGTGTTGAATCGACCCGGATATTTTGTTGAACCGACGATCATCAGAGCACAAAAGCAATGGCCGATCGTGCAGCGTGAGACCTTCGCGCCTATTCTGTATGTCATGACCTTCCAGACAATCGACGAGGCCATTCAGATGCACAACGACGTTCCGCAGGGTCTCTCGTCGGCGATGTTCTCGAGCGATGTGCGCCACAGCGAGAGGTTTCTGTCGGCGGCCGGAAGCGACTGCGGGATCGCCAACATCAATATTGGAACCTCTGGAGCCGAGATCGGAGGAGCGTTCGGCGGAGAAAAGGAAACAGGAGGAGGGCGCGAAGCGGGATCGGACTCCTGGAAAGCCTATATGCGCCGTCAGACCAACACAGTCAACTGGGGAACAGAATTACCACTGGCGCAAGGGATTAAGTTCGGATCTTGAACGAGGTGCAACCGATGGATCAGGCTCATGAACTCGATGACCTTATGGAACAAATGGTTGCAACCTATGTCGCTCGTAACCGGGCGGCAGGGGTCCTGAAGGCAATGCTTGACGAGACCGGCGTAGGCTTTTCGCCCGTCATTGATCATGTCACGATTCGAACGCTCGATATCGATCGTGGAGCTGAACCATTCGTCAAGCTGGGCTATGCCTATGACGAGACCTTGCAGTACGACGATTGGTACGCGAAGGTCTACCGCAAGATCGGTTATCCCGCTCTCTTCGTCGACCAAGCCTATCCGGATGCACGAGGGAAGACCAGCATCATTCCCGGCTGGGTCAACAAATTCGGTGACAAGGTCTTTCACCATGTGGCCGTCCGAGTGGAAGATATCGAACAGGCCGTCGCTCGGTTGCAGCAAAAGGGTGTGGTGTTCGCCGGCAGCATCGTCGGAGCAGCGGGCGGGCCTCTCAGGCAAATTTTTTCCACGCCGGAAACCGTCGATGGACAACCGTTCTCCGTCTTGGAGTTGGCTGAACGCCACCGAGGTTACCAGGGCTTCCTTCCGCCTCAGGCAGATAGCCTCATGAAATCTTCTACCGGACGTTAAGCAGCTCCGCTACGTTCGGCCCCGGTACTTCCTGTTCTACGAAGCCTTGAACGTCGTTTCGCTTGAAAATTCGTCCCTCGTGGAAACCTGTCAGTCCCTTTTCTCCGGTTGCTCGAGCGCAATGGCACATTCATCAGCATTGAACGACCGCCCTTCCCGGACGTCTGGACGCGGCATCGCGATTTTGGATCAAGGTTCCATAAGATCCTAAGACCTACGATATCGCCATGGTTCGGCTGTCCATTCCCGTCATCAAGCGGCGATCACTTTCGGAATGAGGTCTTTCAGTTCGATCAGAGGCGATTCAGGTTTTTCGAATAGGCGACTCGCACCCAGCAGTTCAATGCCAATGAGCTGTTCCCCGACAGCAAAGTCCAAGGCAATATCGTCCGTGAGGCGGACGTTGCGGCACTGAAACTCACCTTCATGGAGGCGAATATACATCGCGTCTGCTGCCTTGTCGTATTCGATCTTCACGGTTTGCCTCCTTCTTGGAAATAGACGGTGTACACGGTTACTACCACAATGCGATCCGGCTCTTCAGCCACCACAGGGGCAACTTGCCGCATGCGATAATACCGTCCATCCCACTCACGGTTTCAGCATGGCCATGTCCCCTATTCTCCTGTCAGTCTGAGAGCCTCGGTGAGGATCTGGTCAGACAGGTACATGCCCGAGCGGCGGAGCGTTTCCAAAACAGGGCGGGCAGCCGAGAGCATCCCCTGACGCTTCGCGCTCAGCACGATCCCCATTGTGCCGATGACTGCGATGCCATGTGCGCCTGCGCATTGGCGGCCTTGGGCATCGTCAAGGACTGCACGTTGTGTTTCCCTCAGGCAATGCGCAATCACCTGTGACTCACCCGGCCCCAAATCCCATCGTTCAATCGACAAGGGAATCGGCACATCAGCCACCCGGCGAGGTGCAGCCCAATCCACCGTGTTCTGTACCGCCTGGTGCTCGCCGATCCCAGCCTGGATTTCAAGAAACACCGCGTCCGGTACGGCGGCCTTGGCCGCCAGACTCTCCAGCAGATCCAGCCGACCGATTTTCCCTAATAGAATTACCGGCGACGCGTTGAGCACCCAGACGTCACTCACCGGCACGCTCGATTTCCTTGACTAATTCCTGCAGCGTCACCTGAGAGGCCGGCACACGCCGCCGAAACAGTTCGTCGAGGAATTCGACTCGGCTCAATCCAGCGATTTCCGCCGCCTTCTCTTGGGAAATCTGCTGCTGCGCATACCATTGGACGGCCGCCGCGATGCGCATCTCTTTCGCGAACTCCTGAGGGGAGCGACGCAACGCCGAGAACGCGCCCTCCGGTAATTCGATTGTCAATGTTGTCATGATGTCCTCCACTTCTTGTTTGACCTGCCTGCCGCCAGCAGACGATCATCAAAACCCCAATACCAGCTCGCGCTAAGGCCTTGGCGCCCGTCACAGTGCGTCATCTTCATAATTAAGCAACCTATGGTGTCCTTCGAGCCCCTTCTCAGTACAAGCTAGTGCAGCGTCTCTCAAATAGCTATACAGTCAGCACCTGCTTGGCCCGGTGAATCTTACGGAGGATGTCCTTCCCCTTGGCTTTCCAGACGTAGCGCATGGGATGGGCGTTGCGTTCGGCCAGGTAGGCCAGAATCTGGCGGGAGAGTTCCTTGACGTGTGTGAAACTGCCCTCCCGCACGACGTCGACGGTGAGATCCCGAAAGAAGCGTTCAACCAGGTTCATCCACGACGCCGATGTGGGGGTGAGGTGCATGTGAAACCGCGGGTGCTTCGTCAACCACTTGTGGACGTCTGCCTGCTTGTGCGTAGCGTAGTTGTCGGCAATCAGATGCAACTCGACCCCGGCGGGCGTCTCCCGATCGATCTGCTTGAGAAACTTCAGCCACTCCTGATGCCGGTGTTGGGGCGCGAGCATCGACACGATCTTGCCTTCCAGATAATTGAGCGCGGCAAACAGCGTCACCGTGCCATGCCGAATATAGTCATGGGTGGCGGTTCTGATGTGCCCCACGCTCAGGGGCAAGCCGGGCTGGGTGCGCTCGATCGCCTGGCACTGACTCTTTTCGTCGCACAACGCTTTGTCCGGCGGATTGAGGTACAAGCCGATCACATCCCAGAACTTTTCGTCGAACCGCGGATCGGTGGAGATCTTGAAGGTCCGTGTCAGGTGCGGCTTGATGTCGTTCTTCGACCAGAGTCGTTGGACCGTGCTCTTGGAGACGTGGTGGGCGGCAGCCATCGATCGGCAACTCCATCGTGCGCGATGGGGCGGCGGTTGAACAGCCCCGGTCAGAATCGATGCCGTCACGCGGTCGGTGAGCACCGGTTTGCGGCCCCGGCCTGGGGTCTCGGTGAGTCCGGCCAGCCCCTTCTCGGCAAACCGCTGCCGCCACAACCGCACTGTGTGGCGGTTGATTCGCAACTGCGCAGCGACCGCCCGATCCGACCCGCCCGCCGCCGTGAGGAGGATGATCCGCGCCCGCGAGCCGAAGAGCGTCCACCGCATGGTTACGCCGGGCAATTCCCCACACACTCGTTGCTGCAGATCAGCCAGCGCTGCCAGCTCATGTGCCGAGACTGTGTCGATCGTCCTCATGAAACTCCTAGCTGACTGGTCGATACGTCGATGCATCGCATCGTCCCGCCAGTCCTAGTCACGGTGTCGTATCGAAGGCCGCCGGTTTCACAATGCCGGCATTGTAGCGGATGCGCGGAGGGATTAACAGAACAGACGCAGGCCCGACGAGGACACAATTGGATTTGGACGGGTATGGCCTTACTACATCGAACGTTGGTTGCCAACCAAACGTATCCGACCCCCTTCCTTCTTCACGCAACGCTTGGGAGGTTTCAATCCTCGCCCGCCCTTTCGAGCGGACGCTACCGAGGAGTCAGGTTGTTATCAATCCCAAGTTTGTGTTTCAATCCTCGCCCGCCCTTTCGAGCGGACGCTACCACAAATGCCCACTGTCAGCAAAGTGATTGTTGTGTTTCAATCCTCGCCCGCCCTTTCGAGCGGACGCTACCGGTCGCCGGTGGTGCTGAAAGAGTTGAAGCCGCCGTTTCAATCCTCGCCCGCCCTTTCGAGCGGACGCTACCCATGTTTAGATACACCATCTACGTTGAGCTTGTGTTTCAATCCTCGCCCGCCCTTTCGAGCGGACGCTACTTCTCTATGATCCCCTCTCTGTGTTGGGGGGTCAGTTTCAATCCTCGCCCGCCCTTTCGAGCGGACGCTACGTTATGACATAAAGGACTATGGTTTAACTATTCGGTTTCAATCCTCGCCCGCCCTTTCGAGCGGACGCTACAATCATGCCATGCTCGAAATGCCATGTTGTCGTTGTTTCAATCCTCGCCCGCCCTTTCGAGCGGACGCTACTACGAGGGGGGAAGAATATGGCTGTCTTTCTACATGTTTCAATCCTCGCCCGCCCTTTCGAGCGGACGCTACATCGTGTTGGATCGGGACGTGACGCTGGCACCAGGGTTTCAATCCTCGCCCGCCCTTTCGAGCGGACGCTACTTGGTAGCCGCCGGCTTCTCTCGCCGGCCGTGATCGTTTCAATCCTCGCCCGCCCTTTCGAGCGGACGCTACGGAGTAAGGGCAGTTCTAAGGCCCCTCGTAGCGGCGTTTCAATCCTCGCCCGCCCTTTCGAGCGGACGCTACTATGACGGTAGCGGGTATTGGTCTCAAGAGGGACGTTTCAATCCTCGCCCGCCCTTTCGAGCGGACGCTACTCATCGTCGTCTGCGCGATCACGGTGGCCAACATGTTTCAATCCTCGCCCGCCCTTTCGAGCGGACGCTACAAAAGTTTTGCCGATTTTGCGAAGCAGATCATTGGTTTCAATCCTCGCCCGCCCTTTCGAGCGGACGCTACATCGAGCGTAATGTAGCTATCCAGTCCCACGGCTGGTTTCAATCCTCGCCCGCCCTTTCGAGCGGACGCTACTGTACTACTGCAACCACGTGTTCTTCTGCTGATTTGCGAGGCTGTTCGCGCGAACTCTGAAATAGTTCGATAGGTCCGAAAGTTCCTCGCCCTTCACGCCTACCAAATCTCTTGCTCTTCCAAGGAGTTAGATTCATCGCGATCCTACCAGCTTTTCATCAGAGCTCCTGGTTCGCGCTCACAACACCAACGGCTCCTCAAAATCGACAGCCGTATTCACCCCATAGACCTGCACATATTTCTCCTTCGGCTCGATCAAGCGATACACCCGCAGACTGTCTTCTTTTTCCTCAATAATCTCCAGCAATCGCCGCATCACCTCCTCATACTGCATCTCACTGACCGAACATTCAAAGACGGATTTCTGCACCCGTTGACCAAAGTCCAGACAAGCCAACGCCACCTTCCGAAGCCGTCTGCGACCTGCCGCCGTCTCCGTTGAGACATCGTAGGTGATCAGAATATTCATGTTGCTTCCTACCGATACAGATAGGGTGGATAGGCCTCCAGATCACCACGCAACACACGCGCCAGCAAGCGAGCCTGCACGTGCGGCACCAAGCCCAAGGGCATCTTCTGATCAAGTACCGGATGCGTGATCTCCTCTTGCTTACGCTTCTGATAGGCGACGATGACTTCTTTGCGAGCGGCATCTTCCATGTGTACCGCGCCACCTGAGCGCTGGGTGAAATCCTTGGCAGTGACCTGACGACGGTTGATCACCGTCAGCACCAGCCGATCAGCCAACAGGCTGCGCAACTCCTCCATGAGATCCAAGGCCAACGCAGCCCGCCCTGGACGGAGCGCATGCAGAAAGCCCATTTGCGGATCGAGGCCGACGCCTTCCGCTGCCGCGACACAATCATTGAGGACGAGCGCATACAGAAACGACATCAACGCATTGATGGGGTCGGTCGGCGGACGCCTGTTTCGGCCCTCCATCTTGAAGGCCTCGCGATCTTCCTTGATCATCCGATCGAAGGTGGAGAAATAGCTACGTGCCGACTCGCCTTCAATGCCACGCAGCGTTTCAAGATTATCGCACTGAGGAATTCTTCCCACGGCATTCGCGAGCGCATCGGCGGTGTTCCGCAATGCCTCGGCATCGGTTGGATCGTCCGCTTCGCGCGCGCCTCTCAAGACAATTTGCCTGGAGTTTTGAATCTTCCCTCCGACCTTGTTTCGCGCGATCGACAGCGTTCGTTCAGAGTCGCGCATCGCTTCATGCTGTGCGCAACGCAGCAACACGTTCCCGCTCACTGGGCCTTCAATACGTGCCTTGAACCGTCCATTCCGATCCAGCAACACCACGAAGCGCCCATCCTCCGCGCAACGAGCCATCGCTGCCGGACTCATCATGACATCGCCGAAACAGACCACCCCGCCGATATGGTGCAACGGCACTTGCAGTTTGGTCTCCTTCTCGACCTCGATCTTCAGCGTGTCATGATCCACCCGCACGTACGCACCTTCCGTCGTGACGTAGAGCGTGTTCAATAGTTGATGCATGGCAGTCTCACGGGTGGATAGTAAAGAGGTTGCGCACCACAGCAGAGGCCCGCCGACCCTCACCGATCGCAGCAGGCATGCAGGATTCTTGAAGGGAGCAATGGGTACATCGCTTATCGTTCACCGGTGGAGGAAGGTGCTTGGCCGCCAACATGGCACGAATCGCCTGAATAGACTGCACCACCCGTGCCCGCAGTTCAGGCGTACACGCCACCTCGCGACGCCGCCGCGAGCTGTGATGATAAATCGCTCCGCGCGGCACAGGCTTTCCCAGCATTTCTTCCAGGCACATGGCCTGTGCGCAGAGCTGCAAGTCATCATGCTCGTGTGCCCGATGCGGCCCATGCTTGTACTCCACGGGATACGGTGTCTCCCCGTGAAACTCCACCACATCGGCCTTTCCGATCAACCCGAGAGCCTTGGACCACAAAGGCAGCGCCCGTTCAATCCGCACCCCGGCTTGTTCCTCTGTCTCCGGCTCATCCACCCGCTTATGCACGGCCCGCCCACGCAGCGTGTAGAGATTCTCATCGAACGTCTGCTCGACATGAATCAACGCGCACTGGCGCGGGCAATAGCTCCAGTGTTCCAACGCGGAGATCATGATGGGGTCGTCGTCTTCTGGCACAGCTATCAGACCTTTTTGATGAAGGCCACGCCCGTAAAACCATTGATCGGTCCGTCATCGGGCGTCGTCACAGAATAATCGCTAAAGCTCCTTGGTGGTCCCCCATTACCGTTTGATCGTTTGACTTGTATGAGATCGAACAGTTTGTGGGCGGGAGCGTTGCCAAGCTCGGAATCGTGTTTGAAGACGTAGAGTCCTCTAGTAGCCATTTGGCTCCGAGCCGCAGATCGGTCGTGCTCAAACATTGATGCGAGAGCCTCCCAAAGAGTGGTTAGATCGTCGTCCGTGAATCCTGTCTGTCTCGCAAGAAAAGACGACACAAATCCATGTGCTTTATATAGGCCGTACGGCACCGTGAACTTGCGTCCCATCGTTCGATTATCCCCTTGCTGCTTTTCCGCTTCCGCTTCAGTCGCAACCGCCATCCGAGTGATTGAATGTTCCGATGCAACTATAGGGTCGATCGACCGTGCGAATGTCATCTGGATTGGCCCCCGAACCTGACCGCAATTCACCCCCGTAGACATGACAGCACCGAATGTCCGTATATCAAAGAAGTTCGCACACATCCAATCGCGCGCCTGATTAACAGCGTCACCACCCTTGCGTTTCTTATCATCCCCATCAAGCAGATCCTTACGGCCAATAGCCACGTAAGCACGTTCATGCTGCTTATTTAGGATTGCCTTCTCTTTCACATAGATTTCATAACGCTTCTCTTTCCCTTGAAGCTTTTCTGAGGATTCGGTTTGGTCTTTGGTAAGCGCAACAAAGTTCCGAATCTTTCTCTTAAGACATACGTCTGTCACGAGCCCTTGTCCAGTTTCAGCGTCTAGGCGTGGCAGGTTGCCGGCGTCGGGATCACCGTTCGGGTTGCCGTCTTTTACGTCAAACAACAGCACGAAATCGTAGCGATTCTGAATGGCCATCTTTAGTCTCCTTGTTTAGCTTCTGTGGATTTTGAAAATAAGGCTTGCCGCTGGTGGTAGTAGCCGATGGCGAAGCGACCTTGGTCCGCAAGATTCAAGTGAGACGGAAAATCGCTGACTCCGTCGATAATTTCGCTGATGAGACGCTCCAGGTTCACCTTCCGGCTAGGATTTTCCAACTTGGCGAGATGATGGTTCTTGAGCTTCATAAGATTGGAAAATACTGTTACAGGAGTGCTCGAAGCCGCCCCATAGAAACGTTCTCGTATCGTGGCATTGATTCCAGGGTTCGCCTCCTCCTGGATTTTTTCCAGAACGGCAAAAAGTCGTCCTAAGCGGTAACCCGAGTTTGTGTTGGAATAATCGAGTGACACGGTCATCTCCTTTTCTGAGGTTTCTTCAGAACGCATCCGACGATTGAGACAGGCTTTGAGAATAGCTGCTTGTGGATAAGACACATCTTGCTCAGCACGTACGCGTCGTATCGCGCCTTGCAATAGTGTGTTGGGGTATGGGAGGCATTCCATAATCGATCGCATCACGTCCCCCCCAAGATTCGGCGGAATATTATCGCTCTTGCTCTGCACAGCGGTGGCTAGCAACAGACGGAATACCGAGAGATAAGGCTTCTCGAACGGTGCCCGAGCGATTTCAAGATCATCAAAGTGTTGCTGAATAGTCTTCGCTAATTCTGCAACCGTTCCTACATGCCAGAAGCGGATAGCAATTCGTGCAGCATTGGGACCAAGTCCCAACACAAAGAAACGGGTCTGATCGTCCTTGACCGGCGCCACTCCTTGGCGTGGCGATTCGTACAAGGCTTTTATCGCACGCGCGTTGCGGTCGGGGTCATCCTTGGGTGGCTCGGCAAAAATGTCAGCAAATTGGTCCTCTAGCGGAGTCGGCTTATCAGCCCAAAATACCGTGGAGGCATCGCCAATCTGGAGGCGCTGCCTACTGTCCTTCGCTAACAGGTGATTGAGTGCGGTGGTGTAAGCAAAGACGGATTGTTTGCCTATGGGCGCATTAGCGCCTTGCTCCTTACCCCCCGAATTAAAAGCGGGAAGATTGAACGAAACGATGTTGGCTCCTGACGTTTGAGCGCCCCACACGCCTTTAATGGCTGGATGTAGGCGCTCGACCTCATCAGGATTTCCCGTGATAAGACACACGCCGTCAGGTGTATCCTTCGCGGTTGCTTTGGACACGGCATCGATGACCGCCTGACGTTGGCAAACGAGTTCGGTATCACCCTGAAGACGAAAGGTTATGTTTGAATTGCTTGCTTGCACCTCTTTCCAGGTATCACCGGACCGCTGAAGACCGGTGAGATCGATATCTTCACAAAATTTACAAACGGCGCGAACGCCCGCATCAATTTGGCATGGTGGAGGGAGAGATTTGATGGCCCCAATGAAGGTCTCATGCATTTCCTTCAGTCGCTCTCTGTAATCTCCTTCCTTACCGTTGTTTTTCCTTTCAGCCAGCTTCTTCGGATCTGGCAAACCGACGACATATTCGACGTTTCCCCACAACAAATTCGAGGCAATGTTGCTCGCTTTCTTAACGGCTTGGGGGACGAGAAAGGATTTCGCCCGCTTCCTTTTGCCTTCAGTAGTTCTCGTATCTTCGATCTGAACCACTGAGCCGCTCTTGTTCAATTCGATGACAAATGGAATTTCTTTCCACTCGAATCCCTCGCGTGGCAGATCCGGCTTTCGTTGGTAATAATTGTAGAGCGATTGGAGGATCATCCCCTCACCTCCTCGCTCTCCCATGCCGGGACATTGACGACGCCGGTATCCATTCGAGCTTGGAAGAAACGCGGTTTGGGATCGGCAGGGTTGCTGTAGTCCAAGTCATACAGCATCCAGCCTAAATCCCTTGTCTCTGCGATCGGTTTCGGTTCATCCTTCACGTCCTCTACCAATCTGAACGAGCAGGCGAATTCACGGCAGCCAAGATACGGTTGATTGACACATTGGCCGCGTGAAGCTCGTCGCTCGAACATGCTCATGAACTTCGCAGCATTGTTATCAGGCATCGTCAGCAGATCGTCTTCCCCGCGATTGATCGGAACTTTGGACAGGTGTGGGAAATGAGACTTATGAAAGCTGGGGTCGCGAAGTTCAATGTGGGCGTGAATGCGGTAGGCCACGTCGCGCAAGAACAAGCCTGCACGTTGTTGACGTTCGTCTTCGACGTAGAGCCCTAAGCTGCCAGTGCCAGCCCCCATAGCAGTCTGAACATTCCGGGTAGAGGCCACGGCTCCCACTTCATTCCGACGAACACTGATCCACCTGATCGGCTTCAGCACTTCGATCCTAGTCACTCGCCATCGCATAGCTGGTTTCCAGACAATAGATTCAAATACTGCTCTTGCTGCCGATGGAGTCATCACATCATAAGAGACACGCTCCACCTTCATCTCTGGCCGCGTGAAACAGGCAAAGTCGCCCGACACCTCAAGACAATACGATTTGGCCATAGAATCCCTCACCCGATTAGTTGTTCAGCAGCTAATGCACCGCCAATGGTCACACCGATTTTATCGTCGTATAACGTGCTGACCTTCTGTGCGAAGATTCCCGTCCAGGCTTCTTCGATTTCGCCAGACTGGAGTAGCTTTTCCACGTCCCGGCGGGGCAGGTTCACGCTGTATCGTTGCAACTTTCGCATGAGCCACCGTTCCGGCCCATCCTTCTTGAGCTTTCCAATCAACGCTTGGCTCTCACCATACCAGACAAGGATGGTTTGGCTTTCCACGTCGTCAATCAGCTTGAACCTATCGGCGGCGCTGCGGAATTGAATCTTCAGCTCTCCTGCATCCTTCGTCAACAAGTCGTTGATGTCATGCTTGTCGAGCGAGTCCGCTTTCATGTAGAAATGCTCAAAATACCGCGTGAACAACTCCCTCGCCATGGGGTCACTCGTGCTGCCGCTCAAGAGACTGACGGTGGTTTGTTCGGCACGCCGGAGCGTACCCGGAGGCGATGACTTGGGGGGCACAAACACAACTACCTTGCCGCGATCTAACTTTCCTTCCCGATTGCAGCGACCGGATGCCTGAGCAATGGAATCCAGGCCGGACAGTGCGCGATATACAACCGGAAAGTCGATATCTACCCCAGCCTCAACCAATTGTGTGCTGACGACCCGCGTAGAGACTTTCTTTTCCAACCTCTCTCGAATATTTGCAATGACTTGAGATCGGTGCTCGCCACACATGGCAGCTGACAAGTGGATCGTTCCTTCCGGCATCAGTCGATATAGTTCGCGGCAGTCACGCCGAGTATTGACGATGGCCAGCACCGACTCATGAGTTATTAGCTCGGTAACAATTTGTTCCCATCCTCGGCAAGCATGGAAATCTGGCGGCATCTCAACTGTCACCCGATTAAGATTGCGATACAACGCATCCGGGTCGGTCGTGATTTCGCGCACGCCATCCAGTCCCCTGAATGTCCAACCAAATCCCTCCCGTGAATTCAGCGCCGGCTGAGTCGCTGTAGAAAGCACAAACGTGACGCCATAATGCCGTGCTAGCAGATTGATGGTGTCCAAGACCGGTTGCAGGAACTCAGGATTGAGCAGTTGCGCTTCGTCCAGAACCACGACACTGTTCACGATGTTATGGAGTTTGCGACAGCTGGAAGTTCGAGAGGCGAATAGGGACTCCAAAAACTGCACGTTGGTCGTGATGATGACCGGCGCATCCCAGTTCTCAGTTGCCAAGCGGCTCTTGGCGGTTTCCTTTTCTGGATCGAGATTACTGTGATGTTCAACGACGTTTTCACCCAAAATACCTCGGAAAATTCCTGCCGTTTGCTCGATGATGCTGGTATAGGGGATGACATAGATGATGCGGCGCTTGTTGTGGTGGATCGCATGACTTAATGCGAAAGCCAAACTGGAGAGCGTCTTGCCGCCACCAGTAGGAACAGTCAGCGAGAAGATGCCTGGCGCACTTGACGCCTGGTCACGGCACTGACGAAGCACTTCAGCACGCACGTGGTTCACAGGTGTCGGCTGAGCCTCGGCCATGAGCTGCGCCATGTGCGTATCTAATTTTCCGAGAAGCTCCACGAGCGAGGAGTACGCTCCACGAGGTTGCGCTTTCTCGCCATCCATGAACTTCTCTGTGTCGAGAAAGTCCCCATCAACCAGACAGGAAAACAACATCCGCAACCAGAGCGCAAGGCCATCTCTGTCGCCCAGAGGTTTTGTGACTGGAGTAATACCAGGATCAAGCACATCAGCAGGAATGGTCACATTAGAGATGGCTCGCAAGTGCTGCTCATCTTCTAATCGCTTGGATAGTGAGGCAAGGGCATGTTCATCAGAGTGCCAGTCGGGCAATCCCGCGTGATGACCAGCAATGAGATAGGCAAGAAGCCTTCCCTTCCCGCCAAGTTTTACGACCGCATGAAGCGCTCCTGCTGAGGAGTGATTCACTCGGCCTTTGGCACCCTCAATGTGTGCCTCAGGATCAAAGCCGCTTGCGTGAGCAATATAGTTTTGGAAGGCAGCGGAATACTTTCCAAGATCATGCCAGATCCCTGCGAGTCGGCCCCAATCAGCATGGCCAAAGCTCGACGCGAACTCCCCCGCGAGATCCCCCACTGCGCGCAAATGGTCTTCAAGATGGTGGATCGCAAACGACCCGTCGTCGTTCCGGCGCACATGGGCGAGATAGGCCGTCACGCTCAGATCACGAAGCAAGATTGGGAATGCGGTAAAGAATCACATGGTCGTAAAGGACAGATAATACAACCGCTCTTTCGTACCTGAAAGAAGAATGGCGCTCTTTGCTTGTCGGATGAACGAAGAAGGCAGAAAAGATTTTCACCTCGACTATTTCCGGTGACCCGGAAACATACCTGTAGCTCAGAACAACAGTGTCATGATGGTTCCAGTCTCCTTGTCCATCGTCAGGACGTCGTGATAGTGGACATAGTCTGGCACGATGCTGTGACATCCGAGGTCACTCGGAGTCCACACTTTCGAGACTTCCTGTTTGACTGCGCACAATGAGTCTGGCCTGTCAAAATGCCTGCCCTGAGCACTGGCGCGGGGTCTGCCAGTTTGAACTTACCTACTGGTGGGATGGGCTGCTCGATCAATGGCGGCGAGGATTTTGGCGCGGCTGTCGGCATCAAACTCATGCCCGTAAAAGCGGAGAAAGAGGCCTTTGCGAATCGCTCCCACCGGCGCCTGGGGATCGTTCGCCCGCAAGGAGGCTTCCACGATCATTCGCGCGGAAATCCAAAACGATTCTTTTGAGTGAGAAGAACAGGTCGGTCGGAGGCCTTCCTCGAACAAGAGGGATTGCCCTGTCCTCAATGGGGGAACGCGTCAAATGGCCTACGCAAAGGTCAATCGGCCTTTGGGCTCAGGGATGGGGCGACCAAGCTCTTTCGCAGTCTCGATCCATTCCTGAATCACGACCTCCACATTCGCCAGTGCCTCTTGGTACGTGGCTCCATCAGCCGCACAGCCTGGAAGTTCCGGTACCTCAGCAATGAATACCTGGTCCTCACTGCTCCAATAGATGATGACTTCATACTTAATCATCCGCCTCGCCTCCCAATTTATAACGAAGGATCACATGACGGACCTGCTTGACTTGGTAGGGTTTCCCATAAGCGCCTTTGGTTTGTAAATTCAAGATCTCCTCGACGCCCTTCTTCGTAAAAATGTGATGGCTTCCTCGATCATGGATCTGTAGCAGCTGTCGCGCGACGGCAGGCGAAATACCAGGTGTCGAGTGGCTGACGACTCACTACGACTCGAATGCCCGCGCGATCATGGCGTTGACCGCCATGAACCGACGTAAACCCAGCGCGAGACACACCGCTCCGGCCGTCAACGACAACCCGCCCAATGCCTGCAGGTACGGGTGTTCCAATACCCACATAGCCGGTATCCCGACAATCACAAAACCTAACGCAGTTCTGATATAGGCCAGCAACGTCCGCTCATTGGCCAACTCGGTCCTATGCCTGGACAGCTGATTTCGAAGCTGTTCGTCCACTGTTTTCCCTCTTGTGTTCTTATAACACACCTGGATTAAGCCATGGGGTTCCGCGTTCACTGTGGCTGCTTGCGATAGAGACAGTCTGCACCGGCTGGAACTCGTGTCGCGTCCTCTTTGGTCATACATCGCTATATCGCCAGCACCTGCTTAGCCCGGTGAACCTTGCGGAGGATTTCCTCACTCTTGGCTTTTCAGACGTCGCGCGTTGCGTTCGGTCAGAGGGCTTTTCCGTAGTCAGCTAGGGGTTTTGCGAGTGTGTTCGAGGGAAGAGATTTGTTTTACTCAAGGGAAATACAGTTGACACATTGGTCTGTGGCCGTTCGACGAGACGGCCCGCTTCGTCATCGCCGCATTGATCGGTGGCGGTGGACTACTGGACGGTGAACGGCGCGTCTCATCGTGGAGCTACTCAGTGGCAGAATACTTCTGGGCTCTCGTCGGCTACTTTATCGCGGTTCTGATCGTTGCGGCGATCATGATCGGCGCTTCCGCTCTCTTGGGCGAGCGGCATCGCGAGAAGGCAACCGACGAACCCTACGAATCCGGAATTACCGTCACGGGTTCGGCGCATATCCGGTTACCCATACAGTTTTACCTGGTCGCGATGCTGTTCGTGATCTTCGATCTAGAAGCGGTGTATCTGTTCGCCTGGGCCGTGGCGGTGCCGGAGGCCGGCTGGCTTGGGTTCGGTGAGATGCTCGTCTTCATCGCGGTGCTGTTTATCGCGCTGGCCTATGTGTGGCGGGTCGGCGCGTTGGAGTGGGGAACCTCTCAGCGGCGGATTGAGGCGCCGAGACAGGAGCAACAGGATGGGTTGGTGGCTCAGCAAGCCGATCTCCGATCATCAGTCGGGAGATAGATCGGAGATCGGCGACGGGACGCTCGATGAAGCGGTGCGGCGCAGCGTCGTCACGGCACGCCTCCAGGACCTGATCGCCTGGGGCCGCAAGAACTCGCTGTGGCCGTTCAACTTCGGTCTGTCCTGCTGCTACATCGAGATGGCGACAAGCCTTACGAGCCAGTATGACATCGCGCGGTTCGGCGCCGAAGTGGTCCGGGGCAGTCCGCGTGAAGCGGATGTGATCGTCATCGCCGGAACCGTCTTCATGAAAATGGCGCCGATCATCAAGCGGCTGTACGAGCAGATGATGGAACCCCGCTGGGTGATCTCCATGGGATCCTGCGCCAATTCCGGCGGCATGTACGACATCTATTCCGTTGTCCAGGGGGTCGATTCGTTCCTGCCGGTGGACGTCTATCTTCCCGGCTGTCCCCCTCCTCCGCATACGTTTATGGAGGGCCTGTTGCGGTTGCAGGAACAGGTCGGCCGAGAGCGGCGGCCGCTGAGCTGGGTGATGGGCGACCGGCAAGTGTCGAGGCCGTCGATGCCATCACAACGCGATCACAAACGAGCGGAGAGAGAACGAGCGACGGACTTGCTGACGATAGATAGGTTGCCGGTGACCGAGTTGAAACAGGAAAAGTGGAAATGACACAGACGGCAATCGTCGATGAACTCCGCAATCGCTTCGGGTCCGGCACGTTTGGTCGACAAGAGACGGGTGACGGAATTCCCACCGTCTGGACGACGAAAGAACGGGCGCGCGAGGTGCTCGGCTACCTCAAGACTGAAGCGGGACGGCCTTACAAAATGCTCTATGACCTCACGGCGATCGACGAGCGGGTCCGGCGGGTGAGGAAGGATCAATCTCCCAGCGATTTCACGCTGGTCTATCACCTGCTCTCGTTCGAGCGGAATGAAGACGTGCGTCTGAAGATCCCGCTTACGGAGGGCGCCGCTTCTCTTCCCACGATCACCGATCTCTGGCCCGCCGCCAACTGGTATGAGCGGGAAGTCTGGGACCTGTTCGGCATCACCTTCGTCGGCCATCCGCATCTCCGACGGATTCTGACGCCGCCGACCTGGCAAGGCCATCCCCTGCGGAAAGATCATCCGGCTCGGGCCACCGAGATGGGCCGGTTTTACTTGCCGGAGGACAAGCAGGAAGCGGAAGAAGCGGCCCTCAAGTTTCGTCCTGAAGAGTGGGGGATGAAACGTTCACGTGAGACATCCGATTTCATGTTCCTCAATATGGGACCGGCGCACACCGGCACCCACGGAATCTTGCGTCTGGTCCTCCAACTGGATGAAGAGAGAATCGTCGATGTGGTGCCCGACATCGGCTACCACCATCGCGGGGCGGAGAAGATGGGCGAGCGCCAGACCTGGCACACATTCATCCCGTATACCGACCGGATCGACTACCTCGGGGGCGTCATGAACGAGTTGCCCTATGTGCTTGCCGTAGAGAAACTCGCCGGCATCGACGTCCCGGATCGCGCCAAAGTCATCCGCGTCATGATGGCGGAATTCTTCCGGCTCGCAAGCCATCTCGTCTGGTACGGCACCTTCGCCCAAGACGTGGGCCAGCTCTCCCCGGTCTTTTACATGTTCACCGATCGGGAGCGTATTTTTCACATCGTGGAGGCGATCTGCGGTGGACGGATGCACCCGGAATGGTTCCGCATCGGCGGCGTGGCGCAGGATCTCCCGGAAGGATGGGACAAACTGGTCAGGGAGTTCCTGGATTATCTTCCGCCGAGGCTGGCCGAATACGACGACATGGTGATGCGGAACGCTATTTTCAAGGCCCGCACGCAAGGCGTGGGCCGGTACTCAACCGAAGAGGCCATCGAATGGGGCGTGACCGGCCCGGGACTCCGAGCGACCGGATTCGAGTGGGACTTTCGGAAGCAACGGCCCTATTCCGGCTACGATCAGTTCGAGTTCGACATTCCCATCGCCATGCACGGTGACTGTTACGATCGCGCCGTCGTTCGCGTCGAAGAGATGCGCCAGAGTCTCCGGATCATCGAACAGTGCCTCAACCATATGCCGGATGGTCCGTACAAGGCGGACCATCCGTTGACCACGCCGCCGATCAAGGAACGGACGATGCACGACATCGAAACGCTGATCACGCACTTTCTGAGCGTGAGCTGGGGCCCGGTCATTCCGGCAGGCGAAGCCTTCGTCGGGATTGAGGCCACCAAGGGGAATAACGGCTATTACTTGGTCAGCGACGGCACCCCATGGCCGTACCGCGTGCGTATCAGGACGCCGTCCTTTCCGCACATGCAGATGGTTCCATTGATCTCGCGCGGGCTGTTGCTGGCGGATCTCCTGGCCATCCTCGGCAGCGTGGATTTCGTGCTGGCCGACGTGGACCGATAGAAAGTGCTGAGTGCTGAGTTGGAAGTTCTGAGTTTCCTGAATCCAAAGCACGTCGTCACTCCGAAATCATGATCGAGAACTCATAATTCAGCCCTCATGACTCATAATTAATTTCGCCCATGTTGTCCGACGCCGAGCGAGCCGAGATCGAGGAGGAGCTCTCACATTATCCTGATAAACAGGCGGGGTGTGTGGAGGCATTGAAGGTCGTCCAGCGGCATCGAGGTTGGGTCTCCGACGAGAGTCTCAAGAGCGTCGCAGCCTTGCTCGGCATGACGAGGGAAGAGCTGGACAGCGTGGCGACCTTCTATAACCTCATCTTTCGGAAGCCGGTCGGACGGCACGTGATCTTCCTGTGCGACAGCATCAGCTGTTGGGTATGCGGGTGCGACGCCATGCGTAACAGTCTTCAGAGTCGACTAGGGATCTCGATGGGCGAGACGACACCAGACGGGCGATTCACGCTGCTCCCGATTGTCTGTCTCGGCGCATGTGACCATGCGCCGACCATGATGGTTAATGATGACTTGCACGAAGATCTGACGACTGAAAAGGTTGATCAGGTCCTAGAACAGTATCCATGAGGTAGGAAACAATGGACCGGCCGCTGACACGCAATATCAAGCCGAAGGCTGAACCGCTGTGGCTCGCCGAATACGAGAAGGCCGGCGGCTACGAAGCAGTGCGCAAGGCGCTGCGGACAATGGCTCCCCAAGAAGTGCAGAAGCTCGTCACCGAGTCGACCCTGCGTGGTCGCGGCGGTGCTGGGTTTCCGACCGGCAAGAAGTGGAGTTTCGTCCCGATGGGACCGGACACACCTCGTCCCAAATATCTGGTTGTCAATGCCGATGAAATGGAACCAGGCACATTCAAGGATCGTCTACTCCTGGAAGGCGATCCTCACCAGATGATCGAGAGCATGATCGTCAGCGCCTATGCGATCCAGGCAGACGTGGGCTACATTTTCCTGCGCATGGAATATGGGATTGCCGCCGCCCGCCTGCGGAAGGCCATCCAGGAAGCGCGCGCCAAGGGGTATTTGGGCCGTAACCTGCTCGGCTCGGACTTCAGCTTTGAAATCTACTTACACAGCAGCGCCGGCCGGTACATCTGCGGAGAAGAGACTGCCTTGCTCAATGCGTTGGAAGGGAAGCGCGCAATCCCTCGAGCCAAACCGCCCTTTCCGCAAATCGTCGGACTCTGGGGCAAACCCACGATCGTCCAGAACGTGGAGACCCTCTGTAACGTCCCTCATATTATTACTCACGGCATCGAGTGGTATAGGCAGTTGAGCCGGGGAAAGGACGGGGGGACCAAAATTTATGGCGTGAGCGGCAACGTGAAACGGCCCGGAGCCTGGGAGCTTCCGATGGGCACCTCGATTCGTGAAATTCTGGAGGAGCATGCGGGAGGCATGCGCGACGGGTTCGCCTTCCGCGGCCTGTTGCCGGGGGGCGCCTCAACCGCGATGCTCGTGGAAGAGCATCTTGATCTGCCGATGGACTTCGAATCGATTCCGCAAGGAGGCAGCCGCATGGGAACCGGCACGATGATCGTGTTGGACGATCAGACCTGTCCCGTCGGGTTCGCCCAAAACTTGGAGCACTTCTTTGCGCAGGAATCATGTGGCTGGTGCACGCCTTGCTGGGAAGGACTGTCCTGGACGGAACGAATTCTCCAGAGTCTGGAAGCAGGACAGGGAAGGATGGATGAGATCGATATCCTGACCATGCACACAAAGCTGCTTGCCCCGGGGCGAACCTTCTGCGCCTTGGCGCCTGGGGCGATGGACCCCTTGCAAAGCCTTTTAAAATATTGTCGGGCCGATTTCGAGCGACACATCCATGAGAAACGTTGCCCCTGGCGGGATTGGCGCAATGGCGCGGACGGAGCAAGAACATGGCCGGTATCATCGTCGATGATCGTGCCTACCAGGTAGACGAGCGCGAAAATCTCCTGCAGGCCTGCCTCTCGCTCGGCTTCAATCTGCCGTACTTCTGCTGGCATCCTGCGTTGGGATCGGTCGGGGCCTGCCGGCAATGCGCGGTCAAGCAATTCAGGGATGAGCGAGACCATCAAGGGCACCTGGTCATGGCCTGCATGACGCCGGCCACCGATGGTACGCGCATCTCCATCGAGGATCTCGAGGCGAAAACGTTCCGCGCGAGCGTCATCGAATGGATGATGGCGAACCATCCTCACGATTGTCCGGTCTGCGATGAAGGCGGCGAATGCCATCTCCAAGACATGACGGTGATGACCGGCCATGCCTACCGCCGCTATCGGTTCACCAAACGTACCTTCCGCAATCAGAACCTCGGACCGTTCATCACCCATGAGATGAATCGGTGTATTCAGTGTTATCGCTGTGTGCGTTTTTATCGGAATTATGCGGGGGGGCGGGATTTCGATGCGTTCGGCTCGCGCAACCATGTCTACTTCGGCCGGCATGAAGACGGCACGCTGGAAAATGAATTCAGCGGCAACCTGGTCGAAGTCTGTCCGACCGGGGTGTTCGACGACAAAACCTTGATGCCGCACTATACCCGTAAATGGGACTTGCAGACCGCCCCGTCTGTTTGCGCCCACTGCAGCCTGGGGTGCAACACGATTGCCGGAGAACGCTACGGCACGCTACGACGCATCCTCAACCGGTACCACAGCGAGGTCAACGGGTATTTTCTTTGTGATCGGGGGCGTTTTGGTTACGGCTTCATCAATAGCGAAAGACGAATCCGCCGTCCGATGTTCCGTCAAAGCCGGGACGGCCAGACTATCCCGATGGACAAGGAGCTAATCCTTCGCGAGCTTGGCCTGTTGCTGGCAGACAAGCCTTCCCGCATCATCGGCATCGGCTCACCTCGTGCCTCGCTGGAATCCAATTTCGCGCTTCGCGAGCTGGTCGGACCGGAACGGTTCTCTCTCGGGGTCTCTGCTCGCGATGCCGGATTGGCTTCCCTCATCCTGGATATTCACAGGCGCGGCCCCGTGCCTTCAGCCTCTACCCATGATGTAGAGCAGGCGGACGCGGTGCTGGTCTTAGGCGAAGACCTAATCAACACGGCCCCGAGATTAGCTTTGGCTGTGCGGCAGTCGGTTTGTCAGCAACCGATGCAGCTCGCCGACAAGCTGGGTATCCCACGCTGGCATGACGCAGCCGTGCGCGAAGCGGCTCACGCGAGACCTGGTCCGTTATTCATCGGCGCTCCACACAGTACCTGGTTTTCGGACGTCGCGACCGAAACCTATCATGGCGCGCCGGACGATCTGGCCCGTCTCGGGTTTGCAATCGCGCATGAATTGGACCAGGCGTCACCGACGGCGTCGACTCTGAATCCCGCCATAGTCTCTCTGGCGAAGCGTATTGCCGCTGCCCTGCGCCAGGCGAAGCGCCCCATAGTGATCTCCGGAACCGCCTGCCAGAGCGAACCGGTGATTCAATCCGCCGCGAACGTGGTCTGGGCGCTATGTAAGACAGGAACGCCTGCGAAACTCTGCTATTGCCTCCCGGAGTCGAACAGCCTGGGGCTTGCCATGCTGGGGGGCAAGAGCCTCGAGGATGCGTTCAGTGTCGTGAAAGACGGCGCGGCGGACACGATTCTCATCCTGGAAAATGATCTATACCGCAGGGCCGATCCCGAATCAGTGGATGCATTTCTCACGACCGCTTCGAGAGTGATTCTCCTCGATCACCTGGAACATGACACCACGTCCAAAGCCGATGCGTTGCTCCCCGTCGGCACCTTCGCCGAATCGGACGGCACGCTCGTCAACAACGAAGGACGAGCCCAACGTTTCTACCAAGTCTTTCCTGCCGAGGGGGACATTCAAGAAAGCTGGCGTTGGATACGAGCGCTGGCAGTCGTGTCCGAGCATCCGAGACAATCGAACATGGCGGGCTGGCACAAGCTGGATGACGTCGTGCTGGCTCTCGCTGACGCGATCCCGTCGTTTCAACGCCTCACAGAAGTGACTCCGCCGGAAAAATTCAGAATGGTCGGTCAAAAACTCCCGCGACAGACGCCTCGTTTCACGGGACGAACAACTATGCATGCTCCGTTAATGATGCACGAACCCAAACCGGTCAAGGACTCCGATTCTCCGCTGGCCTTCTCGATGGAAGGGTACTTGGGCCAACCGCCTTCCTCGCTCATCACTCACTACTGGACCCCCGGCTGGAATTCGGTCCAGGCGTTGAACAAATTTCAGAGTGAAGTCGGCGGACCCTTGCGACAGGAGATGCCGGGCGTTCAGTTGATCGATTCGTCCGGCAAGACAACGGTGACGTATTTCACCGACGTGCCGATGCCGTTTCAGAGTCGAGACGACGGCTGGCTGATTCTGCCCTGGTATCAGATTTTCGGCAGCGAGGAGCTGAGCGCGCGCGCCTCCGTCATGACCGAACGAATTTCACAACCGGTCTTGATGCTGCACCCCGACGATGCGGCAAGACTTCGAGTGAAGTCCGGGGAGTGGGCGGAATTCACGATCGACGACCGATTGCACCGTTTACCGTTGAAGCTAGGGACCGCGGTTCCTCGCGGAACCGCGGCGTTGGCCATCGTTCCCGGCTTCACCGATACCGTTCTCCCGACATGGAGCTCGATCGTTCGAGCGGTGGAGTCATGAACGAGACCGCCTCGAAGCTACTGATTGTCATCGGTGTGCTGGTCACGCTCTTGACTCTCAGCGCTCTGTTGATCTGGCTGGAGCGACGACTCTTGGGCTTCTGGCAAGAACGTTACGGCCCGAACCGCGTCGGCCCGTTCGGCTTGCTCCAGGTGGTGGCCGACATGATCAAGATCTTCATGAAAGAAGATTGGGTGCCGCCATTCGCCGACAAAGCCGTATTCGTAATCGCACCCGCCGTGATCATCGTCACGATCCTCATGTCCTTCGCCGTCGTACCGTTTACGCCGTCGATCATCGTGGCCGATCTGAACGTTGGGCTCCTGTTCTTTCTGGCCATGTCCTCCCTGTCTGCCTACAGTGTCGTGCTCGCCGGCTGGGCTTCGAACAACAAGTACTCGCTGCTGGGTGGGCTCCGTGCCTCGGCCCAAATGCTGAGTTACGAGGTCTTCATGGGCCTGTCGCTCATGGGGGTCGTGATGCTGGCCGGATCGTTTAGTCTTCAGGACATCGTAAAAGCTCAGCAAGGCGTCTGGTTCTGCATCCCTCAGATTTTGGGCTTCGTCATTTTTTTGATCGCCGGCTTGGCCGAAACCAAACGGATCCCGTTCGATATCCCTGAGGCCGAGGCCGAACTGGTGGCCGGATTTCATACGGAATATTCCGGCATGAAGTTCGGCATGTTCTTCGTGGGAGAGTATCTCGGCATCATCCTGATTTCAGCCATGATCACGGTGCTGTTCTTCGGGGGCTGGCAAGGACCCTGGCTGCCGCCGGTGGTCTGGTTCTCGATCAAGACCTTCCTCTTCATTTGTCTGTTTATCTTGCTGCGGGCCGCGCTCCCGCGTCTGCGGTTCGATCAGCTCATGGGGTTCGGCTGGAAGGTCATGCTGCCGCTGGCTTTGGTGAATCTTGCGGTCACAGGTGCACTGGTGTTGATCGGTCATCCGCCGGAGTGAGTCTCGACATGCTGAAACTGTTGAAAGGGATCTGGCTGGTCTTTCTTCATGCGTTCAGGCGTCCTGTGACCATTCAGTATCCGGACGTGAAGCCGTACCTGCCGCCGCGATGGAGAGGGCGGATTATTTTGTCACGCGATCCGGACGGAGAGGAGCGCTGCGTCGGCTGTTATCTCTGCTCGGTCGCTTGTCCGGTGGACTGCATCGCGCTCCAGGCAACGGAAGACGAGCATGGCCGTCGCTATCCGGCCTGGTTCCGCATCAACTTTTCCCGCTGCATTTTCTGCGGGTACTGCGAGGAAGCCTGTCCGACCTATGCCATCCAGCTCACCACCGACTTCGAAATGAGCGAGCACGACCGACGGAACCTCGTGTACGAGAAGGAGCATCTCTTGATCAGCGGAACAGGCAAATATCCGGACTACAACTTTTACCGCGTCTCCGGCCTCCGGATCGGCGGGAAGGATAAGGGCGAGGCCGAGCACGAGGCTTCGCCCACTGATCTACGGAGCCTGATGCCATGACGGGCGCATTCTATCTGGCATCGCTGGTGGCGGCGGTTTCGACCGGCCTTGTCATCACCAGTTTGAACGCGGTGCACGCGCTGTTGTACTTGATCGTGTCCTTTCTAGCCGTGGCCGTGGTTTTCTTCATCCTCGGCGCGCCGTTCATCGCCATGTTGGAGATCATTATTTACGCCGGGGCAATCATGGTCCTGTTCGTCTTCGTGGTCATGATGCTGAATCTCGGACGTCGGGCGATCGAGCAGGAAGCGGGCTGGCTCACGCCGAGGATATGGATCGGGCCATCGATCCTGTCGGCGACCCTCCTCGTAGAATTGCTCTATCTGTTCGGTTCCGGAATCCTGAGTCAGGCCGGCGGTATCACGGTTCAGGCTCCCAAACAGGTGAGCGTCGTGCTGCTTGGTCCCTACCTGGTCGGAGTCGAGCTGGCCTCCATGCTCCTGCTGCCTGGGCTAGTCGGCGCCTATCATGTGGGACGACAGCTGAAGAGCGAAAATGCCTGAGATGAACGCTGAGTCTCTGTCGATTCCACTGGCCCAGGGCATGTTGCTGGCGGGGGTGTTGTTTGCCTTCGGACTGATCGGGCTCCTGGTCAGACGAAACCTCATCTTCATGTTGATGTCGGTTGAAATCATGTTGAACGCCGCCGGGCTGGCGTTCATCGTGGCGGGCGCTCACTGGGGGCAAGCGGATGGGCAGGTCATGTTTCTCTTTATCTTGACATTGGCGGCGGCGGAGGTGTCTGTCGGTCTGGCACTGGTGCTTCAGCTCTACCGGCAGTTCCAGACGCTCGATGCCGACGCGATGTCCCGCCTGTGGGGCTGATATGCTCGATCTGCTCTGGTTGGTCCCGACGCTTCCTCTCCTCGGATTCCTGGCCTTGACCGTGGCCGGCGGATGGTTCTCGAGAAAGACGATCGCACTGATCGGAGTCGGCTCGGTGGGCCTGTCGTTTGCCGTGGCCGGATTCGTCGGATCAGCCTTCATCGGGTTATCGGGAACGCCTGGTCGATCCTACAATCAAATATTGTGGACCTGGCTCCATGTCTCCGGCTTCGGCCCGGCCATCGGCTTCTACTTGGACCCACTGTCGTTGGTGATGATGCTGGTCATCACCCTGGTCGGCTTCCTCATTCATCTGTATTCGGCCGAGTTCATGATCGACCATGGGAAGGAGCCGGTCTCGGACGGCTTGGGGCGGGCGGGTGAAGCCGACAGCGGATACCGCCGCTTCTTCGCTTACATGAACCTATTCGTCGTCTCGATGCTGACATTAGTGCTGGCCGACAATCTGTTGCTCTTATACCTCGGCTGGGAAGGAGTGGGGCTCTGCAGTTACTTGTTGATCGGGTTCTGGTATCGCGACCCGGCCAACGGCGCGGCGGCGCAGAAAGCCTTTATCGTGACCAGACTCGGCGACGTCGCGTTGGCGATCGGGCTGTTCCTGCTGTTCACGCATCTCGGCACGTTCAACATTCAGGATCTCATGGCGCGCGCGGCCGAACAATGGCCGGTCGGCTCAAGCCTCGCTGCGATCGCGGCCTTCTTGCTGCTCGGTGGGGCGGTCGGCAAATCGGCGCAGCTCCCGCTGCAAACCTGGCTTCCGGATGCCATGGCAGGCCCGACACCGGTGAGCGCGCTCATCCATGCTGCCACCATGGTGACCGCGGGCATGTATCTCATCGCACGTACCCACGTCCTGTACAGTCTGGCACCGACTGCACAGACCGCCGTGGCCGTGATCGGCGCCCTGACGCTCTTGCTGGCCGCCTGCAGCGCTCTGGTGCAGCGAGACATCAAGCGCGTGCTGGCCTACTCGACGATCAGCCAGATCGGCTACATGTTTCTCGCGCTCGGGGTCGGAGCCTGGGGGGCGGCACTCTTTCATTTCACCACCCATGCGTTCTTCAAGGCCCTGTTGTTTTTGGCGGCCGGCGCCGTGATCCAGAGTCTCCACGAAGAACATGACATCTACAGAATGGGCGGCTTGCGGCACCGGCTACCTGTGACCTTCTGGACGTTCCTCATCGGCGCTGCCTCACTGGCCGGGTTTCCGTTGGTGACCGCCGGTTTCTACAGCAAAGACTGGATTCTGTGGGAGGCCTGGGCTTCGCCGCTCGGAAGTCCCTGGCTCTGGAGCATCGGCGTGATCGGAGCGTTCCTCACGGCTCTTTACAGTTTTCGTCTGGTGTTCAACGTCTTCTTCGGAGAGGCCAAGACGGAAGTCGGCTCAAGACCCGGCTCGATGGTGGAGGGTCCGCTGATCGTGCTTGCGGCAGGTTCGCTGATCGCCGGATTCCTGGAAGTACCGAGGGTTCTCGGTGATGTGTCCCTGTTCAGCGAGTTCGTGAGCCCGGCTCTCCCCTCCTTTGAGACGACGGCTTCGATCACGACTGAATCGGCGTTACAGGTCGTGACGATGCTCGCCGCCTTGCTCGGGACCGTCGTCGCATACGTTCTGTTCTTGCGTCGTCCAGACCTAGTCACGACGGTGACTGGGACAGCCTGGGGAAGCACCCTGTCCCGATTTTGGATCGAGGGCTGGGGTTTCGATCGTCTGTACGACACATGGTTCGTCCGTCCCTTCCTCTGGGTGGCGCAGGCGAACAAGGACGATCTGATCGATCGAGTCTACGGAGGTCTGGCCTGGTTGATCCGGCAATTTTTTGCCGCGCTCCACCGGACACAAACGGGACAGGTTCGTTGGTATGCGGCGGTCCTCGCCGCCGGCTCGGTCGTGATCGTCGCCTTGATGGTACTCTCATGATCCTTGTCTGGCTCATTGTCCTTTTGCTTGTGGCGGGCCTGGTTGCCTGGCTGCTCGACCGGCATGGATCGCAGTGGCCACGTTGGATCGCGCTGGGTGCGTTGGCGATCGATCTTATCCTGGCGCTCATCCTCTGGGCTGAGCGAGAAGCCCACCTGTCGATCTCGAACCAAGGAGTCTGGCTTGCCGACCTGAGCGCACCCTGGATCCCTCGGTTCGGTATCACCTTTCATCTCGCGTTGGACGGTCTCAGCCTGCTCCTGGTGCTCTTGACCATTTTTCTCGGCATCACGGCGGTGGTGGCCTCCTGGACCGAGATTCGGGAACGCACCGGTTTTTTTTACTTCAATTTACTGTGGGTCTTGGCCGGCGTGCTCGGTGTCTTCCTAGCCATGGACCTGTTTCTGTTTTTCGTCTTCTGGGAAGTGATGCTGGTGCCCATGTATTTTTTGATCAGTGTTTGGGGCCACGAGCATCGTGTGTATGCGGCCGTCAAATTTTTCCTCTTCACGCAGGCCGGCAGCCTGCTGATGCTCATCGCCATGTTAGGTCTGACGTTCATCCATGCTCAGCAGACCGGCGTGGTGACGTTCGACTATCAGCAATTGCTCGGTACCACGATGGACCAAACCGTGGCCCTGTGGTTGATGTTGGGATTCTTCGCCGCCTTCGCAGTGAAACTCCCGGCCGTGCCGTTCCACGCATGGCTTCCCGACGCACATACCGAAGCGCCGACCGGCGGAAGCGTGATTCTTGCGGGACTTCTGTTGAAGACCGGCGCCTACGGCTTGATCCGATTCGCTGTGCCGCTTTTTCCCGCAGCTGCTCAGGCGTTCGCGCCGGTCGCAATGGCGTTGGGCGTGGTCGGAATTCTTTATGGAGCGCTGTTGGCTTTCGCGCAAACCGATCTCAAGCGACTCGTCGCCTACAGCAGCGTCAGCCACTTGGGATTCGTGCTCCTCGGCATCTTTTCCTGGAACGCCATCGCGCTGGAAGGAGCGGTCATGCAGATGCTCGCCCATGGGATCACGACCGGCGCCCTGTTCATCCTGGTGGGCGCGCTGCAGGAGCGTCTGGGTACCCGCGACATGCGACGCATGGGTGGCCTATGGGCGATCCTTCCTAGATTCGGCGCCATCACGCTCGTGTTTGCGATCGCCTCCCTGGGGCTGCCCGGATCGGGAAACTTCATCGGCGAGTTTCTGGTGCTACTGGGGAGCTATCGAGTCAATGTACTCATGACCCTGTTCGCCGCCTTGGGGCTGGTGGCCGCCGTCATCTACTCCTTGGCGCTCATTCAGCGGACGTTTCACGGTTCGGCCAACGAAAGCTGGACGGCACCGGATCTCTCGACCCGTTACCTGGTCACATTGAGCGCCATGATCGCCGTGCAAGTCTGGTTGGGGCTCTATCCACAGCCGGTCCTCGACGCTGCAGGTCAGACTCTCCAGAACCTGCGTGGGTTCGGCGAGGTGATCGCCGTCGTCTCGAAGGGATAACGCATGACCCTGGAAGATTTCATCGCCCTGCTTCCGCTCCTGGTGACGGCACTGTCGTCGCTGGTCGTGCTGCTGCTCGCGGCGTTTCATCGCGATCACGCGCTTGTCGCGGTCGTGACCTCGCTGGGATTGACCGTGGCGTTCCTCACGCTCCTCGTTGCGGCCGGAGTCGCGCCTCGTCCGGTCACACCGCTGCTCATCATGGACTCCTACGCGCTCTTTTACGCCGGGCTCATTCTGGTCGCGAGCCTCGCCGTGACGATCCTGTCCTACGGTTATCTTGAGAAGCAAGAGGGGCAGCGAGAGGAATTCTACGCGCTCCTGCTGTTCGCGACCCTGGGAGCCATGACGTTGGCGGCCGCGTCACATTTCGCCTCCTTCTTTCTCGGACTGGAGTTGCTCAGCGTGTCTCTGTACGTCCTCATTGCGTATATACGCACCGACGGCCGTCCGCTCGAAGCCGGAATCAAGTACTTGATCCTATCTGGCACCTCCTCGGCATTCCTATTGTTCGGGATGGCCCTGATCTACTTCCAGTCCGGTACGATGGAATTTGCCCGCACCGCAGCCTTGTTGGCCGGCTCGGTCGAGTTTCCTTCAACGTTCCTTGTCGGTCTGGTGATGATCATGACCGGGGTGGGCTTCAAGCTGGCCGTAGTGCCGTTCCATATGTGGGCGCCGGATGTGTACCAGGGCGCACCGGCTCCTGTAACGGCCTTTGTCGCGACCGTCTCGAAAGGCGCCATGGTTGCCCTGTTGCTTCGGTACTTCGTCGAGATCGCGGCCTTTCGCTCCGAGATGCTCTGGTGGGCAATGGCGGGAATCGCAACCCTGTCCATGTTCGCGGGCAATCTGCTGGCATTGCTGCAGAGCAACATCAAGCGACTGCTCGCCTATTCGTCGATCGCTCATCTCGGGTATCTGTTGGTCGCGTTTCTGGCCGCCGGTCCTTTGGCGGTGGAAGCGGTGACGTTCTATCTGACCGCCTATTTCATCACAACCCTCGGCGCGTTCGGCGTCGTCAGTGTCCTGTCCAAGCCGGGAGACGAAGCCGAGGCGATAGATGACTACCGGTCCCTGTTCTGGACCAGGCCGTGGGTCGCCGGCGTCTTCACCGTCATGTTGTTGTCGCTCGCGGGGATCCCGCTGACGGCCGGCTTCGTCGGGAAGTTTTACGTGATCGCCGCGGGAGTCGATTCCTCCCTGTGGGTGCTGATCGTGCTGCTCGTCGTCAATAGTGTGATCGGCCTGTTCTATTATTTACGGGTGATCGTCATCATGGCCGCCGATGGGCGGCGCGACGTTCGCCCAGGAGAGACAACTCAAGCCCTACAAGTTTCATACGCCGACGGTCTGGTACTCGCCGCGCTCAGCGGATGCTTGTTCTGGCTCGGTCTCTATCCGGCGCCGTTGATCCGCCTTATCCAGACGATGCAAAAAGGTTTGATCGGAACATGACTCGCGTGAAGAATACAGCCCTGCGACATCGGTGTCGAGGCATGAAAAAGGAGATTCGATCGTGGGAAAAGAGCACAGGGTGATCCTTCAGCTTGGGATGACGCCTCGCTATCTGGATCTGCACTGCCACGAAGCTCAATACGAGGTCGATGTGGGGGTCAACGAAGTGCGTGACCGGTTGGGCAAAGATGTTGCCCGTGAAGAACTCGTCGAGGTCCGAGGGATGCAGATGGACACAACATGCGTATCGTCGCAAGGAAGCCTCATGCATCAGTAGAGTCCGACTGAGAAGACCGGCACCCGTCGACCACCGACTTGATGGATTTTGAATCCTTGAAAGTCTGCATACAAACGGAGTACGGAAGGAGCAATCCATGAATGTCGTAGGAATTCGGCCGAAGCGAAAGCGCGTCCTTTCGTCATCGGTCATGGTGCCCACCATACTGGTTCTGTCTCTCATCGCGTCGTCGCACACCTGGGCGGGAGGACCGGCCAAGGCGGATGTGTATCCCGGCCATCTGGTTCTCCTGCCTGGTGAACGGATCGTGCTCGGCACCGTGGAAGCGATCGAAGGCGAAATGATCAGAGTCAATGTCGGCGAACTGCAGCCTCGATTCATCTCAACCAAGGGCGCAGTGGAAAAAGGTGAGTGGTCGATCAAAAAAGGCGACCGGATTGAGCTTGCGGTGAGCGTCGAGAATCTCGTGGTCGACTATCATCCGGTGAATGCACCGGGCTGGCATCGCATCATCAAAGGACAATTGGCCCAGCCGCTCATCGTCGGATATGAATGGGCCGTAATCAGAACGGACAACGGCAAAGAAGAGGCGTTCGCCGTTCGACCGTTGGCTCGTTTAAAGGTGGCCGCGCTGCCGATCGGAGTTCCAGCTTTGTTTCTGGTCGGTGAAACCGGCAAAATTCTGGACGCGACTTTTGTGAATGAAGAGTTAGCCCACCGGCAAGTCCAGGAATGGAAGCGATCGGTTCCCAAATCTTCAGATCGACAACTCGATGCGACGCTGGTTGCCCCGCCGGTCTTGATGGCGACGGTTCGCACCAACGACGGGAAAGAACATTATGTGGAAGTCCGGCCTTTCGTCGAGGAAAAGCTCGGCAACCTGCCCAAGGGGAAGGCGGTGATCCTGCTCTTGGATGGCGAAAACAAGGTCACCGATGTGGCGATCCCTCCTGAGTCTCGACGATGACCAAGGCGTATTGCATAATATGATGATGGGAGGCTACCGTTAAGGATGGACGGGCACGAGCGGAGGAGTCGACCCATGCAAGGCTTTACGACCAGACAACTGCATGCCGACGGGCGAGCGAAGCCCATGAACGCCCATACGATGCCGATTTTTCTCACTTCTACGTTTGCGTTCGATTCCCCCGAAGCCGGCGCGGATCTGTTTCTGGGACGTCGCGCCGGACATGTCTACAGCCGGATGGGAAATCCCACGGTCGAAGCCGTCGAGCGGGTGGTCGCGGATCTGGAATACGGCGACGCCGCCGTCGCCTTTGGGTCGGGGATGGCGGCCATCCAAGCCAGCTTGTTGACTGTTCTGAGGGCGGACGATCATGTGATCTGTGGCGAAGCACTCTATAGTCCGAGCTTCCATTTGATCACGGAACGTTTGGCCGACTGGGGAATTACCTCGACGGTCGTCGATACTTCGGATGTGCAGGCCGTTGAAAACGTCATCCAGGACAAGACCAAGGTGATTTTCTACGAAACTCCCACCAACCCCACGTGCAAGATCACCGATATCCGGGCCATCGCCGACCTGGCCCGACCCAAAAACATCTTGACGATCGTCGACAACACCTTCTCCAGCCCCTATTTTCAGCGACCGTTGGATCTCGGCGCGGATATCTCTCTCCATAGCGCGACCAAATATCTGAACGGACACGGCGACATGATCGGAGGGATCGTCGTGGCCGGCTCTGAGCTGGCCGCCAAGGTTCGCGCCTATCGTCGCGACACCGGCGGCATTCTCAGCCCGTTCGACGCTTATCTGCTCTTGCGGGGCGTCAGAACCCTTTCCTTGCGCATGCAACGGCATCACGACAACGCGATGAAGCTCTTCGAATTTCTTGCCGGTCTTCCCGCAGTCAGTAAGCTGTACTATCCCGGCGATCCCAAGTTTCCCGGACACCAGGTGGCAGCCAGGCAGATGACCGGCTTTGGCGGCTGCTTCAGCTTCGAGTTGGCTCGTGGGTACGAAGCGGCCACGCGGCTGTTGAAAGGACTGACGCTCTGCACGTTGGCGGTGTCCCTGGGCACGGTCGATACGTTGATCGAGCATCCGGCCTCGATGACTCACGTCGCGGCGTCGGCAGACGTCATGAAGCGGCAAGGAATCACGAGCGGGCTCGTGAGAATCTCGGTCGGCTGCGAGGACATCGAGGATGTGATCGCCGATCTGGAGCGCGCATTGGCGATGATCTAACAGGCTGCGGATTTCCGTTCAGTGGACCTCAGAACAGGCAAGCAGCCGAGGTTGGAAGCATCATCGCTGCTGGTACCCATGATACCCCGTGCTCACTTCCCACAGCTTTGTATACACAGATCCCGTCGGTCGTAGTTCACTTTTCATCAGGACGACCGACTTCACCACCAACACACCCAATGAAAGAGGCCGGTCCATGACACCGCTCTTGGCCAGAGCCTGGCCGACCTGGCGCTCTCCTTCCTTGATCCGCGCAACCGTCAGATGTGGGCTCAAGGACCTACCTTCCGGTGCAAAGCCGAGCGATCGGCAACCATCCTCCAGGGCACGATGCAGGGCCACTAATCGTTTCGCCTCATCACCCTGTTCCCACTGCTCCGACGGACCGACCCAGAGCACACGTGGCTGTTGAAGACGAGGGAATACGCCGAGCCGCTCGATCGGCGTGTGAACGGTCTCATGGCCTGTCATGGCCCGTTCGACGGCCTCACGCATAGGCTCGACCAGGAGCTCGTCCGTGTCACCGAGAAACTTCATCGTGAGGTGGATGGACGACGGCTGCACCCAGGTAATCCGGATGTCTGGTGAGGATTCCCGGCCGAGTCGTTGTTTCAAATCTTGTTGAACCAGCGTGATCCGGTTGCGGAGATCATCTCCCAGTTCCACGGCAAGAAAAGTCCGTATCATGCCTCTCCTCTGGCGATGAGCCATCGACGAAGCATATCAAGGGCCGCCTGAGCAGCACGCTGTCGAATGACGGACCGATCGCCGTGGAAGCGAAACTCTTTTGTCACGACGTCATCACCACCACCGTCGAGCCCGATGTAGACGAGCCCGACGGGTTTGGTCTCTGTCGCACCGCCCGGTCCGGCAATGCCCGTGACGCTCACTGCCACCGACACGCCGGCGAGGTCTCGCATTCCTTTGGCCATGGCTTCAGCCACTTCTCGACTGACTGCTCCATGCTGCTCGATAAGATGCGCCGGCACCCCAAGCATGTCCGTCTTCGCTTGGTTGCTGTAGCAAAGCGCCCCGCGATCGACATAGGCTGAGGATCCCGCTACTTGTGTGAGCCGGTAGCCGATGAGACCTCCCGTGCAAGATTCAGCTACCCCGACAGAGAGTTTCTGCTGCCGTAGCAATCGACCGACTGCTTCTTCCAACGTGCCCTGCCCTTCGGCATAGATCCACTCGCACAATCTGGTACGAACTTCTTCTGCTAATGACAGAAGCACGGCGTCCTTGAGCGATCGATGAGCCCTCGTCGTCAGCGATACCAGCACTTCTGTCGGCGAGGCCAGAAGCCCCAGCGCAACCGGCGTCCGTTTTTCTATGAGGCCCTGCAGCTTTGTATTCACATCGGACTCAGGTAATCCCCAGGTATGAAAGATCATTCGTGTGATGGGATGGGGGCGTGCCTGCTTCGATCGATCGAGTTGATCCGACAAGCACGGAATCACCGATTGCTGCATCATGGCTTGCATCTCACCGGGGACACCAGGCAGTGCGATCACGCGCGCGTTCCGCCATGTCAGCGCAAAACCAGGCGCGGACCCGACCGGGTTCGGCAAGACCGTAGCCCCTGACGGAATCAAGGCTTGCCGCAACTGTCCGCGGTTCGGTATTCGCCCCCACTGAGCCAACCTGGCCCTCATGCTCTCGAACGCTTCTTTGCGGCGAGCCAGTCGGAATCCCGTTACGGACGCGACGGCTTCCCTGGTGCAGTCGTCGATCGTAGGACCTAAGCCCCCGGTCAGAATCACAATCCCAGCACGACGGCAGGCGGTCGTCAGGACTTCGGCAATGTCCGACTGATCGTCTCCAACAATTGTCTTGAACTTGACCTCGATGCCGATCGTGGCCAAGGCATCTGCGATAAACAACGAATTGCTGTCGGACCGGCCACCGACGATCAGCTCGGAACCGATTGCAATGGTTTCGGCGGTAGAGATGCGCGCCGATGGTGTCATTCGCATAGGCTAATCAATGTCGGTGAAATTGAGCGAGAAGCGGACCTCGCCACCGCTGGCGGGAAATACAATGATCGTTGTCTGCGCATGCGGATCAAAATCGACATAGCTGAAGGAGGCTACGACTTTTGCCTGAAATTTTGGAGATTTTGGCCATACCGAACTCCGACCGGCTTGGCCATCGGCCCGTACAGTGACGGGCTTGACTATCCTTCCCCCTTGGTCGAGAACAACATAACTGTTTACAGCAAATGAAGGACTATCCCCAAGGATCACCGCGCTCACAAGCATCGTCGAGGCCTCAGTCACTTGTGCAATATCGGCTGCGCTCGGTTCAAGCCCCCGTAAGGCCATGTGTGTTGCCATGACCGACAATCCTCCGAGTTTCGTGACAAGAAACCCCGCGGGATGCAGATCATCGGCGCTTCCGAATCGAACATAAAACGTCTCGGGAGCTTGACGATGCGCCGCTGCCTCCTTCCCTCGGTCGAGTGCCAGCTGCACTTGTGCCTGTGCCGGCTGCACTTCAATCGCGGCAGACGGACAGGCGAAGCCGAAGGTCCAGACCGCCACGATCCACAGGGACCAGTACAGAGGAGATTTCATAGGACTGCGAGTAACAGAACCCTAGTGGCCTGTCAATGAATAGTCTTTCACATATTCTTTCCGCCTTGCTCTCCCGTTGACAAGACCAAAGGGGAAATGCTAAACGAAGAAAAACTGAAGAAGTGTTTCCTTTTAGTCTATCTAATAAAGGAACTTTGAAAGGAGTTTTGAATGTCGACCCAGGATGCTCCTGCTGGTACCTCGACGCCTCGGCGCCAGTATGTAAACTTTGTTTTTTATAAAGTGGACCCGGCCTGGCGGCGCCTACCGGAGGATGTGCGCACTCAGGGCAAACAAGAGTTTCTCCGAGCCGCGGAAGATTTCAACGGCAAAGTGCTGGTGGTCCCCTATTCCACCATCGGCATCCGGGGGGACTGCGACTTCATGCTGTGGCGTATCAGCTACGATCTCGACCTGTTCCAGGACATGGGCACCAAGATCCTCGCCTCCGGCCTCGGACAGTACCTCTCCACCCCCTATTCCTACTTGGCGCTGACCAAACGGTCCGTCTATGTCGACCACCACTCGCACGCGGGACAGGAAGGGAAACGTCTGACGGTGGTGCCGGGAAAGAGCAAGTATATCTTTGTGTATCCGTTTCTCAAGACCAGAGAGTGGTTTCTACTGACGAAGGCGGCACGGCAGGGCATGATGGACGAGCACATCGAAGTGGGGCATCGGTTTCCGTCCGTGAAGCTGAACACGACCTATTCGTTCGGTTTGGACGATCAGGAATGGGTCGTGGCGTTTGAGAGCGATAAGCCGGAGGATTTTCTGGACTTGGTGATGGCGCTCCGGGAGACCGAGGGATCGCGATATACCCTGCGGGACACCCCGATCTTCACCTGCATCCGACGCAGTCTCAAGGAAACCCTCGACACCCTCGGCGGCTAGATATCCGGATCAGCGCGAGTGCTAGGGTCTTCGATCATGACGATCGAAGACCCTTTGTTTTTGGCGGCAACGAACTCATCGCACGGCAGCCTGCCGGGTGCCTCTGGCGCTTTGACAGCCCGACGAGGCCTATGTTACCTCTACAATGTCACTTGCTGGAGTATCAATGGCTGATACCACCTCTCTCTATGCCGTGCGCTTTCCCGATGGCTCAGTAAGCCTCTACATCGATGAACAATATGCCCAAGAGCGAGGGATCGATCCTTCCCGGCTTGTGAGGGTCGAAATCCCACGAGAAATGTTCGTCAGCGGCAGCGTACAGGACATCCGTGAATATGTGGCGCTCCAATTGGAGCAGCAGCAACAACGCACCGGAACAGCATAGCTGCTGTTTGCGAAATTTTGAGAAGGGTCGAGGTTGCGGCTGACAAAGGCACTATGGCACAAGCACTGGTAAGCTCCCCGTTGACAACCGAGATGATCGAGGAGGTGATCGCCGGCCTGCCGATCCAAGGCCGCATTATCCTCCGGCTCCTGTTAATTCAGTACCTGGACATCACTCACGAGGAAATCCTCTATATGGTGGCGGACAGACCGGACCCTCGATGCGTGTCCGGCAAGAAACCTGTCACGACGATGACGCAGGAATCGATCACGGCGATGATCGAGCGCCGAAATGAATACCGGCGGCGCGCGCGACTTCGCCGAGAACGAACATGGCTTCAGTGTGTTGCTCTCACCAATCAGGCTCATATGGCAAGAGCGCTGGCCAGCCGGGCTGCCGCGCTGCTGAGCGCGCGTGGAGTATCCTCAGAGACCATCGAACGACTCAGAGGGCAAGCTCGTTCGGCCGTCCCGGCGACGACATTGCGACTCTTGGAGGACAGTTGGGACCGAAATGAGATCTCTGCGGAGGAATATCAGAAACATCGATTGGTCGTTGAGATGCAGACGCAACTTCGCTTCGTCGAGCGGTTCAAGAAACGTCTGGAGCTGGCACAGCGTGAGCAGCGCACGTCGGATCGTACAACCTTGGCTGATCATGAGATCGGTCATATTTGGGGAATCCCGGCCGGCACCTTGGCGGCCCGCAAGGTGAAGTTCTTGGCGCAGTATCTCACCCTTCTCCAATCCAAATGCTCAGGCGTTGCGGCAGAACCTGGAAGGAGAGTCTCCCTTGATCTCTGGAATGAAACCATGCAGGTTCTGTCTCGTACCCCCATCGAACGATCGATAGCCACCTATGATGGTCTTGAGGGGACTGAGTCGGCCTTGCTCGAAAAACTCACGGCCTATGCTCAGATTCGAATACCGGAGACCACTGAAACGAAACTTTGGAATTCGCTCGTGTTTGGAGCCAGTTCCAACGCCATGCACAGCGAAACGACCCGGACATTGTTTGGTCTCCAGCGGCTGGTCTCTGTACAAAAAGATTTGGACCACAGCGACGAGGCGTTGGATGAAGAACTCCTCAAACGCACGACGCGCATTTCGAAGGAGTCGGAGTCGCTCACAACAGACCACCAGGCCGGCCCCTCCGAGCTGACGGAGCTGCAGCAACACATTCTTCGAAGTTTTACCGGAGAAGACAGCAGCGGCAGAGCTTCCGACAAATGGTAAACTTTCCTGGTTGCCAATCACCGGCAGTTCGGTATAATTGCTCAGTCACAATGACTACACAGCCTGCCATCCAACGAACCGCTTTTGCGTCGGCGGTTGTCTGCTTTCTTCTCCTGCTGCCCATGAGTCCGTTGCCGGCCTCAGCTGCTGGCCTGATCGAGATTGCAGAGCTTTTGGCACATCCCGAACTATACGATCACCAAGATGTCGTCGTCACAGGAAAGGTCATGAACGTACAGTTGGCGACGAATCGCCAGGGACAGCCAGCTTATGGCTTCTTGCTGCAGGACCAGGCCGGCACTCTCAAAGTCGTGAGCCTTGGGCAACTGGAAGTCCACGAGGGTGACCAAGTGATTGTGGAGGGTGTCTTCAGTCGCCTCAGACAAGTCGGCCGCACCATCGTTTACAATGAAATCAAGGCTCTTTCTGTAAAACCTCTGACTCGCCTCAATCCGGATTTCGTCGGCTGATTCGTCACATTCCTCGTCTGCATGGCACCTTCCGACCGGTCTGAAATGCAGCAGCCGTTCTCTCAAAAGCGGACAGGGCACCGTTGAACATCTCGTCGAGGAATCGCAGATCGAGGGGGAAAGTGATCACGTCAAACGATCGGAAGCGACCGGATGCTCGGTCCCATGAGGCAGGTTTGCTTGGTCATTCAGTGTGGAAGCTTTAAAATCCAGGTGAGTATCCGATCTGATATCCGATCGGAAAGAAGTCTCACCATCAGCGCGCGAAACTTTGCATCGGTTCCAACGAGATATCTCGTTCTGGGAGTCGGCGCGATCAACGCCTCTTCGACTACTTTCGCGACCGCATCAGGCGAGATCGCTCGCTTCGACGCTTCTCCAACCACCTTCCTCACAGCGGCTACAAGAGGCTTATAGAGCGTTCGAAGTTCGGCCTCTATGGCCGTCTCTCTCTCAACAGCCTCTATGGCCGATTTGTTCCAAATGGGCGTGGCGATCGCACCCGGCTCGATTATTGACACATGGATCCCCCATTGTTGGACTTCGAGGCGTAGCGCGTCGGTCATCGCTTCCAGTGCGAACTTCGATGCTGAATAGGGACCCATAAGCGGCATCGTTGAGAGTCCTGCGATCGAACCCATGTTGACGATCCGTCCCCGTGCCTGCCGGACTAAGGGCAGAAATGCCTGGATGACTGCCACCTGCCCGATGACATTCACCTCAAGCTGCCGTCGGAGATCGGAGATCGGTACGGCTTCAAGCGGCCCCACCACCGCAATTCCGGCATTGTTAATGAGTCCATATAATCCGCGCGCCCTCGTCGCTTCTAGAACTACCGCGTGGGATTTCTGAATGGTGGTGAGATCCGTTACATCGAGTTCCAACAGCACCAGCCGATCGGAACTTGCCTTTTGAAGGGACTCGCCGTCTTCCGGTTTCCGTACTCCTGCAAAAACGGTGAACCCCAATCGATCAAGATGCAACGCACAGGCCGCTCCAATTCCGGTCGAAGCGCCCGTGATGACCACCGCACGATTGTCTCCGATCGACATCTCGCTCCTTTTGACTCCCAGTCGGAGGACCATAACAGGTTTCGAGCGACTTCATCTATACAGTGAAACCGCTCGACGCTTGTATAAACCAATCTTCGGTGTATTCATCTGCCAATGGCATGAGCCGTTCGCAAGTCATTGCATCACCTATCACAGGGAATCGCGACAATTTGGGTCTCGGTGAACTTCGACCGCGCATGGGAACCTCCTGGCTAGGGTGGCTATTCTGTCAGAAAGTTCTCCTCTGTGACTGTGTCAACTTACGGTGAGCTTACAAACGCTGTCAGTTGCCTCTGCTTTGTACTACAATGACACGCATCGCCAGGAGGACTACACAATGCGGTACCGCGTCGTTCTTGAACAAGATGAAGATGGAATCTATGTAGCCGAATGTCCCTCTCTTCCTGGTTGTGTGAGCCAAGGGAACACACGGGAAGAGGCCTTGGCCAATATCAAGGATGCCATGGCAGGCTACCTCGAAAGCTTAAGAATCCACAATGAACCGATCCCTCCATCAATTTGGGAAGAAACCGTGGACATCGCACTGTGAGCACATTGCCTGTCGTATCAGGCCAAGAAGCGGTGAAGAAGGTCGGATATTTGGTGGATCACCAAACCGGAAGCCATATCATCTTGCGACAATCCAATCCTCCTTATCGGAGGCTCACCGTCCCTCATCACACCGAGCTGGCAAAAGGCACGTTACGTAGCATCATACGGCAAGCCGGTCTTACGGTTGAAGAATTTAGCGCGTTGTTGTGAATACGTCACGGCGCACATCACCGTTCACATCCGTTTTCTGTCGCGCACTCGGTGGACACCAGCCTCGGTCTTCAGCTATCATCCAATTCCTTCTCATTGATGTTGTGGCGGTGTAGCTCAGTTGGCAGAGCAGCGGACTCATAAACCGTTCCAAGCCCTCCAGACACCCCGCTAATTTTTCGCGATAAATCACCGTAAATTGGCTCCAGCCGCCACATTCAAGCTCAAATGCCATGCGCCTTTATCCGATCGATTCCGGTCGGTCTCGACCCATTTTGACCCTGCCGTGGGCATTTGGTGGACACTGCCGTGGAGGGCAGGAGCGCGCAGGTCAGCGGGAGTCCGACCTGTGGAGAAACCGAACTCACCCGCGAGGGCATACCCAGGCGGGCGACGTGCACAGGCAGTTCACAGCATAAGCTTCCCCGTCAAGGCAGAAGTTCCGGGAAGATTGCTAGATCATCCTCGCCAGCAACGGCGTCCGACATCCCGGTGAACATGATTAAATGAGTATTGTCAGGGAAGCCCATGGCTATGAACGAGTGTTCTGCTGCTTCTTGTAATTCACTCTTTGAAAGTAGCCCCTTGGATTCGGAATCGAAGACGACGACGAGGATCGCTTTGGAGCATCCATGGCTCGATATCGTCGCTTCAAGTTGAGCCTTCTTGTCCTCTACAAACCGCTTCCCGATGTACTCTTCCAGGTTGTAGCCGGGATACCGCCACCGATCCTCATTGGCTCGGAATACCTCAATTGCAAAAAGGTCACCCTGTCGCTTGGCTAATAAGTCCGCTTCTTTCCGATCCTGTCTCGAAGGCAGCGGAGTGGTCTCCACAAATCCGAGGTTCCGGAGTGTCACGACCGTCCTCATCACGCCGAAAAGAGACTGGAGACTATAGCGGTCTAGATTGTTTACTTCAAATCCGAGCCTGGGCAGAAGATCCACTGGCTTCACCAGAGTAATCTCAGAGACAATCCGAAACAGATCGTCGATTGCCCTCCACGTTTTCACTTCACCCTGGTTATTGAACGCCTCCATCAGCTTCTGTGATCGATATTCCAGCAATTGTTGCGGGATGTGCGGATAGTCCTGGCTCATCTTTGGAGTCACCATCTAACGCCGCTTCCGCCACTCCCCCGGCGGAATCGGGTCAGGATCGATCCAAAGGCCTCGCCTGGCTAGGCGCGCTTCATCCTCCAGGTCACCCAGACTGAAATCCTTCGAGTATTTCCGGTACCACCACGCGAGTCCGGCCTTGAGTAGCTCGTGATTAAGCACTCGGCCGTCCGGCAGCATCACGTCACCGATCGTCCGCCCATACTTATCGATACCCACCTCTCGTATCGTGACCGTCTTGCCAAACGCATGCTCGGCTGTAAATCGCTTGGCCACTGTCCCGAACGGCTGCCCTTTCTCAGGACAGTCGATCGCATTGAGCCGGATGCGCTTAGTAGTCCTGTCATGGAGCACATCGACCGTATCCCCATCGGAAACGCCGATCACCCGGCCGCTGAAGTCGGCGGACGAGAGGGATGCCCACAGCGTCAGGAGGCACACCGCAGCGATCAGACCGGTAAGCGCACGGTAAACCACCGGTATCTGATTCGAGGAACGAGCATCTGATTTGATTGCCATCGCTCTGTTTGGACTCAGGGTAATGAAACCGGCAGCAGGTCGGTAAATGCAGCGGTCCTGGGATCATAGACAAGGAGCCAGATCTCATCGAAGGTATCGAACGATGGAACGGAAATGTCGTCCGTAAAGATGCCGCCATCCTTTTTCACGAAGATCGATTGTGGGACAATGATCAGGAGAATGAGGCGTCCGTGGAAATCGTACTGGGCTACTGCACTGGCCTCCTGAGCTAGAATCTCGTTGAGCCTATCCATGCATATCATCACGTTCATGCCTTCATCGAATGCATTCGTGTGCTGCCCTAGGACCATTTCGCTGTGTACGGAGTCACCATAGAGATGGGACACTGCGATGCCGATGGTGGCGCCGGATTGACGGTCGCGGACAGTAAAGTCTGGTCCGTCCCTGTGTTTCAGAATCTCAAAATGGCTCCGGAGATACTCGTTATAGGCCTTGAGAAAGCCGGCGCAGGCGGCCTGCTCTATGCTCTCTCTCTCTCTCTCTCTCTCTCTCTCTCAGCCATTGCTTAGCTCTTGTGCGAAGAACGACGATACGGCGCTGTACACACTGGCACAGCCGGTTGCCGGCTACTTCTGTTTGGCGATGATTTGATCTTTGATCTAGTCATACGTCGCCTGCGGGATGATCTTCTACTGGACTAGCTCGTCTTTCCGCTTGTAGGGACGCCCCTTGACCACAAACGGCAACGGAGGATAGCGTAGTATTCAAGACCGCACAAGTCAGAATGAACGACGTCTGATTTCCGCTGAAAGTCTTTTGGCCGGGTTTGACCGAATGAAGCCCTTGACAACCGGCCCTTTCTTAATGTATCCATTGGATACATGACGCCACGTGAACTGAGAAAAGCCAGAACAGCTCTCGGGCTGACCCAGCAGCAGCTAGCTGACGAGCTGCAGTTAAAGCGCTTGGCCATCACCCGCTATGAGGTAGGAACCCGTCGCATTCCCGGTCTGGTCGAGGTCGTCATCAAGCATCTCACCGCGCCGACCAGGATTCCCCTCGTCGGAACCGTCGCTGCCGGAACCCCCCTTGAAGCCATTCCGCAGACCGAAGTGGTCGAGGTGCCGCCGAGCATGGTCGGTCGGCGAGACACCTTCGCCCTTCGTGTGAAGGGGGACTCCATGCGGGATGAAGGGATCCTGCCCGGTGATGTGGTGGTGGTACAGAAACAGGCCACGGCGCGGAATGGCCAGACGGTGATTGCCCTGGTGAATGGGGAAGCCACGATCAAAACGTACCACCGCAAGAACGGGGCTGTTGAGCTGCATCCCGCCAACGAAAGCATGAAGCCGATCGTGGTGACGGAGACCGATACCTTCCACATCGAGGGCATCGTGGTGGGTGTCATCCGTCACTTAAGGAAATAGGTGCTCCATCGAACACGCTGAGTCCGCACCATGGACCGTCAGATTGTCTGCTTTGCCATTCCGTCGTTTGAAGTCGCGCTGGCTCGCCTGAACGATCCTGCTCTCCGCACCCGACCAGTCGCCATTGCCCCACTTAACACGCCTCGCGCACTGCTTCGTGAAGTCTCGATAGAGGGAGAGCAGGACGGCCTCCATGCCGGGATGCCCCTCGAGCACGCTCGTCGCTTGTGTCCCTCACTGCATGTGCTTTCGCCCAACCTATATCGAGTCCGCAGTGCAACCCAACTGCTCCTCAGCGTAGTTACGCACTATGCGCCCGTGTGGGAACCCTCTCAGCCGGGGTCCTTCGTGATGGATGTGACAGGAACGGCAAGGCTCTTCGGGCCTGCTTGTGACGTCGCCGCGAAGTTGCAGCAAGAAGTCCTGGAACGCCATCAACTCGACGGTATGGCCGGAGTGGGGAGCAACAAACTTGTGGCTCAGACGGCAGCGACATTGATTGAGCCCTCCGAGCTATGCGAAGTCCGGCATGGGTCCGAGCGCGTCTTCATGTCCCCGCTTTCCGTGCGACTGCTGCCAGGACTTCATCGACCTTGTCTGCGCAAGGTCCTGGAGCGGCTGGACGACCTCAATCTCCTCACCTTGGGAGATGTGGCCGACAGTCCGCTCGATGCATTGGAACTCGTCCTGGGCGACTACGCGGGGCAGCTCTCCCGATGGGCACAAGGGATCGATCATGTCCCTGTGCTACCTCCGGCTATCCAGCCAAGTCTCGAAGAGACCGCCACCCTCGACCCGGATGAGGTCGATGACCCTCTGCTCTGGGGACGCCTCTTGGATATCCTGCAATGCCTCTGTCGCATGCTGCGGAGTCAACGGCGTGCCTGCAGCAATCTTTCCCTCACGATCCGCTACAGCGATCAGGTCGAGGTCACGAAGCAGGAGCGCGTCAGGCCGGAGACCTGCTGGGAATGCGATCTCTCGCCCGTGCTCTCTTCACTCTTCCGGCGATGCTTCCGTCGTCGGGTCCGTCTCCGCCAGATGGCGGTAAGTATGACCGGCCTGACGGCCTATGCTGAGCAAGTCTCCCTCTTCGATGAGCTGCCAGTTGACGAACACCAACGGCGTCAGCAAACACAAGCCCTTGCCGTGGCCCTCGACATGCTCCATGCCCGGTTTGGAGAGCAGGCCATTCACTATGGGAGGAGTCATTGAATGCCATCCGCCTTCATTCACTTGCACGCCCATTCGTCCTATTCCCCCATGCAAGGGGTGCCCACCTTGGAGGCACTCTGCGAGGCCACGCGCATGCAAGGCCAAGACACACTGGCCCTCACCGACACGAATGGGCTCTACGGAGCCATTAGGTTTCTCGATGTGGCGAGAGAGACAGGACTCAAGCCCATCTTGGGCGCTGAACTGGTTCAGGAATCGCACCGTGCAGTGCTGCTGGCGAAGACACCGGCTGGCTATGCGAATCTCTGCCGTGTCCTCTCTGCTCGCCACTGTGACGAGTCATTCGACTTCACCGGCGCGGTCACTCGGCATCGAGGCGGGTTGGTGATCCTCTCGGATGACCGCGCCGCCCTGACAGCCTGGAGTCAGGACTCGGAAGAGGACCTCTATGTTGAGCTGACGCCTGACCCAACGATGCACGAGGCCGTCGCGTTCAGCCGGCAGCGCGGGCTTCCGCCTGTGGCGACCGCTCGGGCCTCTTTCCTTCGCCCAGCTGACTACCACGCGCACCAGCTGCTTCGTGCCATTGCGGAGAATACGACCCTCTCTCGGCTCCGTGCGGATCAATGCTGTGCGCCGTCGCAGTGGCTGATGCCCGAGAAAGTCCTTGCCCGGTACTTCCCTCATGTCCCCGAAGCCCTCACGAACACTTGTCGCATTGCGGAAGCCTGCTACACCAACTGGGACTTCAGGGAAATGATCTTCCCCTCCTTCCGTCGGCTCTCCGCGGGTGCGGCCTTCGAGAGGTTACGAACGAAGACCTGCGAGGGAGCGCGCTGGCGCTATGGCGACCTGTCTGACGAGGTGAAGCAGCGGATTGAGAAGGAGTTGAGAGTCATCCGGGAGAAAGGCTATGCCGACTACTTCCTCATCGTCGATGAGATCGTGCGACAAGCGCCACGAACTTGTGGCCGAGGCTCAGCGGCCGCGTCCATCGTGTCGTACTGCCTTGGGATCACGCACGTCGATCCCATTCGACACCACCTGCTCTTCGAGCGATTCCTCAACCCAGGCCGGCACGATCCACCGGACATCGATATCGACTTCCCGTGGGATGAGCGACCGAAGATTCTCGAGTGGGTGTTCGCCCACTACGGGCAACATCACGCGGCGATGGTCGCCAACCAGAACACTCTGGCGACTCGGGCCGCCATACGAGAGATCGCCAAGGTATACGGGATCCCTGCGGAAGAGATCGGCAAGGCCCTGACCATAGTTCAGCGACGAGCCGACTTTGTGGACGTGATACCTGGGATGACCGTGAAGACCTGGGCGACGCAGGTCTGCGAGGCACTTCGTCTGAGAGCCCCGTGGCCGGAGATTCTGTTCTGGTCCGTTCAGCTCCAAGGGCACTTCCGTAATCTCGGTCTCCATCCAGGAGGAGTGGTGCTGGTGCCTGACGAGATTCGTCGCTATGTGCCGGTGGAAATCTCTGCCTCCGGCCTACCGGTGATCCAGTGGGAGAAGGATCAGACGGAAGAAGCCGGGTTGGTCAAGATCGACCTGCTCGGCAATCGTTCGCTCGCTGTGATTCGTGATGCTCTGGCTGCGATCCAGCAGAACACCGGTCGAGTGATTGACTATGCGACCTGGGACCCCATCAGCGATCCGGGCACGAACGAGCTGATTCGACGAGGAGACACGATGGGCTGTTTCTACATCGAATCACCGGCGACACGGCTTCTGCTCAGGAAGCTGTGGACAGGCATGCCTCCTGCCAGACGAGCGGAGGCTGATGTGTTCGAGTACCTCGTTGTCATCTCCTCGATCATCCGTCCAGCCGCCAATGTGTTTGCGGATGAGTTCGTGCGTCGCGCCCACGGACGTCGTTACAAGTCTCTCCATGCGGTGTTGGATGATGTGCTCGCCGAGACACATGGCATCATGGTCTACCAGGAAGACGTGATGAAGGTCGCTGTCGCGTTAGGTGGGTTCACTGTTGAAGACGGAGATCAACTCAGGAAGGTCTTGAGCAAGAAGCATAAGCAGCGACAGCTCCGTGACTACCAGCGGCAATTCTATGCAGGCGCATCGGCACGCGGCCTGCAGCGATCTGTCATTGACCAAATCTGGGCCATGATTATGAGCTTCGCGGGCTACAGCTTCTGCAAACCTCACAGTGCCAGCTACGCTCAGGTGAGTTTTAAGTCCGCATACCTGAGGGCTCACTATCCCGCCGAGTTCATCGCCGCCGTGGTGAGCAATCAAGGCGGGTACTACTCGACCTTCGCCTATCTGTCCGAGGGGAGACGCATGGGTCTCACGATCCTCCCGATTGACATCAACGCGAGCGAGTGGGCGTACACTGGATCGGGCAAGACGCTTCGCGTAGGGCTGATGCAGATCAAGTCCCTCCACGAAGGCCTCGCGAAGCGGATCATTACGGAGCGAGAGGCGAACGGTCCGTACCGGTCGCTGCGTGACTTTCTGGACCGTGTTCAGCCCGATGTCGCCCAAGCGAAGCTCCTGATCAAGGCGGGTTGTTTCGACTCGATTGCAGGGGAACTCACCCGACCGGCACTGCTCTGGAGATTCTTCGCCTCGCAGGCTGCCAAGCCGCCGCGCTACCTGCCGATTCCCCCTGAGTATTCCTTCAAACAGAAGCTCGCTCACGAGCTGGAACTATTCGGTTTTCCGTTGAGCTGTCATCCCTTGGATCTCTTCAAGGACGTGCTCGCTCGCATCCCACATATTCCTGCGAAGAACCTGGCTCAGCACGTTCGCAAAGAGGTCACAGTGATTGGTTGGCTTGTCACCGAGAAGATCATTTCCACAAATAAAGGCGATCCGATGGAGTTTGTCACCTTCGAGGACGAGACCGGACTCTACGACGCGACCCTGTTCCCCGACGCCTACCGCCGGTACTGTCATCTGTTGGCAAGGAACCAGGCCTATGTGGTGACCGGACTAGTGGAAGAGCAGTTCTCCACCGTCACCTTGACCGCCAAAGAACTCAGGCTGTTGGCGAGCCGTGACACAGCCCCTGATATCGAGCCCATTGAGGAAGTCGTCGGATAGCCGTACACTCGTGGCCATGCTGCTCTCCCCGCTGATCCGTTTTGGCACTAGCACGTGGACCTACGAAGGTTGGCAGGGCCAGGTGTATAAGCGAGAGTACGCGAAGAGCAGATTCGCTCAGGAGTGTTTGGGTGAGTACGCCCAGTACAAGTACAGGGATGAGCCACTCTTCAGGACCGTGGGCAACGACGCGACGTTCTATCGACCGCCCACGGCGAATCAACTTCGTCGCTATCTCAATCAGATTCCTCAAGACTTTGAGATGTGCTTCAAGGTGTGGGAAGAGATCACGATTCCGAGCTATGCGAAACAGGCGCGGTACGGAGCCAAGGCAGGCCAGTCCAATGCTCGGTTTCTCGATGCGACGCTCTTCAACGAACTGGTGCTCACGCCGTACCGGGAGGCGAAGTTCGAGCCGCATGCTGGGCCGTTCCTGTTCGAATTTCAGCGACACGGGATGTCTTCGGACGAGTTCTGCTCACGGCTGGATGGGTTCTTCGGGCAGCTTCCCAAGGACTTTCGCTATGCCGTCGAAATCCGTAATGCCGGTCTGCTTGGTTCTGAGTACCACAAGGTCCTCGAGGCGCACGGTGTCTCGCATGTATATAGCCATTGGAGCTACATGCCGCCATTAGCTGAGCAAAGCAAGCGCATGGGAAGCTTCACTGCACCGTTCACGGTGCTTCGCCTCCTCACGCCGCTGAAGATGTCCTACGAGCAAGCTAAGAAACGAGCCGAACCGTACACGAAGATCATCGAGAAGCTACCGGAGATGCGTCGGGATACGGTGGAACTGGTGCGCCAGGCCGTGAGAGAAGAGCGCAGAGCCTATGTGCTCGTGAACAACCGCGCCGAGGGCAATGCACCCATGACGATCCAGGCGCTGGCAGATCGGTTCCGCGAAGGCGATTCACCGAGCGGTGACTAGCCGGCGTCTTCCCTAAGGCCGTGCTGCCAGCCGAGCCGCCCCTATTCCACAAACGGCTTCTGTCCCTCTCTTGTGCTGCAGACGACGCGGCAACCACGCACTGCGCTAGGATTCTTCTGCCGGTCAATGACTTCCTTCATCGAATGACCGAATGGGCTACATACGTTAGCACTCGCCCCGGAGGCGGAGTTCCCGATATTAGCTCGCGCAGCAGCTCGACCTGTTCATCCGTTGGCCGATGCATCGTCCAGCATTCCACGCCGTCGATCTCGGTTGCATTGGCATCCGAAGGAGGGTCCGGAGGACTCGTGTATTTCTTTGAGTCCTTCCTCCTGAATTTCCAAGCCCTCCCTGTCCAAACATAAATGTCTCGACTCCAGCTTCCTGGAGCATCAGAACTCTCCCGAAAGATGCTCGCCGTGAAGGTTCCCCTTTCGTCGCATAGGACGACCCATCGCGTCTTTTATACCAGAATCACGTCCATCGTGATCGCAGGCCTGACAAACTCAGGACTCGCGGTCGTCGCGTTAGTGATGGACCAGGAGAAAGACACGATGGAAGGATTTTGCTCAGCCATGTGCTGCGTGACCTTTTGAAACATGTTCTCAGGCAAGACGGGACAGGTCTAGATGGAGCCGCAACGAGCTAACACAGGTATCGTGGACGGGATTGTAATTCGCCCTGAAACTGTCTGACAGATTAAGTCCAGCGCTTTACTCATCACTCAGGCCGCCGCGCCGACTTTAACATCGGGCAGTAGTGTGCAATCGCGAAGCTCCCTCAACAGATTTACTCTCTGTTTTGATCTGGCCCTCCTGAATATCTGGAGAATGATCGCCATACCGTTCCGACCTTCGTATCAATGATTGTTTCAGGCCCGTCGAGCCTGCCCAACAATTTCCCTTTTCATGGCTCTGAGACCGACCGTTTCTAAGACTCACCAGTGCCATCTGTTTCACTGTTCGGAGAGAAAAGAGATGCGCTCCTACTCACCTCCTCGTTATCGTGTCATGCTGGTCAAAGAATCAGGAGCAACCGCCGGTGACGTCCGGATCAGCGATTCAAATAAAGCGCACCGGTTTCTCGCTCCGCTCTTCGATGGACTCGATCGCGAGCATTTCATGGTCGTGGGCCTCGACGCGAAACATGCGGTCATCGGGATCAACACCGTCAGCATCGGATCAGTCACCCTGAGCATCGTCCATCCCCGCGAAGTGTTCAAACCCATGATCCTCATGAACGCTAGCGCGGTCCTCCTGGCGCATAACCATCCCAGCGGTGATTCGACTCCCAGTCAAGAAGATCGCGCCCTGACTCGGCGCCTTAAAGAGGGCGGCGACCTGCTCGGGATCGCCGTGCTTGATCATGTTGTGCTGGGCGAGGACCGGTACTACAGCTTTGCCGACCACGGGGGACTATAGGTTTGAAGGCATGACCGCCGTGGAGAACCTCACAGTTGTTTCCCTGGCTGGTTGGCTAGCGTTGACGTTCAGGAAAGTTATTCAGGGGTGTGAAAGGAGTGCTGGGATTGTAGCGAATAATCGGGGTCAACGGATTGTTCGGGTCGTACTCGTTGAGCGGATTTGCAGGATTCTCCGGATCGACACTTTTCATGGAGTTGAATGGGTTCCTTGGATCAACCGAATTGATCGGGTTCAGGGGATTGTCGGGGCGCAGTCAATTGATCGGATTGAAAATGTCGTAGTCGCGCTCGTATTTCTCGTCAAAGCCGACCTCGGCGGAGGCTGGAACGGCTATGAAGAACCGACTGAGGAGCCATAGCATCCACATGGTGAGCCTCCAGACAGCTGGACAGCACGTAATGCCGCCCTCCTCCCAACCTAGAAGACACCATAATCGAGTCAGTGACTCACATGCCCAGGAATGGTGACACCATTCCTTCTCCAACGCCTTAGGACTGTCACACATTTACTTTCCCGAGGTGTGCTTGAGTTGTTGTATGCCCCTTTTCGCTTAGCGAAAGGCATTTCCTTCTTTCCGGAACAGCAGCTTACCTGCCTCCCGGATGTGGCGAGATGGCAAGCCAAACCCTTCAGTTCCTTGGCTGCTTCGTTCGAATTCAGCTTACCGTCCTGCCTCGACTGTTCTGCCATTGTATCAACCCCTCTTTCACGCCCCTCCCCCACCCCTAGACCTCAGACTCTTAGCCCTCTAATTAATTCTGGACAAGCAATCCCCCCCTTTGGAGGGAGGTATTACCCTGCAAATCGACTATAGTCAAGCATCCTGGTCTACGATAGGATTCATTACTATGTATATCCACTCACAGTCCAGGCCATTTCCGTCTCATCTCTTCATCGGGTTTTCCAAACGGGAGCTCCAGCAAACACTTGAAATCGTCCATTACTGTTACACCTCCCAAACCAATGAAGACACGCATCGTGCGCTGACACTTGCTCAGACTCTCTTGCCATGTGACAAAATTGTGGCAGCCTCCGGTCCACTCTCCCCTGAAGGCCTCGATCAGGATCACGCCAATGTCATCAATATTTCCTATCCTCTCCCCTGGCTGGAACGGTATCTCAACAATCGCTACATCGGGATTGATCCAGTCGCACTCACGTGGATGAGGAGTCAACAAACAACCGTCTGGAATCACACGATCACGAAACAGAGTATGGTAATCGAGCAAGAGTTTATGGAAGAAGCACGGGGATATGGAGTTGCGAACGGAATTATCGGCGGAACGATCGATCCTCGATCAGGACGAATCAGTTTCGTCGCCTTCGCCGGAGGAACCGACAAAGACAATTTCCGGTATAAAGACATGGCCGACTACATCAGTTCATGTCTGCATGACGCCCTGACCAAGAACATTCCTGTGCCTACCAACGAGTCCATTGCAACGGCACCACTAAAACCTCGAGAGACAGAAGTTCTCATGTGGATCGAAGAGGGAAAAACGACCTGGGAAATCGCCAGGATCTTAGACATCACCGAACGAACGGTTCGATTTCATGTAGAGGAGATCTTCAAAAAGCTCAACACGACAACTCGTGCCCAAGCGATTGCCAAAGCGCACAAAGGAGGGCTGCTTCCCTCCCCCCACGGCATGGCCTCAGCGGGATGAGAGTCGGACTCCATTCAGAAGCGAGTCCTCCTCCCACTGTTATCACCACAACCTGTTACGTGATGCCCCGCACCAATGCGAACTTCAGTAAATCGGCGTTCGTCGAGAGTTGTTGAGATTTCATCATCCTCGCTTTGTGGTACTCAATCGTTTTGCGGCTTAAACGAAGTGCTGTCGCAACCTCTTCGATCGAATGACCACGAGCCAAGAGTCGTAACACTTCGACTTGGCGTGGAGTCAGCGAATGCGTGCCTACCCCTTCCGTAGTCGATTCTCCTAGTAACGCACCACCCCCGACTGTCGGGCTCACATACGCATTCCCTTGAAACAACTGTGTGAGGGCCTGACCGATCTCTGTCGGATCACAGGTTTTCGTGAGATAGGCATTGCCACCCGAGGCAAACGCACGAGCGACATAGTCAGCTTCTTGATACATGGTCACGAAAAGAATCTTCACCATAGGTTGAATCGCTCGAATTTGGCGGGCGGCTTCAAAGCCATTGAGCTTCGGCATAGAAATATCTATAAAGACGAGATCGGGTTGAAGCTCACGGACCTGTGCCACCAAGTCTTCACCATTCGTGGCGACTCCTGCCACCTCAAATCCTTCCGGCGCAGCAGACAAACGGAGGTCCAGAACGTGTTGGCGCATGCCTTGTGCCATAAAATAGTGATCGTCAGCAATCACAACGCGCATAAACTATTCCCATGCTTTCCTTTTGTGTGGAACCATGACGTCTATCCGTGTTCCCGTTCCACAGCACTCGCCAATTGACAACGCCCCACTGACTAACCGAATGCGTTCCTCAATACCAATGAGACCGATCCCCGCCACCTCCTTTCGTACCTTTTCCCTATCAAACCCAACCCCATTGTCTTCTATACGCACTCGAAGCCCATCCGCTTCCATGAACAGCGCAACTGCAACCCGGCTGGCTTTCGCATGTTTCTCAACATTACGCAATGCCTCTTGAATCACACGATAGATCGTCGTGCTGACAAGAGGACACATCTCGGGCACGCTCTCTCCTGCCACGCGCACCTCAACGGGACACTTCAAGCGATTCGCATATTCCGCAGCCAACCGCTTGACAGCCGCCACCAGGCCCAAATTCGTCAAAACGGCTGGATGCAACTCATGCGCTTTTGAGCGAGACCAGGTTGACAACACATCCAGTTCTTCTCGGAACCGGCCGATACTGTCGAGCAATTGATGCTGATCCTGAGGAGGGGCGGCAAGAAGACTCCCCATGTTAAACATAATGCTGCCAATCTTCGAGCTCAGTTCGTCATGTAAATCAAGTGAGAGTTGACGACGATAGCTGTCTTCCGACGTAAACAATCGGCTCGTGAGGGCGCGCAACTCTTGTGTCGTTCGCTCGATATGCTCTGCCTGTTCTCGCCCTAAACGATCGTAGAGATCGAGAATACGCTCATGTCCTCGCCTCTGCGCTTCCAAGACCAGACGGGACGACAAATCGTTCCTGCCATTCCCCTTCAGGGACTCTCCATCACGGAGATGCTCTTCGATAAACGCGAGATCGGAGTTGAGAAACGTCAGGTACACGCTCAGCGCAATCACCCGAAAATGGTTGGCGGCCGCAGGAGGAATGTGGACGGCCGAAAAGAGCACTGCGGCAAAGGCCTCACCAGATGGGAGTCGCCCACCGAAACCAATCACCGATTTCACCCCATACTGTTGAACAAATTCCGCCTGCGCCGGAATAAACGGATGCCCTAACGCCTCTTCAATATGAAAGACATTGAATGCCCGATCCAAATCACTCAACAAGAAAGCGGCATCGTGTTGCTGCGCCGAGAGTGACCCAATCTCGAGTTGATCGAGAAGGTAGGAAAACATCGGCATCCGGGTATTAAAACCAGGGCTCTCAAGCGGCACGCAGCCGAAGCGCGTAGACAGGCGAGGATGACACCAAAAATGAAACTGACCACACGAGCCCATCAATACACAACATCGCGCCTGACGAGACAGTTCATACGCTCCCGCCATCCCCTCCGCCATGATTTTCAAATGAGGCTCCAGCGTATCAAGAGGCCGCGTGACAAAGACGCGTGACAATAACAGTGCAGGCGCACCCGTTGCAGGAACACGGAAATGATCGTACAAATATTCGGACAGCAGCTGAGAGACCGTCTCGACTGAAGCGGCACCCGTTCCGAAACGGATTATGCGCGAGGCACACTGGGTAGCCTCTCGAAGCGTCAATGCCGAAGGATCACTGTGTGTGTTTTCCGACATCGGCTCAGTCTGCTTCATCGAACCCGATGTTCTCATGTCATCCCCACATACAACAGGTGGAATCAGGTTCAAACAACTGGGAGCACCTTCGGAAAATGTGACGACCGCAGACTCCATAGAAAGAAAAATAACCTGGCAGGGTGGCCAGGGGCCACTGGTCATTTGACCAGTTCCCACAGAAGACTACCAGGTGAATAACCCTGGGGGCGAATTGTAGTTAGCAATCAGAATACACCACCCCCTTGTCCCAGGAATTGATGAGCAGTCTTCCTAACCCCCTAGTAATAGGATGGCATTCGAAGATTCAGAACGTTGTGCGTTTGAGCTGTCTCCGATTGGGAGGAGCTTACACGGGTACGTCGGCCGGTCAATCCACACTTCACCAGCAGAATCGGCATTATCATGATGCTGGAGGGCCTCAAGAAATTCAAAGGCTTTTAATTTATTAAACCAGTGAGAGAAGGAAGCGCTCTACAATGAAAGATACTCCAAGTACCCCGTTTGCCATTCCCCGTTACTCGGTTGGATTGATTCGCGAAGGAACTATCCCGATAAGAGCCTACCCGACGATCAACTGCTCAAAAGAGTTTGCAGATGTTTTCGGGGCAATGTTCGAGCAGTATGACCGAGAGCATTTTGCAATCGCCTGCATTGATGCCAAACACAAAATTATCGGGTTTCACACAATCGCCATCGGAACGCTCACGATGGCTCTTGTCCATCCTCGAGAAGTGTTCAAGACCGCTATCCTTCTTTCGAGTGCAGCCTGCGCTCTTTTTCACAATCACCCATCGGGCGACCCCACACCAAGCCGAGAAGATCGTGAACTCACAAAACGACTCGAACAAGCTGGAGAAGTGCTGGGCATTCACGTCCTCGATCACATCATCTTTGGAATACACGGCCGGTTTTATAGCTTTGCCGACCAAGGACTTCTTACCCCTCACTCCACTTCGTAATATGGTGCTGTGTGTCCGCTCCTCATTGTACTCTCGCCGCCAAGCCTCAATCACGACCTGGGCTTCTTGTAACGTGAGAAACCAGTGCTCGTTCAAGCATTCATCTCGAAACTTGCCGTTGAAGCTTTCAATAAACGCATTCTGGACCGGCTTCCCGGGTTGGATGAAGTGCAGGCTCACCCCGTGCTGACCAGCCCACGCATCCAACGCCGTCCCGGAGAATTCCGGTCCGTTGTCCAGGATCACGGTCTCCGGTAACGGCCGTCCCGTAAAGAGCCGGTCCAGAATGCGGCAGACCCGCTCCCCACCAATGGAGGCATCCACTTCAATCACCGGCACTTCCTTCGAGCAGAGATCGGTCATCGTCAAGCACTTGAACCGCCGGCCATTGGCCAGCCGGTCATGGACAAAGTCCATCGCATAACAGAGTCCAGGCTGGCTGGGCAGCGGCAGCGCGACGCGGGGAACCGCCGTGGCCTTCGTCCGCGCCCGACGGCGCAACGAGAGGCCCTCCTCTCGATAGATCCGCTCGACCGTCTTGTGATTCACCCGCCATCCTTCCCGCCGCAACCGCACATAGATGCGGGGGCCCCCGTACCGCCGCTTGCGCTCCGCAATCTCTCGGATCTTCGTCCGCAGCTCGCTGTCGTCCCGTCGCCGACTGCGGTACCGTAACGTGTTCCGATCCAGGCTCACTAACCGGCACACTCGCCGCTGGCTGAGCCCAAAGCGTGCGACGATCCCCTGTGCCGCCGCCCTCTTCGCCTTGGGCCTTACCAGTTTTTTGCGGTGATCGCTTTCAGCGCCTGGATGTCCAGCGCTTGCTTCGCCACCATCTGCTTCAATCGCCGGTTTTCTTCTTCCAGTTGGCGCAGCTTCTTCACGTCGCTGACTTCCAGGCCTGCGTATTTCGTCCGCCACTTATAGAAGGTGGCATCTGAGATGCCGTGCCTCCGGCACAGGTCCTGGACACTGACCCCGGCCTGGGCGTCCTTCAGCACCGCAATGATCTGCTCCTCCGTATGCCGTTTTCGAGTCATGGGCCTCCTCCTTTCGGCCCATCACAGCACAGTCGGACTTCCTAACCAATGGTGTAGTTTTCGGGGGGAAGGTCAACAGCAGCGCCCTCACTCCTTTGTCTCGTTCCGCTTGTAGCAGGATTCAGTCATGAACCAGACCACACGACGGCACAATCATGGGTCAACCAGGAGATCAATAGGGGTGCCCCTCCTAACTATCAGACTCCATGAGAGAAAGTGCTATCTCGTATAACTTCAATGTAAGCAGGCATTCCTGTAACTTGTGTAGAAAGGATGGACCCATGCGCCCGCTGAAACCCTCAATGTCTTTGATCGCGTTCACCATCCTGGTTAGTCTTCCCGGACTTGGACAAGCACAATTCTCCGAGTTGCCTGCAATCAACCGGTGTCGAGCAGAAATCGATACGGCCCATAGTCGTTCAAGCCTCTATCAGATCTGGCTGCAGCGCGCAGCACAGAACAACGCCCTTGCTTGTTTTTGCCTCTCCTATACGCCCAGCGACAAAGAGAATGTCCCACTCGCCTGGCTTGAACAAGCGGCCAAGTTACGACTCCCAGACGCACAACTTCTGATGGGCGCGAATTATGAAGTAGGCCTCAACTTCCAACAGGATTTCAATCAGGCGATGTTCTGGTATCGAGAAGCGGCCAATCAAGACTTCCCCTACGCGCAATACGAACTTGCATCAATCTACTTCGAAGGTCGAGCTGGGCAAACGCGTAATGCGAAAGAAGCTCTCTTCTGGGGACGACTCGCAGCCCGACACCAATTCCATTCTGTCGATGAACTGATCGAAAAGAGCAAAACACAGCTGAACAGAGAAGACATTCAGACTATAGAACAAGAAGTCAGCAAATGGGTCGCAAGACGAATACGCCAAACCGGGAAATCGTAAAGAACAATCCTGGAGCCCCTGCTCTAAGCTCCGTGTCCCTTCTCCCTAGTATTCAGGATCCAAATGTTGCCGCACAGTGGAATCCTCTTGGCAACGGCCTCTTGTCTCCTCTCACGATATGGAGCGACAGCCCGGAAATCGTTACCTGGTGATGTCGGTGCAATAACGTTCTTTGGGCCTATCGGGTTAACTCCGAAGGCCACCCATCCACGACCTGACCACATACAAGATATTGTATGGCTCGCGGTCAGCCCGATAGGCACAACGTTCTTATCAGGCATAACAGGAATCAAATTTTTTGGGCCAAGGGCCTGGCGTGCTGGATCGCTTCGCAGATGAAGGGGAAGCTTAATCCTGTTCGAGCACCTGAATGATCGGACAGCCTTTCGCAGGTTGTTTCCTATCGCACTGCTGAACCAGACTGGCCAACGCTTTCCGCATCGCCGCGAGGCCCGTCAGTTTCTGGTCAATCAGCCGCATCTTGTGGGAGGCCAGGGCCCGGGTCTCCGCACAGGCACGAGCTTCTTCCAGCCGTAGCAGTTCGGCGATTTCCTCCAACGTGAACCCAAGGACCTGCGCCCGTTTAATGAAGCGGATGTGTTTCACGATGTCCGCCGGATACCGCCGATAGCCCATGTGCGGCTTGTCCGGCTCGGCCAGCAGTCCCCGTCTCTGGTAATAACGGATCGTCTCGACATTCACCCTAGCCAGCTTCGCCACTCGGCCTATCGTTAATTCTGAAGCCATGAAGATTCCCCTTGATTCCGTACCGTAGTACGGAGTTTAGACTGGAATCAATGGGCAGCCTGGAGAAACAGGCCTGGCTTTATGGAGTGGAATCGTTGAGTGGGATCGTGCTGGCCGTCAATGACCCAGTGGTCTGCGGTGTCTGGCCGCTTGTACTGCGGGCGCTCGGAAAATAGGTGGTGCATGGAGAGGTTGTCCAGGTCGGAGAAAGAGAACCCTTGGTCTAAACCGAAAAATGCTCGCGGCGCCTTGGGTGTCGGCGGCCTCGCGGCGGTTCTCGCCTCGATCTGCTGTCTCGGCCCGCTTGTGTTGGTAGCGATTGGCTTCAGCGGCGCGTGGATCGGCAATCTGACGGTGCTCGAACCGTATCGCCCGATCTTTATCGGCGCAGCACTCGTGGCGCTGTTCTTCGCCTACCGGCGCATCTTCCGATCCGCGCAAGCCTGCAAGCCGGGAGAGGTCTGTGCCGTGCCGCAAATCAAGACAGCGCAGAAGATCATCTTTGTAATCGTGGCCGCACTGACGGGGATCGCGATTGCGTTCCCCTACATTCTGCCGCTGTTTTACTGAAAGGACAACGTCATGAAAAAGCTCATCACTCTACTCACCCTCTCGTCCGCCTTGAGCGCGCCCGCCTGGGCCGCCACGCAAACGGTCACCCTGTCGGTGACTGGTATGACCTGCGCGGCCTGCCCGATCACGATCAAGAAGGCGCTGAACAAGGTCGAAGGCGTCGAGAACATTGAGGTCAACTTGGAGAAGAAGGAAGCCGTGATTACCTTCGATGACACCAAGACCACGGTCGCGGCGCTGCTGGAGGCCACCAAGAACGCGGGCTATCCGTCCACCGTTCACCCGTAGGAGACGCAATGGACGCGAAAACACATAGTCACGAGGAGCCATCATGGTTGGGCCGATCGCTCATGGCGGTCGGTCTAAGCGGCGCCGCGCTTGCAGCACTCTGCTGCGTGGCGCCGTTTATTGTTGCCGGTCTGGTCACCGCTCTTGGCCTTGGGTTCATTCTCAACGATGCCCTATTGATAGGCCTTCTGGTGGTGTTCATCGGAGTGGCCGCGCTGAGCTACTACTTTGTGCGGCGCCAGACGTGCGCGTGACCTGAAAAAAATGCCCGGACAGCAAATCGAAAAGGAGAAATGATGGCAGAGGAATTTGACCTTGTGATTCTCGGCTCCGGATCGACGGCGTTTGCTGCTGCGCTTCGCGCGGCAGAAAGAGGAAAAACGGCAGCCATGACCGAGATGCGAACGCTCGGTGGAACATGTGTCAACCGTGGCTGCTTGCCGTCAAAGAACCTCATCGAAGCCGCAAAAATCCTCTACGATGCGAAGAATCCGCGCTACCCAGGGCTCTCTCCAACCTCGATGAGCTTCGACTTCCGCGCGCTTATCGAGCAGAAGGATGCCGTGATTGAAGACTACCGGGGAAAGAAATATCAGAGTATTACCTCCAGCTCTAAAAACATCCGCGTTTTTGAAGGAGCTGCCCGCTTCAGCGGCCCCAATGAGGTGACAGTGAACGGGCAGGTTCTCTCAGCGCCTCGGTTCCTTATCGCGACTGGAACCGAGGCCACAGTGCCAGACGTTCTAGGGCTTCGTGAAACGCCGTATCTCACAAGCGATCTGCTCACCAGTCACGAAGACATCGAGCTCACAGAGCTTCCGGCGTCGCTCATCATCCTCGGTGGCGGCTACATCGCACTTGAGCTGGGCCAGATGTTTTCGCGCTTCGGCACCAGCGTCACGATTCTGGCACGCGGAGAGCGAATTCTTTCGGCCTACGAGCCGGAGATTGCGCAATCAGTGGCAGAGGTATTTCGTGAGGAGGGAATTGCCATCCATACGAAAGCCACGGTGAGCCGGGTGCATGGCGATGAACGCCACGTCGTCGTCACGCTACAGGTGGACGGGCGGCAGAAGGAACTGAAGGCCGCGAAGCTCCTTGTCGCCACGGGGCGCACACCGAATACGGAACACCTTGGGCTTGAATTTCCAGGAGTCGATTTGGATGCACGTGGCTTCGTGAAGGTCAATGAGGAGCTGCGCACTTCTGCCGGGCATGTGTATGCCGCCGGAGACGTGATTGGTTCCTACACTGGAAGCCAGATGGCGAGTCCTGTGGGGGCGCAGGACGGCGGGATTGCCGCCGAGAATGCTCTCAACGGCACAGGGGGCCATAAGGTAAACCACACCGTGATTCCGCGAGCGATTTTTACCGACCCGCAAGTGGGCGTAGTCGGACTTTCGGACACGGAGGCAAATGCTCGCGGGTACGAGTGCGATTGTCGCATTATTCCTATGTCCCTCGTTCCCAGAGCTGGGGCAGTCCGGGAGACCAGAGGGGTTCTGAAGATGGTTGCCGACCGGAAAACGAAGAAGGTGCTGGGGGTTTCAATGCACGGGATGAACGCTGCGGAGGTGATTCACGAAGCGGCGATGGGGCTTCGTTTTGGTGCGAGTATCGACGACTTCACACACATGCTGCACGTCTATCCCACAATGTCCGAAGCGCTAAAAATAGCCGCGCTGTCGTACACAAAAGACGTGTCGAAAATGAGCTGCTGTGCAGAATAGAGTACCGCTCATATCTGGAAAGCCCGAGTTCTCGAACACGTCTATTAATGACTCGATCGGTCAGGCTAGCCCAATTTGTAGCGCAGGAAGGAACCTGGAATAACTCTCGTATCTGATCCATTAGAATCCACCCTTGGACTTATCAAACCCGCCGCCGTCCGGAAAGGATACGAAGACCAGATTTTCGAAACGATTCTACAAGCCGGTTTGTTAACTCCCTCCAAGCCGCTTACTCTGGCTAGCAGGTGAGCTGATTCTGCTTGATGCATTCGACTTTGATCTCGTCGGCATGCTTTATTGCCTGCGCAAGGTCATATTCCGTCTGGCAAGCCATACCACATTTCGGCGGAACTGCCGAACCCATTTTCCAGCCTGATCGCCATTTCCGGGGAAATACCGGACTTCTCGTTGACCAGATTGTTCAGGGTCTGCCGCTCCACGCCGAGCGCGCGTGCGGCTGCAGTCACGGACCGGCCGAGCGGTGTAATGCACTCTTGCCGAACAATGCGGCCGGGATGGGGTGGGTTCTTCATGCGCATAGCTTGTCTCCTCCTCATGATAATCAACTAAATCCACGTCATAAGCCTCGCCTTCTTCAAAGCGGAAGGTCACATGCCAGTTTGCCCTGACGGTAACCGCCCACAGGTCCTTCATATCGCATTTGAGGGGTGCAGGTGAACACAAGGAAGATCCACGTCTTCAGGCTTGCGGGCACGAGAAAGAACGAACAAGATGTTTTCGATTTTTCCAGCTAGGAGCCTGTCCGAATTATCAGTAGCGCAAAAACTCGACGTTCATAGTTGGCTCAAGACCAATGATCGCGCTTCTGTGAGAGGTTTTAGCTATCCCCTAAATTGGCGCATTTTTGATTACTGGGACAGGCTCCTAGTCGGCGCGGATACCTTTGACCTCACCCTCTTCGAACAGCGTTTTCAACCCCTTGTGCCTGAAACTCTGAATCATGATCTAGGGTAGCCGATACTCTGATTATGTGTTAATTGTCACTTATCGTTCAGGTGGCAATCATAGCGGTAGCTGAGCCTGAACGAAATAAACGGTTTATACGCATCGTGTGGCGTCTCAAGAATACGCCACACTCATACCGACGGTGTCTAAACATGTCCGTATTGACTTTGACGCACCAATATGTAACACATATAAAATACAAGGAGGTGTAGCATGCTGCAACACAAGGAACCCGTCACAATCAGCATTCGCGCCAAGGCTGGGCAACGTGATCTGATTGATCAGGCTGCCGACCGACTTGGTCGTAGTCGTTCCGACTTCATGCTGGAAGCTGCCTGCAGACAGGCTGAAGATGTATTGCTCGATCAAACCTATTTCGCGCTCGACGCGAAGGGCTTTGCTGCGTTTCAGGCGTTGCTCGATGCGCCTCCTGCTCCCACTGACCGGCTCCGTCGCACAATGAAGGCGTCCGTTCCTTGGGAACCGGGCCAATGATTTCGGCGCCCACGCCGCTCACCGCACAGCATCAACTGACCGATTTTGACAGCGGCGTGCCGTCACTCGATGACTGGCTCAAGCGACGTGCCGCCAAAAATCAGGCGAATGACTCATCGCGAACGTACGTGGTCTGTGAAGGACAGACGGTCATCGGCTATTATTGTCTGTCAGCCGGAGCGATTGGCCACGCCGAAGCTCCCAGTGCCATGCGCCGGAACCGGCCCGATCCGATTCCAGTGATGGTTCTCGGTCGTCTAGCAATCCACAAAGACCACCAGCAGAAAGGCATCGGCACGGCACTGCTGCGTGACGCCATTCTGCGCACGATCCAAGCCGCTGAGATCGCTGGGATTACGGCACTGCTGGTGCATGCGCTGACCGAACAAGCCAAGCGTTTTTATCGTTCCCGTGGCTTCATTGAGTCACCCATCCAGCCCATGACGATGTATCAGCTGCTTGCAACGGCCCAACGAGCTTGGAGAGAAGAGTAACGAAGTGTTGACCATATCAAACCTCAACCACCGGCTCCACTTCCACCGATGCCGGGCGTTTAATTGGAATGGGACTTTTTACCTTTAGACTTTGGTTTATGTTTAGCCTGTTTATTTCCAAGTCCCACCCGCTGAGGCTCAACACCCATGAGCGCTTTCATAGCCTCATCAAAGCTTAATGGATGGAGCGAAACGGGAGGGGTAATTTCACCAGGGCTCTTTCGGTCAGCCACGCCAGGCGCTCCTGCTGTACATCCCAGAGCGTTGGCAGCAGGCGCGGTGGATCTGCACGTCCAGGTAAATGCGCCAGCCCCCACAAGACAGATGCGGACCCGCCGGATCTTGCGGTCGTAGCAGGGACGGTTTCCCCGTCCGCACGCGCCGCAGGCGGGTTTTCCCCCGTCGATGCAGGGCGAGCTCCCGCGCGCACGGGTCCCCGAAGATACCGCATACGGCCGTGCCGAGTATGGAGCCCCGGACGCGGTAGGCGTCCCAGAGTCGTCGATGTGTTTACATCCGGAACGCATGTCACGTTTCTCCGGCCTCTGCAAAACAGACAACCATTGTCTCGCAAGAGGGCAAGCGGAGATTCCCCCCTGATTTCGATCCACTCAATCGGAAGAAGACCCAAAAGAGAAACCGTGGGTTAGGCCAACATGGGGAGGGGAAAAGATTTGGCAAGACGGGATAGAAACGACCTCGAAGACATTTCGTTAATGCACAGTCACACAGAGGACAAGCCAGGAGACCCATCATGATACCCGCAGCTCAAGCAAGACTCTAAGATCGAAACCCCAGCCATCTGCGTGAAGGAACTCCTGGACGTCATTCACCACCCACGACGATACACACCTCGGAACCTCAAGTTACACAAGACTGACGCGTCACCTGGCGCTGGACTTGACTGCGCCATTTATTCATTCTAAACTAAGTTCAACTAAGTCTATTAGAGGGGCATATGAAAGATCGTGCCGTCATCAATATCCATCATGCCAAGACTCATCTGTCCTCGCTCCTGACCAAGGTAGCCGGTGGGCAAGAAGTCATTATCGCCAAAGCCGGCACCCCCATTGCGAAATTAGTCCCACTGGATCACGGCATTCCTCTTCGCAAGCCTGGGTTCCTCAAGGGGAAAATCACGCTACGCTCAAATTTCAATGCGCCACTCCCTGACGAACTTCAACAAGCGTTTGAGAATCCCGCATGAGAATTCTACTCGACACCCAGCTCTTTCTCTGGTACCTGGGCAACACTCCGGAGATGACCAGAAAACGACGAGCGCGCATTGACCAGGCTGACGAGGTCTACATCAGTGCCGCCTCGATCTGGGAAGCCATCATCAAAATTGGTCTCCGTCGACTCGAGGCCAACCCACTCGATCTGGTCGCCGGCATCCATGGCAGTGGATTTCGAGAACTCCCCGTCACCGCCCAGCACACCCTCGCCTTGCACACCTTGCCAGATCTTCACCGCGATCCGTTCGACCGACTCTTAATTGCACAAGCCCTGAGTGAACCATTATGCCTCTATACCTCGGATAGGATGCTGCCGTCCTATTCCTCGACGATTCAATTCCTCTGATCTCACTATACGCCACACACCCTATCGACAGACGGCGTGCCCTCCTCGCACTCACGCGCGTCAGTGAATGGATGGGTCCCTCACTTCCACCAAGAAGGATGGGATCGCCCAATAGATCCCCCTTCCACCATCCTCTTCACTTGTGGCACCATAGACCGGTCGCATGAGCTTGCTGACCTACTTCGTGTAGATCCATTTGATGTTGCCAAGCCTTTCACGCAGCGAAACGACGCCTGCTCGCCAAGAAACACTAGCAGTCTGCTGAAAAACCCTCTTTTATGACGGAGGTTTCCGTTTTTTGAGATAGCCACGCGTTATTTTTTTCGAGGGTGCGTGGATTCTCGTGCCGTATCAGGGCGTGTTTGTGTGTGCGGACGCACCTATCCCCTCTGCGCCAGCAGTTTCGGGATACGGATGAGGTTGTAGCCGATCAGATTGAGCAGAAAGTCGGCGGCGACTCCGGCCAACCCCCTGTGTTTCGTCTTGCGCATGGTGCCGTGCTGCTTACCCCATCCAAACATACACTCGATCATTTTGCGTTTGCCCTGCGAGAGGGTGTAGCCCTTGTGCCGGGTGGTTCGTCCGTCGATGGCTGTCTTGCGCGCCTTTCCGGTCTTCGTGACATACGCGTTGACGGCAATGTGCGGGGTGATGTTCTTCGCCCGCAGGCGTTCCACGTGTGCTTCAACATCATAGGCCTTGTCCGCGCCGACCGTGATGCGTGCATGTTGAGATGCTTTCTTCTCTAGCATCTCCTCCGATGCTGCACGTTCCGCCGTGCCGCTTGCCTGTGTGACCAGCCCCGCGACGGCCAGGCCGTTCCTGTTTTCCATTGTGGCGTGGCCCATGTAGCAGAGTTTGCTTTCCTTGCCCTCGCTCTTGCGGTAGAGGCGGCTGTCGGGATCGGTCGTGCTTTCATGCGTCTCGTTCTTGCGTGTCGTGCCGTGGAAGTGCTCCCCGTCGCCGTCTTTGCCGTCCTTCGGCTTGAAGCTTTTGTGGCCGGCCCACGCTTCGATCAGTGTGCCGTCGACGGAGAAATGCTCGTCCGACAACAGGGGTGTGACATCTTGGTGATGCAACAGCTTCTCCATGAAGCGATTGAACATATCGCCTTGCTGCAATCGCTCGCGATTCTTCGTAAACGTCGTCGCATCCCACACCGCGTCGTCCGGCGAAAGCCCGACGAACCAGCGGTACAGAAGATTGTAGTCCAGCTGCTCCATCAGTTGCCGCTCACTCCGTACGCCGTAAAACACTTGCAGTAGCAGCGCGCTCAGCAACTGTTCGGGCGGGATGGACGGGCGCCCCGTCGTTGAATACAGCTTGCGGAAGTCGCGGTCCAGTTCGCTGAGCACCTCGCGCACCAGCGTGCGTATGGTCCGGAGCGGGTGCCGTGCCGCGACCCGTTGCTCCGGTGAAATATATGAAAATAACCGTCCCTGATCTTCAAATGTTCCGCGCATGAGTGACCCTCCGTTCTTCCTGAAAACAGAGAATCATATTACACACCGCTTTGCGAGGGGTTTTTCAGCAGACTGCTAGTCCTATTCAGTCCAAGTTGGAATAGTGCCCCCACCCTGTTGCAGGTTGCAGAGCAACGAGGTATCCTTTCTTCATGTAGGAGCCACCTGAAGGAAGGGGGACCCCCATGTTCCTCGGTCCAAGTTGGTATCTCCTCTCCCTGCTCAGTGCCTTCCCTCCATTCTGGTGTTCATCTCAATTGGGGATCGACTGCTTCGACTGCAATCCCCAGGGGATGATTGACCAAAGACAAGAAACACAAGAGCTTTACGACAATGCCGCCGCTGATCCAACAAACGCCTTCTTCCAGTATTCTCACGATCGTCAACAACGAACCAGCTGGTGGCTAGAAGCAGAAAATCGTCACCCTCAATCTATAGAAGAGTTTTTGCCCGAATGAGGAAAAGCCTACCGGCGAAGAGCATCGATGCAGATCGGAATGGGTGGAATGACGAAGACCGACCTTGCGACTTCTGAAGAAACCAATTGGCACCACCTTGTTCCCTCGCCGAAGCGACAACCCATACGAATCCAGAATCCATCCAAGAGTTTCCCGACCCCGTCAGATGGCGAACCTGCCAACGATGCGCAGACGTGGTCACAGCCGGTGATTACAGCACACTCACTCAAAGCTGCCTCTTCCATGATGGTGAAGGTATTGCAACTGACATGATGAGCAACGTCATCTCGAACTTCGCACGCGTACGATCCGGACCTGGCATCCCCTATCCAACCTACAGCTAGACTCCTTCCCTCGCCATCGAGGAGGACCTCTCTGCGCCCAATGCGGGACAGAGACTCACTCCTCTATCGAGAGAGATTCCCACTGCCAGCAGTGTGAACGATTCCAATAAGACCAATTCGGCCGCGGCACTTCGTTGGTCATCACTATTGTCCCGTTCACCCCCTCACAGTGGAGCACCCCCATGTACTGTCCGCGCGAACATTGCGGCGGCCTTCTTGTCCCAACCGATGATGAACCTATGCCCATGCGCTGCGTTACGTGCGCCCGACGCTTTTCCCATTCCATACAAATTCGTGCCTTGGGTGCAACCAAGCTTCGGCCCATACAAAAAGGGCAACGAGGATCCAAAAGAAACGTAAATGCAATGCCCGCTTAAGTTTCTCATTATTTCACTTAGAAGGTGGACCACCGCACACAAAAAGACGCGGCACGCATCCTTGCTGCTCCGCACCCGGGAAGATCCAAAGCCTGGCCCTAGAGCCCCAACCAGAAGCACGACGACAGTAAGAAAGGACAATGACAGATGGTCTGGTGGTGCTGGATAATACTGGGACTCTCTGTCACATTAGAAATGCGTGTGGATCAAATCAACTGGGCGCCTCTCGAGAGAAACTCTTCGCTGTGAACGAATGTCAGAATTTTATGGGGATGGGACAGGTCTGGTGCTCACGAGGCATCGTTCTCCATCTGTATAAGCATCGACAGATGCGACGCTAGATCAACCTGGATGCTTACGGGAACGCGTATCGGTTTCGGTCAGGTTCCCAGGGACTACCGCACACGTATGAGGCCATTGAACCTCATGAAGCCAAACACCCTGTGCTCAGCTAAACGCCACAGATCTGGACTTCGTCAAAGTGCTTCCTTTGTGATCATACATAGCAATGGAGGGCATGATGACGAATCTTAGGATCTTGAGTTTGAAGGGGTTGGCTGTGCTGCCTGAAGGGACGATCAAAGTCGATCGCGGATCGGACTGGGGCAATCCATTCGTGATGCATGGAGAGCAGGACCGAGATCGAGTGTGTGAGCTATTCGCCCAATACGCGCAATGGAGACTCAGTGTGGATCCAGAATGGCTCAAGCCGTTGCGCGGGAAACACTTGGCCTGTTGGTGCGCACCGAAACGGTGCCATGCAGAAACGTTAAGAACGTTGGCAAATGAATAACCCTCGAACACCAGCTTGCATAGACTGGAGCCCTGCTCAAGGCTTCACTCGAGAATGCCTCCTAGGTGTACAACGCCTGAGTCGAACCTGGCAGAACCTGCCTGCTCCTCACCTGCAGATCACAGCCCATGCACAAACGAACTGTCCCAACGACTAGACCCTATCGGGGTTCTCACCAGCGCGATTTGTACGACCCCTATCTGGACCACCTGTGCCGGCACTGGAATCCAAAGAAACATGGCACCATCCTCTCGAGACGAATATCCCCCACGGCAAAGAACACAGAGGCCCTCTGGGCAGTGATTCAAACGGAAGTAGCTAACCCCGCTGCTTAGCAACTTTGACCGTTTGGAGGACAACCGGATGCCCGAGAAAAACATCGTCATCACCAAAAAAGGGAACCGGCTTATACGTTGGCAGGATTTGCATAACCGATAAACCTGTAACTTCAACAGATGCAGCCAGAATCGTGTGTGGGTGCAGTACGACACCCACCAGGACGGTTGGTATTTCGGCGTCTGGGTGAACCCTAAAGAACACCTCATCGTAACCTACGTCGAAGGTGATGTCAGCCTGGTGGAATGCCCCCCTCTTCTCCATTTCTACGACGAACTGCCGCGGGTACAGAAATTCTACGGCCCCCCATCTTGCGTGGCGGAGAATCTCTATCGGATACCGCTGGTCAGCAGAGGGATTTGTCTTCTTGTCCATCGCCAAAACCTCACGGATTTCAGCTTCCTCGGCAAGTTGACAGTACCCTCCCGTGCCCTCTCGCTTAAACAGCACGAAGCGCGATCGATGCGCTCCAAGATTAAGCTCGAGCAGTTCTGTAGAATCCTCAATGCCCACGAACAGGAGCGCGAAGGACTGCAGCTCACGCCCTCCTAGAAAACAAGACGGCAGAAATTTATCGCAACAGGGAGAGAGATTTCATCGCCCGAAATGCCCTGTCCTGCCAAAACCACAGGCCAATCTTGGCGGCACACCGACGGCTATCAGGACCGTCTTGAGGAGATCGAAAAAACCGACCAGGAGATCGTCACACCTGCTAAGGAAGTCCTCTCCAAATTCACAGATAGTTTCGCAGATGCACCCCGCCGTCGCGCCCAAAAGAACCATGCCGCCAAAGAGTGCAACAGGAATCGCGGCGGCGAGCGCGACGTTACGCCTTAGTCCGCCTGTCACAAGCGCATTGACAGCGGTCACGATATGTTATAACATGAGTAACAACATCGAAAGGGGTTGTCCATGCTCGATTTAAAGATTCGCAAGGTCGGAAACTCACTTGGGCTCGTCCTTCCAAGGGAAGTCCTCTCCCGCCTCAAGCTCAACGAGGGAGACAAGATTTTCTTAACCGAAGCCCCGGACGGCGGCTACCGCATCACACAGTACGATCCCGAGTTTGAGAAACAGATGGACATCGCCCGGAAAGGTATGGCCAAGTACCGCAACACCCTGCGGGCTCTGGCAAAATGAAAAAGCTTGTCTGGATACTGAAAGACTTCGTGCTCTCGCTGCATGAGGAGCTTCTCTCTGAACACGGCGGCGCTCCCGGTATCCGCGATGAAGGGTTGCTCGACTCCGCCCTTGCCCGGCCGCAGAACATACATTCCTACGGCAACACCGATCTTTTTACGCTCGCCGCCGCCTATATCACCGGCATTGTCCGCAATCACCCTTTTATCGACGGCAATAAGCGAACAGCCTTTATGACCGGATATGTCTTTCTCAGCCGAAACGGCAAAGAGCTGATCGCCGACGAAGCCGAAGCCACGCAAATCATGCTGGCGCTCGCCAGCACCAAGGTTTCAGAGGAAGACTTTGCCCTCTGGATCAAGAAAAACTGTCAGTAAACTCTGCTGCTTTTCATCAGCGGGCCGTAGGTTCAACCCCTACACGCCCCACCGAAATCAACCACCTACGCACCTCCCCCTTCCAGACGGTCTCCGTGTCCGCATGGTATAGGCCGTATAACAGAGAAAAATTGATCCTGCCCTCCCCTCCCTGACCTCAACTCACGATCAAAGCCTAATCATTTCACATTTCGTATGCGCCTCGGAGGCACAAATAAAATTTCGAGGGAAGACTCTTAGAGGGTCTTCGGCTTACAAGAACTTCCACCTGCCCAGCGCGGCAAAGATGAGATCCCTGTCGGCCTCGGTGCAGCCCGTACCGCCAACCCAGATTGGCAACATTCGGTCGAGATCGCTGACGATGATGCGGTAGTCGTGCCCCTTCCGGATGGCCATCTCGTCCGCCGCTCGCCCGCAGCGCAAGCGATCAGCTGCCGCATGTAGATCGAGTTGAGGTTCTTGACCATGATGCCGTGGAAGCATTCCGCCTTGGCCACTGCCGTGTTGGTCATTTCTCGCCAGAGCGCGCCCACGTATAGGGCGAAGCGCTGAGTGACGTGTGGGGTCTTCGCGAGCCAGTCGAGGTGCTCTCCGTACATGCCACGACACCGCAGGCAGTGGGCCAGAAACCGCTCGAACTGAAGGTAGAGACGGAACCCACAAGCCGAAAGGTGCGGCACAGCCGGTGCGTATGGCGACCGCTGCACCGGTGGCCACGCTGCGAGCCGCGGGCAGTTCTTTCGGCGTCGGCGCACCAAGACCCTGGCGTAGCAGTTACCGAAGACGCCGCTGAGCCGGGAAGCCGCGACGAAGCCGGCAGCGAGAACAGGGCACGGATTGACGTGGGGTATTGCATGCGGTGACGCTACGCCAGAATCTGCACCAGATTCAGGCGGGAGGGAACGCCTGGAACACCGCCCCAGACAAGCCTGTCATACAGGATCGGATCAGAGAATGATCCACTTGTATGTGTAAAGATCTAAAAAAGTAGCAGCCACCATTCTCGCCGACCCCAATACGTCGCCCTTCCTGCGACAAGCCCTTCTCGATCTCAAGATGCTCCCACTCGATCAAGCGGCCCGAGAATCATTCCTTTTGGCTCGACTCGCTCAAAGCAAGCTCACCCAACGACCACGCGCCTAACTCCGCGTCAACCACCGGACAGGAGAGGCCCGCTCCGCGGGCATGGATACGATCCGGGTATCTGCTGCAGCTGCAGCAACAAATCATGTGAGAAGGAGATCATTGCCATGTCCAAACGCGGTCACACCAATGTCAATACGCTCGAAGGGAACATCACCCATCCTCCGGACTACCGGCCCGAGTACGGAAACCTCTTGAGTTTCTCAATGGCCGTGCACTCCGACAACCCTTCGGAAAAGTACGACGATCCAATGTACATCGATGTGAAGGTGAATGGCGTGTCGGAGAACACGTATAAAGCCCTGGTCGTGGGACATGAGGTCCGCGTCACCGGGCAATGGCAATCCAAGACGTTCAAAAAAGGGGATACGCAACACCGGTACTACCATCTTCACGCAGCCCATCCTTGCAACTTCACGTTGCTCAGCAAGCCCCGGAAACAACAAGAGGCGGTCGGACAACCCGCGCCGGCTCTGAATGGCCAAGGGAGCACGCGATGACTCACGAACCCACTACCGCCCAATCGGCCAATGGAGACCCTGTCCCACCGGGATCCACAGAACTCTCGATCGACGCAGACGAGGACCTTCCCAGGCTCCAAGACAAGGTCTACATCTACCGAGAGGAAGATACAGAGCGGGTGTTCACCGAAACGACTCAACTCTACAATCTGCACCTGGAAGCCTGGCGGTTACGAGATCGGGACCGTGTCTTCTCCCGTGAAACCCGGTTTGCGGATGAAGATCCCCAGCCGGTATTCCCAAAGATGATCTCAGTCCGGCAATCCACCAGCCGGCCACAATTCAACATCATGCCAAACGGCCAACGGGTACTTCGTTTGGACGCCCATCGGGTGCAAACACTCTGTGGGATTCAGTGCATTCTCAGTCTCAACGAAGCTCTTCACACCTTCGCCAATCGAATCGGACGTAGACGCTGCGCGTCGTGCGAAGGGTTCCATTGCACCCCGCAGTCCCTGAATAAGAAAGAGCATTCGACCGGAACGGCTCACCACGAGCGCCTGAAGTGTCGGAAATGCCAGAGTGATGCCGAAGCCTGTTACGTGCGAGAAGAGGCCGACACCCTCCGGTGTCTCGTCTGCTCGCTCCGGATCTATCGCACGATTGAAGAAGAACGTGACCGGGGGATGCCTGAATTGAGCAGGGAAGAGGTCTCAACCAACGAAGAACACATTTCCCTGGCGCTCCTGCGAAACAACGACCTCGAATACGACGGAATCGAAGAAGAGGCGAACACCGACCACGAACTCGACATCGAGGAGTTGGTGTCGTCCCACGATCCTGATGATCCCGGACTAGATTTCGAATCCTGTCACGATGTCCCGGGCGAGGAAGTCAGTGGAGACGATCAGAGTGAGATCCAAGATCCTGCTGATCTGAGAGATCGGATTAATGCACCGGCCTACCAACTCTTCACCAGTGGCCGGACCCCGATGCGCCAGGCCATGCTGAATCAGGCACTCCAGGAACTCGATAACCCGGAGAATCGGATGGCGCTCTGGGCCGCGGCCGGTCGGCTGCTCCTCAAATCCCCAGAACACATTACCTCGGAGGAGGCCAACGCGATCGCACAGTGGCTGTCCACCTTAGTACAAGAGGACATTGTGCTCATGGCAGGAGATCCAGAATCCCCTAACCCGTTCCTGGCTGCCCCTCCCGTCGACTGGTTCCTAAAGACTGATCGCCTCTTGACCCCGCTGGTTCAGGTCCTCGGAGAGAAGTTGCGCCGGTTTCGATCCAAAGAAGCGGGATGCCGAATCGTGGCAAGAGACCATGATCTGAGTGAAGAGGCCTTACGGCATCTCGCCCAACTCTTGGGCTACCTACCGGCCAGTCCAACTCATACAAGTTCAACTGCGATTCCAAGCCAGGCTGCCTAGGGAAGGTCTGATTAATTCACGTTTTCACTTGGAATTCTGCTTCAGGGCTGGCCACCAGGGCGAATTCGGTGGACATCGGCTGGTCCGAGAGCCTTTTGGTGGGGGGGCCCCACTCTCCGATGGCCCGCTGCCCGCTGCCGGGCACATGTTCCCTACGTTCCCGCCAAGAGCCGCCGTCGTGCCACGTACAGATTCGCCAAGCCACAGCTGATCTGGAGCCAGTGGGTGTTCTTCGCCAGCCCCCGATAGCGGACTTTGGCCCAGCCGAAGATCCGCTTGATCACCAAGAACGCATGTTCCACTTTGGCACGGACCTTCGACTTCGTACGATTCCGAGTCCGCTCCTCCTCACTCAGCGGCCGATGGCGATGTGCTTTGGTCTGGATGAAACTCTTGGCGTGGGGGGCGTGCTGCCGAATCACCGCGCGTTGCCCGCTATAGGCCGCATCGCCCCACACCCGCGTCTCCTGGCCATGCAACAATTCCGGTAACACCTGACTGTCATGCACATTGGCAGCCGTCGCGGCAACCGAATGAATTACTTTCGTCTGGCTGTCCACGCCGATATGGGCCTTCATGCCGAAGTACCACTGGTTGCCTTTCTTTGTCTGATGCATCTCGGGATCTCGCGCCTTCGTCCGATTCTTTGTCGAACTGGGCGCACTGATGATCGTCGCATCCACGATGGTCCCTCGGCTCACCTGCAGCCCCTGCTTGGTCAGATACTCCCCGATCCGGGCAAACAGCTGTTTCCCCAACGTGTGCGCTTCCAGCAGATGCCGAAACTTACAGATCGTCGTCTCATCGGGGACGGGCTCACGGCCCAGATCAATCCCGACGAACTGCCGCATGGCGCGGGAGTCATACAGCGCTTCTTCCACCGCCGGATCTGACAGGTTGAACCACTGTTGGAGACAATGGAGGCGCAGCATGCGTTCGATCCCGACCGGCGGACGTCCCGGCCCGTCAGCCTTGGGGTAGACCGGCTCGATCACGGCCACTAATTCCGCCCAGGGCACCACCCGGTTCATCTCATTGAGGAACCGCTCGCGGCGGGTAGACTTGCGATACTGTTCAAAGCTCGCTTCCGCAAAGGTCTGCTGCATGGGGTACGCCTCCCGTTCAGTGCTGCGCTATCCGTAGCACATCCCGCGAGAAGAATAAATCAGACCTTCCCTAGATCGTCCGGGCGGCTTCAACCCCAAAGCACATTCACGATATGACTCTACCCGGCGTGCGGATAGGCCGCGACGGAGTCTGCCTCACACGAGGAGTTCCGGGATCATACGATGTGGCCTCGTGCCACTCAATCACTGTTTCAGGAGGTTTAATAATGCGTAGTCGTGCAAAAGTCGAAATCAAAGGCCGCATCGCCAGCGATCTCGCCGAAGCCACGGTCAACGACAAGAAGGTGGTGAACTTTCGAGTCGCCGTCGATCGGCGCCCGAAGAAGGACTCCACGGAGAAGCCCGAGACGGACTTCTTCTCGGTCAGCGTGTGGGGCAAGAACGGCGAGAACTGCAAGCAGCATCTCGTCAAGGGCCAGTGGGTCGAGATCGCAGGACGGTTGCAGAACCGGACCGTGAATGCCGGAACCGAGGATCGGGTGACGTACACCCAGATCATCGCCGACAATGACGGTGTAGATTTCGGCCCAAAGCCAATGAAGAAGGCTGCGTAATTCACGCTGCTTCTGATCCCTGGGGCATTCCGATTCGTCGGGGTGCCTCAGGCTCCTGCCTTTCCGAGATTTAGGATAAAAAAAGGAGGATTCGCTCAAGGATACACCCGCGCGTTTCAACAATTAGAAACACCATCCTTGCAGTCAAGAATCCTCCTTTTATGTCGTATCGAGTCATGATACGCGTCGTACATGTCGCCGACCAAAGTGTCCCTCCACACTTCGATGCATTCCACAACACACTCCAGAGATAACCGCACAGAAGCCGAGGGAACATGATTCTTTCAGAGTATGGTCATCCACGCTCTAAGAGAAATGCCCCCTCGACTCCGCATGCAGCTATAGTCCTACGGCAGCCAGAAACGCACGCTCGGACACTCCAAAACTAGGTGCCAGAATGCGCGCGCCGGCCCGAGGATACTGAAAGCGAGCCAATCGGTTTCGACACGCCCGCTTCCACTGGGTAATTTTGCCAGAGACAGGAGGCAGGATATACTCCGGCTTCTCCATGGTTAGTTCCCTTGCAAGATCCATCGGCGGCAACAGATTACGGAGATCCTCATCTGAAGACCCCATCAACCATGTCGCGACCTCTTGTTGTTGTGCGAGCGTCATACCCTCCGATGATTCTGCGAGTACCGAAGCGACCGTCCAGACCAAATCCAACCGCTCAAGAGCCATTGGATTCGTCAGAGACCGTTCCAGTAATGCACATCGGAGCGCTTTGCACGATTTGTCCTTCCAGAGTCGATTCTGCAACGAGACAAGATATTCATCAGCCTCAAGACCAGTATCATCTTGCGCGTGAGTCTCCTCTCCTGCACTTGAACGGTCATCCGGATCCAGGAGATCATCGGATGCTTCAAGATCAACCGCTGTCAGTCCATCCGCACACATGTCTTCCATTTCGCCATCTACACTTGTCACTCCTTGATTCTGCACCGGATCCAGCTGATCGAGATCGCCGACAATGTGAAGATCGTTTGTCTCCTCATTGACTTCAATCCCATCTTCCTGAGTTCCAGTGACTGTGTGAACCATGGCATGAGCAAGTGCTTCCTGATTCCGCAAGAGCACATCCTGTGGTATCAAGTTGAAAGTCTCCAATTGGTACCATCCACAGATCAAACAACGTTTATCGCCAAAACCATATTGCGCTGTTCCAACCCATTCAGTTACCAACGAGGAGGCTCCACAATGACGGCATGTTTCAGTCATGGTTTCAGATGTCACAGTGGGTCCAGGCGGCTCAACAGTCTTCGCAGGTGACAGATGATAGCCGTCGCACCGAGTACACTTGATCGAACCAGTGATCCAACGGACACGACTGATTCCATTCTGTGCATTCGCGCGACGTTCGATCTCTGTCATCAGCACTGGTGACCGCAATCCACAAAGCGGTAAGGCCCGAGCGAGATCGATCCGCCTCGCAATCCGTCCATCCTCAAGACATACGAAATGAGGATGTCCCAATTTCGTTCGCTTTGGGTACGACGGTGATTCTGGCTCATGGTCTTCCTCATAACGGTTTTCTTCATTGGTTCGAGCGACTCGCACCAAATGATTCGAAAACTCAGCCATGTCCATCTCGTACAAGCGGTATCGCAGTTGATAGAGTTGGTTCGGATCGACAACATGACCACCTTCTTCGAGCTCTTGAACTAACCGCTTCAAATCCGTCTGATCCAATCGTCCCCATCGATAGAGATGCGAACGAGAATACGACGGCGCCGCACTCAAGATCGCCCGAATTGCAGTTAATTTTGATGATGTGTGTCCCATGGTCGACATAATGGTGATCCTTTCAAGGGCAACAGGGTTGCCATGGTTAGAGTGATGATGCGATGGACGTGAACAGGGAAATGCGAGACAGCAATCATTGAAGCAGGCAACGTACACTAACCCCAAGCTTGTGGTGCCGGCGAACCATAGAGCGCAGTGTAGGCTTCGGTTCGAGCCTCAATTGCCGCTTGAGCCATGTTGTGCAGCTGCGCTTCTGAATATCCCGTAAAGACCAAGAGTGCATCACGCGAAACCGGTCCGAGTTGCCACGATGCAGCAAGGACTCGTTTTGCGCATTGATACTCCCAGTCCTCAAAGAGACAGCCCTTTGACGAAACGCTCCCTTGAATCTGCTGCACCAAATCCCGTACCAACAGAAGCGCTTCTTGATACTCACAAAGCACTTCGCCGGCACGTGCATGAATCACAGCATTTCCAGCAGAAAAGAGCTGTGCAAGAATAAATTGGACATGCGTTCGATAGACCCCACGCCAATCTGATTCTGCCAATTCATGTTGATTCATCACGTAACTCCTTTGCCTTTCCCGTCATTGACCGTATCGAATCCCAGTGCTAGATTGATGGGAGGAAACGGTCCAACAGGGAGGGACGCATGAAGGTGACACCAGAACTCGAAATTACCCGCAAGCTGTCTGAATTACTCAACAGTCGGGAAACGATCTGGCGAAGCAATGCAGAATTTGTAGGAAGGGACAGCTTTTGCCGACTCGAAGGATTCAGTGAACGCGTACTCACTCAAATACAGAATCTGAGTGCCACCATTACACTTGAACCCCATGAATCGAAGCTGGTTAAGGAGATTGAAGCCGCAGTTGCTGCTTTAACTCATAGACCACTTCAGCAGGCTTCCAATCATCTTGGGGCATAAGCACAAAATGGTCAGCTCGCGCTTTATACCACTTCAGTACTCCTGCCTCGATTAGCAATTCAAAGCGACTCGCTAAATCGTTATACGCCCACTGCAACAGCTCATCCGATCCTGTGAGATCCACATGAACGGCCTTTCCTACACTGCGCAATTCCACCTTAATGGTTGCGTTGTCGTACATGCATACTCCTCGGCGCATACGTGTCTAGCCTTTCGACTACACACGGTACGCAGCATGATTTGAATGGTGGTGAATGTGATGATTGAGGATGTCGACGCGATGAGAAGACCGAACTATGCAGGAGGCACACCGGGCGGGATCGACGACATGATCTCAGTGCGACATCATGACCGTTCGACCAATGAACGAGGCACGGACTACACGACACCAGCGGACAGCACGAATCACCATCCTGACGAACGGTAACTCACAATCCTGCACCAACTGATCACGTTCCATCCGTAACACTCGCACAATTGCCTGGGGCTTCGAGAACACCGCACGACATTCTGACCGATTTGGCGAGAACAACGACATCCCTCCCACATCCAGATACAGATTTGGCAAGGCTTCCTGACTGACATAATCCTGATCCACCACGCCCTCTTGCCGTAATGCCCAACATATGCGCCGCGCATCCTGTTCAGAGGCAAAGGATTCGCTGCATCGTACGATTCGATCTACTTCAGCAATGGTGCCAAGAAACCATCCACGTTGAGCATACAGCGGACGGATTCCATCAACTGCGACAGACTGGATAGTAATGCGAGTGGCACATGACATCATGAAGGCACCTCCTGTTAGCGGCTGGCAACATGTGCGCAACCAATGTGAATATGATGGTGAAATGGGACTGACAAAGCACGATGGTAGATCTCAGTGATACTTCATGCATCAAGAGATCGGATGGTGAGAAACGCAGTGGAGGTGAAACAGAATGCAGAGAGCGTCAGAGGGAAGACGCGGGGAAGATGGAAAGAACGAAGTGAACACGTGAGTGCCTTACGATGATCAATCGAAAGAACACATCACAACGAGAGAGATGAAAATCTGTACGAGCGTACAGCAGAAATGTTTCAGCAGAGCCTACGAAACCAAATAGATAACGCATGGTACTCCAACCGTCTTTTCAAAAACAAGAGGTCTTCAGATAAAATCTTTCTGCTGGCTCCGCATAATCCGTACCAGCCTTGCTCTCCAGAAAAGCGCGAGCCCCTACCCACTCCAACTGCCAACCGCCTGACCTTCACGACCCTCGCCAGAACAGGGCGCTCTCCGAGCGCCAGCCTTTCCTGCCCCGCGATCATGCCCTCACACACTGACCGGACCCCAGAAGGAGGCTCAATGACTGCGCCTACGCCGGCCTTTTATGACAGCGCATCTGGCAAGCCAGACCATGTCCGGCTCCAACTCCTCCTCCAAGCCTTCCGGGATGCCATTCGCGATGAACTCAGCGGTCGCAAACCCCAATCCGGACAGGAAACGTTCGCCCTCCCGCTGAAGGACGGCAAGCGACAACACAAGTCCGGACGCACCAACTATTTCCTCTTTCAGAGCGAACCCATCCCCGCTCAAATTCTCGACGAGGGCAATCCATCGTTAGTCCTGAATGCCAATCGATTCCCTTGTCGTGTCGTCGGGTTTTCCTTGGATGGATTGGCTCTGGCGATCGACGCCGAGCTGACCCCTGAGATTCCAGAAGCCCAACTGGCATTTGATTCACTCCGACTCCTACAAAGTCTCGATAAGCGACTCATTCAGATCGGCCGGCAAACCGAGCGATTCGGCACGTCGCTCGCGCTCAAGACCTTCGATCCCTCAGCACGGCCGGACTTGCTTGCATACACCCCCATCACACCGACCGGTTCGCTCAATACAGAACAACTCGACGCCTTCACCAAAAGCATCCAACAGGATGTGACCTATGTGATTGGCCCCCCGGGAACCGGCAAAAGCGAAGTGATCTCAACGATCAGTCTTGCCTTGAATGACCTCGGAGAACGGACCTTGATCTGCTCACCCACCAATACGGCGATCGATCATATCGTTGATACCACCCTCGACCGACGGCCAAAACTGACCGAAGGCAGCTTAGTCCGTCTAGGCAGCCCAAGCCCGGATAGCAGCGATCGATCACAGATGGTGAATTTGGAAGCGTTGACGATCGCGTACAACGTTCCCCTGGAAACAGAAGCCGGTCAGATCCGAAACCAGGTCAACGATCTGGACCAGGACCTCAAGACTATTGAATCCTGTCTCACCGTCCTGACCGAGTACGATCGTGCGCAAACCACCATTCGAGCACTCCAGCACGAGCGCATGGAATCAGAGAAGGCGAGCCGTGTCCTCCAACACACGATCGAAGAACGACAACTCACGCTCAACGATATCAATCACGAGATTCAGGAGATAGATGCCCTGCCCCCAGTGCTCCGGATCCTGAAACGGCCCACACGACACCAGCTCCTCGACCAGTTTCATCGGTTGTCAGGAAGTCAGCAACGCGATCAAGAACGACTGACTGAAGTCCAGAAGACCCTGGACACGAAATTCCCGTGGACCGCCAACCACATTGCGACCTTAGAGCGTCTGTCCCAACCAGTCGCATGGGACGCCAACATTTGGACCACGGCAGAACTCACCACGATCCAGACACAATTCACGAAAATAAAAGAGGAGCTGGAGAAGAAACTGCGGACGATCGAGCAAAGACTGAGCCGCACAGAAGAATTGTTAATACACAACGCTCCGATTGTCGCCACAACCCTGACCCGAAGCTACACGTCCCGGCTCCTCGAACATCAGCGATTCGACACCGTGATCATCGAAGAAGCCAGTATGGGCATCGCCCCGGCAATCTTTGCCGCAGCCTGTCTCGCCAACAAGCGGGTGATCGTCGTGGGAGACTTTCTGCAACTTCCACCCATCGCCACGGTACATACCGAAGCCACCAAACAGTGGCTCGCGCGTTGCATCTACCGACTGGCTCAGATTTCCTCTGGGAACGATCCCCGCGTCGTGGCCCTCAGCACACAATACCGCATGCATCCCCATATTGCTCGTGTGGCCAGCCGACTGTACGCCAGAGCCGGACTCCGCTACGAATCGGCTCCCAACCTGGAGAGCATGCGCGAATCACTGACGGCTCACGCCCCAGCTCCGGGAGAAGCCTTGATCTTCATCGATACGACCCAGGCCCAACCTGTCACCCTTCGAGATCCGAAAGGCTCGCCCTTCAACGTCTATCACGCTCTCCTCGCCGTACGGCTGGCGAAACAAGCGTTGAATGTGCCCGACCCACTCCCAGGAGTCAGCATCATTACCCCCTACCGCGCCCAAGTCGACCTCATCGAGCGGATCGTCCGGCATGAAGGACTCCAAGACCAGGTACGAGTCGGGACGGTGCATCGATTTCAAGGCCGAGCCAGCGACATCCTGATTTTCGATACGGTCAATACTGAAAACATTACTCGCTCGATGCTCGGCAGTCAGTTCGCAGATGCCTGCCCCCATCTACTGATCAATGTCGCGATCACCCGGGCCAAAGGGAAACTCATTGTCATTGGACACGGTGAGGCCTTGGCCCAATTGCAACACAGTCCAGAACCCATTTTGTGGGAATGTATCTCCATCGCAAAAGAAGACGGGGTCGCTGTATCCGCCTGTTCCGTCCTTCCCGCACTGAACATGCATATCGGCGCATCCATTTTCCAATCCGATGCCAGCCTCACCGCAGTCCTGACCCAGATCAATCATCAACGAAACCGCCTCCAAGCCGTCTAAAAAAAAGATGGCGTCTCTGATGACCCAACGGTGTCGACGAGTGATTCCCCTATGCAACGAATCCGCTCATCAACCAGGACACCGTCATGCCTGTTGACCGTCTCTTAAGTCACGATGAACACAAAGCCTCTCAAGCCGCCTTCCGTGGACTTCCGCTCAATCCGAACTGGTCGGACGCGGCCAAACGGATCTACCAAGGGTTACGTGCCGTCTTGGAGGCATCTAACCGACCTCAGTCGATTCCTGAACGACAGGAGACTGAACAACTTGAGGAGGTTACCAAGGATCCCGGGATGCCTCTTCACGATGCCATGCCTTTCTACGTTCCCAGTGTGCAAGGCTGGCACGTACGATTCACCGATCGAGCTGAAAAACACGTGATTCTCATCAACAGCTCAATTCCAGCCGACACGTTGTTACACGCTATCCAAGTCGACTATCCCAATCGGCCATTTGTCATGGGGCCGTTGCAGATCGCCGACCTCCGACTGGCCCCTTCGACGGTCACCCCCACCAGCCCAGAAACACGACTCATTCGGAGTGACGGCTATGTCATCCCTAATGACCCACAACTTTGACACGCCATCGCTGCGACGAATGGTTCAGACATTCGATCAAACCCAGGCCCGCTCCGCGGGCATTGCACTCCCTCAATGACAGTTCGCAACACAGAGGACAGCGCAGCTTCACAACGTGTTCCAAGGAGGAAATCATGACCACTGCTGCACGAGCCGCATCCAACGAATCCACCCCACATCAGCAAATACCTCCCAAGCCCTACAACGACATCAACAAGATCGAGATCGGCGGGCAGTTAGGCAAAGATGCCGTACTCGAGTATTTGAGCGGCACCAAGAAGGCGATCGTGCGCGTGTCGCTGGCTTCGCACCGGAGCTGGCTCGACGACACACAGCAGCTCGTCAAGAAAACCAACTGGGTTGACGTGGTCTTCCGCGGAGAAACCGCAGAAAAGGCCGCGCAAGAGCTCAGGAAAGGCGACCAGATCAAGGTGAATGGCGCCCTGGACTACCAGGAGTGGGAAGGCAAGGAGAACAAGAAAGGCCGGAAACATGAGATCGCCGGCTTTGAATACACAATAGTCCGTGCAGGCAGAAATCACAGCGCATAGTTTGTGGACGACGAGATACCCTGAGGTTCACTGCTTCCAAGTTCAGGGTATCTACACGCCGAAGCGGCTCCGGCTGTATTACCGCCCCCTTGCCCCTGGGAACGATCAGGGGCTTCATTGTTCCTAGACGAGGCTCACGGAATGAATGAAACCACAACAGCAGTTCCACTCAACGTGATAGCGACTCCGATCGAACGGCTCCATGCGATGATCGCACGTCAACTCAGGAACAACCGCATCATTACAATCAATGAGTACCGGTTTCGCTTCTCCAAGCGAGGACACTCCTTCACAGATCCCGACACTGACGATGTCATGCAGGCTCTCGAAACGGGAGTTTTTGTCAGAATCCCGGAATGGTTGCCTAATGGCCAACCGGACCGTTCGAAGAGCTGTCATTGACTCCACTTAGGCCACCTCGATGACATCGAAGATGTCCTGGCTCCTTATCTCACTCCGTTGACGATCGAAGAACGAGCGGCGCTTGGCGCTCAAATCTGTTTTCAAGCAGTCATGGCCGATATAAGGAACAGCCCATGCAGACCACTGGCCGCCGCGCATCAGAACGACTCCAACCAGTACCATTGGGACAATCCCTCGAGCATGGCTTGAACACCCTGATTCGATGGCTCTTTGCAGGAACCCTCATCGTGGCCGGCCTTACCATCCTCGCCATTTTCTGTCTCCTCTTGCTCCGGATCATCAATGGCGTGAGTCCATTACACCCCCTCCTGGGACTCATCGCTTGTGCTCTATGTGCCCTCATTGGCGCCAAACTGTTGTCGCTGGCCTCACACGTCCTACCTTGAACTCCCACCATTTGGCCCGTTGCCGGGCACACACCCTCGTGTTATGAAAGAGCAATAGGAGGAGCTATGCGCGAACAGACCGGCGATCTCTGGGAATTCTGGAGTACGGGAGCATATATTGGCATCACCACAAATGGGAGGGTCTCTCGTTCGGGCGAGGCCGTGATGGGTGCAGGGCTCGCCAAGGTGGCCGCGCTTCGTTTCCCCACTCTTCCTCGTCAACTCGGCGAATTGCTCTCTCGTTCTGGCAATCACGTCTATGCGTTTCCGGACCATCGGATTTTCTCAATACCTACCAAAGATGATCCGTTTGAACCAAGCCCCCTCGCTCTCATCACCCAATCAGCAGACGAACTCCTCCGCTATGTGAACAACATGGGACTCAAGGACGTCTATACGGTGCGCTTGGGGTGTGGCCTAGGCCAACTGCACTGGGATGCTGTCCACCCCATTCTGTCTGCGCGCTGGGATGACCGGTTCGTGATCCTGTCTCCGTCCAAGGCATAACCTAGCCAACACCTGATCTTCACGAAGCGACGGGTATGCCGACTCCCAAACTCTGTCGCGTCCTCCTCGATTGTCACGAGGAGCACCTCGAAGAGGACCCCGACTCCTATGACTGCTCGGTCTACGACATGGGCCGATTCGGCTTGCTCGTCGGCCCCCTCCCCACACGTGCCCAAGCCTTACGACTGGTCCCAGTTGTGCGCGATCTCGTTCATACCCACAACGCCTGGAGCTGGTTCTACAGTTTCGGTTTCGTACGCATGAAAGAACGTTATCGAGAACTCGGGAAGCTTGATCGATACTTCGACCTCCCTCGCACCACAGACGCCGCCTCACTTCTTCCATCCACATAATAACCGGGCCGGCCATGGCCGACAGCCATCCGATAAGACCTCGATAGCAGCTCATCAATGAGGCGCATGTGATCCAGAAAGGAGGAATCTCATGAATTCCTTGATCGTGCTTGGAGTTGTCGTCGCTGTGATCGGAATCGTTAACGGCATGAGCATCCTCGTTCGGAAATTCCGTTCTTCGTATTTGCGGCATCGCCCAATGTACATCGAGCTAAACCCGTTCCTCAGGAAGATCCGGCCGAACAGACGCCATCTTCACGATACCGGATCGCGGTAAATCGTCTGACACGTACAACAGATGGGATAACAGACCCACCTTGGGAGCACGAACACCACCCGGCCAGATGTCGATACGAGCAGGGCGTCCTCAACATAGGCACTGACCGCCACAATCCTTCCATCTCGTAGATCTTCAGTACAGACTCCTCTCGTTGCGTTGCACCAGGAGGTGCCTCATGGCAAAAATTCTCATCCTCGATGAAGACGCCTTGGCCCGCAGTACGCTTCGGAAAGCCTTTGAGCAGGAAGGGTATACGGTCAGTGAAGCCCGCCGCATTCACGCCGAAGACGCGCTTCAACCCTGGTTTGATTTTGAGTTCGTCGTGATCGATCCAAACAATCCTGTACGGATCCCACGGGCAGACATCATGGCCGATCCAGGGATTCTGAACCCCCTCTGTCAGCCATCATTCCAAGGATCTTCACCTCATAGCCCTACGAAGTAGACTGCGATCCTGTCTCGGGAAGATTCCAATATTACGGCATGACGTGTGATCCTCTCCAGCACCGACCATGTTTACGGTACGGGAATTTCGGCAGCACGAATTCTGCGATTGAGATCCGGAGGAGATTATGAGCCATCACATATTTCAGACCGCACTGAATGGGAGACCGGTCACGGTGGACCTCGGATGGGACCGTCCGCTCCAATACGTTTTCATGACTGTTTCCTCTCAAGACCCCAAGACTTGTCCAGATGAAGACTCCTCGCCCTATCTGTACTCCAATCTCGATGACGAGAACCTGCCTTTTCAAGGCACACAATCGGTCGAGTATTTTCAGGACAAGCTGACCGAACTTGGCATCTCCGTTCCATCAATCATGCTCAAGAGCGTCCAGAACGACCAGAATCAGGATGTGGGCAATAAGACAGTGGCGTATCAGGCCGATGGGAGTCTTCACGTACTCTTTGGTGGCTGACAAGTTCGCTGCCTGCAGCATCGAGGATGTATTCCACCTGGCCGAATCGATCGCTGGATTACTGCCCTCTCTTCCGCCCTCGGTTACATCACTAGTCGGCTCGCCTAGGTGGTGAGACCGCTACGGAGCCGTCGTCCCCACGAGCCGGCTCCAGACCTTCCCCTCGAGAAGCTTGTCATGTCTACATCAACGGCTCGTGAGGACGACTCAAGGCCCGCTGCGCGGGCATGGTGTCAATCTCCGTGATTGCTTAGACAACAGGAGGATACCATGACACCTGCGCTAATCGCGGCGACCGAAGAAGCCCAGACGGCGACTCTCGCGTTCATCTCGACTCTGGCAGACGCCGACATCTATGCCGAGATGGGGAAAGCCATCCAATACGGACAGAAGATGGTGGTCCTCCAACCCCAGACCAATATGCGGTTCGACGCCACAGTCTATGTCGGCAAGAAAGGCCATTCGCTCGTCGCCGATGGCCAAACCTGGCCACTCGATTTCTGGCAACAGATCGAGCAACTCTTCAAGGGACGCACGATCGTTCCCCAAGCTCCATCGACCTCACGCATGACGATCGAGCAAGAGCCCGGCACGACAGTCATCTATGTGGATGGCTCCTACATTGAGCATCAGGACGACCACGCGGCCATCGGTTGGGCATTCGAGGTGTGGCGCGATGGCGCTCCGATCGATGGGATGGCGGGCTGCTTCTCAGACGCGGACGCGCTCAAGATTCGGAACATTGCGGGCGAATGTCATGCCGTCGAAAAAGCGATCGACTGGTGTCATTTCCATAACTGCAAGACCGTTGAGATCAGGTTCGATTACATGGGCCTGAAGCACTGGGCTGAAGGCACGTGGCGGACGTCCACTCCGCTGACTCATCGGTACCGCCACACCGTTCAACAGTCCTTCGTCTCAATCGCCTGGACAAAAATCAAAGCACACAGCGGCGAGCCAGGGAACAGCCGCGTGGACCGTGTCGCCCGCACCGCTGCTGAAACCGGGTCCTTTTACCCCAGGTTTCCGGTCGACTTATTCCGCTAAGCCTCGCACCTCAGTGAGGAGGTTCAGATGCCACCGATCAACGATCAGTTGCAGCTGGAAGTCTATGACGATCTGACAGGGGGTAACGGTGATGACGACATCACAGAAGGCGAAGCTCTTCATGATGACCACGATGCTGATTTTACGATCGGCTGTGTCTTCGGGGATCGCTGTCTCTGCGCCGATCCGATGCACTACACGGCCGACTGCTATACCGTCGAGATAGCCGAAGAATTCGACCGGGTCATGCGCGAGGAGGCCAACGCATGTCTGACATCCACTCCATGACTATACGATGTACCTTTACGCAAGAGCGGATGTAGAACTTTGTCCGACCAACAAAGTAATACATCATGGGTATGAACGGAGAGCTGACCGGCTTTGGTCCCTATTCCAAAGAGGTTGCCAACATCTCGATTACTCCCCAGACCATTACGATGGGGAGCCAGATGGGTATCGCGTCACGACCACGCTGTTCCCATGCGACGCCTCCACAAGCTCGCGGGAATTAACCGAGGTAGTTGGAGCCGATGCGAGTCAATTCGGCACCCACCCTATCAACAACAAGATCGCCTGGCCCGACCTACAAGAGCTCGGCGAACGACTGGGCCGCCGAGATGATACCGGCGCTTGAGCCCAATTGCTGCGACACGGCTTCACCATGCTCTTCCGTCCGAACTCCTAAACCAGGCTCGCGGCGCGAGCAGGCCGCGTGACTCCTTGTCTCTCTGACTCACCTTAACGCTGGAGGACTCATGCAACTGTCATCGATGACCCGTCTCATGCTGTTCACGCTGGTGTGTGCCATCATGATGGTCCCGCTGCTTGTCCTGGCCGACGATGGTCGACCTGGCATCCCCGTGCCGCAACCAACGCTCGCTGAATACGACATCATTGTTGCCGATGGAGCCAGCCAACCTACGCAGAATGAATCGCTGGCCTGCGATCAGGCCAAAAACGTCGCCCTGCAGATCGCACGTGTGGCTTACAGCTACCAAACCCAGGTTCTCCGTGTGCGACATTCATCGAGCCCCACGATCGACTACGACACCACATGGCATGCCGATGCCCGCATCTGCACCGCCAAGATTCGGATCGAATGGCCGCATGAACCGCAGCGAGCCACTATCCCGCGACCAGCCGGATTGATTGATCGGTAATCGCGGATACGACACGACCAGGGGAACTCACCTGAACGAGGTCACCGAGCAGTGCTTGGGAAACTGGGGGATGACAGAACCAGCCCTTCCTTCACACTATGGACTCCCTCCCCTCTAGAAAGATGGCCCGCTCCGCGGGCAGTGACACTCTCGGGTGATTCTTCACTATGAACCCGGAGGTCCACGATGGCTCAGAAACTGTCTGGTCGATTCCCATTGAACGAGCAAGCCCGTGTTCAACTTGGTCGTGCCGAATGTCACATCGTCGACGCCATTGCTCGACGTCGGAACACTCGACTGGAACGTGAACTGCGCGATCAAGATGAACGACGCGCGGCGATGCGCAAGGCACTGGGCTGGGCCTAGCACTGCATCTCGCTTTCGAGTGGGTGCGGTCCTGACCTCAGGCAGAGGACAGGCGGCTCCGCGCGGGTGTTCTCCGCGCTACGCCGCCCTGGTCCGACCAGGTACTACGCCAGATCCAAGGAACCTGTGGCCAGGTTGCCTTGGTTCACGGTAGGCGCATGGAGAAATTGCCGGCTGATCCGCCCTACTAAGCTGTTGCCACAGATGCTTTTGGTGGAGCACTGGGCCCGAATTGGCTGGTACCAGTCAGAAGAGCAGATGGCGGCTTCGCGCGCGATACGCACGCGCTTCGCCGCTGCATGAGAGCCTAGAGCCGAACAGGGAGCAGGCCGCTCCAAGGATTGAGAGTCGTGAAGATCCGATTCAGGGAGCGACTCTCCCTTCGTGAGCACCTGTGACGATCTGTCTGAGGGTATTTTCCCCTCTCATTACAAGATGAGAGGGGCAGGGATGGAAGGACAGTCAAGCCGGACATCGTCGGGTGACTGCATCGGCCTCTTCCACATTCCCTGTCTTCAAGAGGCCGCCTACGGCGGCAGGGCTTTGTATTCAATGTTACCACCAGCCCAGAATCTTCCCCGCAATCCACCCCCCGATGAAGACCCACGCCACAAGCGCGCCGGTTCGCCAAAGCGATCTGTTCTGACTCAGGTTGTTCACCCGATCCACCAACGCTCCCCAGTCCGTCTGCAGTTGGAGGAGAGCCTTCTGTTCTTCCACTCTCGCTTTCCCTACCGCCACCATCTCTCCTTGCAACTTTTTCAATTCCTCTTCCAATTTCAATCCAGACAAGCGCTTTGAGTCAGCCTGACGACGGGCTTTCATTTCTAATTGCTCAGCCAGCCACTTCCCAACCATACTTGGAACCGCTAACGAGAAGTCTGCAATATCGTCCAGAAGTGTATGATCGTTGGCATGGCCGATGGCTGTCACCAATGGAACAGTACGAGCTGACGCAGCCTGAAGCACTTGCTCATGATCTAAGGCCGCAATCCCTTCTCCTCCTCCACGAGCCAAGACCACCAAATCCACCTGTCCTACTTTCCCCAACACATCCTTCAAGGTCGTCGACACACTCTGAGGTTCCGTCATCCGTACGGACTGGATCTCCCACGCCAACAGATCCCGATACCCCACCAGTTGGCTTTGAATGTCCCGATCGGCTTCCCCGCCTTGATTCGTCACTAGGATGACCTTCGGCATCTCTTTCAGGAATATATCTGCCACCACGAGTTTCTTGGCATTGATGGCCGCGATGAACTTCTTGCGAAGCTCATCGCGAGAGGAGGCAACTTGACCAGATTCCTGAATCCCTACCACTTCCAACTCTGGTTCAATCATCACCCCAGGCTTTTTAATCTTCGTCCGAATCAGGACCGTCAGGAACAAGACTTGATTCCACTGAGGAGCCCGTTTCCCTGAAATCCACGCTCGAAGACGCACGGTGGGTTGCTCTGGATCTTCAAGGTCAAAGTAGACCCGCCCTTCCCACTGTTTGGGGTTACGACCAATCCCCTGCACCAGGATCGGTTGGACGCCAAGAGACTGTACAAGGCTGGCATCCGTAGCCCGCTGGATCATCGTGAGGAGTCCAGTCGGTCGGCATGCCGGCAACGGTAGCTTCTCTACATCGAACATTACTTCCCTCTTTACTACGTTCGCACGTTATCGTCCTTCAGAAGGTCGATCCAACCCTGCAGCCACTGTTGATCGCCAAGTACGCCATCAGTGACACCAGTCCAACGAGCATGAGTGTGTAATCCAGCAATCCAAGCATTTTCCGATTGGCGCGCGCCCACCGATGGCCACCATAACGGGATACCACCTGATAGGGCATCGAGCACGAGTTGGCAAGTCCAGTCGATCATCCCCGCCAGGCTCCATGTCGGCTCCAAACGACATCACATGGCCAGAATAACGGCACCGGCCAACCCGCCGAATGAGTGAGCAAAATTCTGAAGTCCAAACCCGATACCCCATATGACTTTTGATTTCGTCGATGTCCGGTAAGACCCCGGTACTCCCGGCCACTATAATCGGTCCTGGATCAGGACCAAATAACCAGGCGGCCATTCCGACCGGTACCATACAATGCGTTCGTCCCATCATGAGGAGAATCTCCCTATGGCCGGCAATCCATCCTCAATTGAGAGATGTAATGTCGTCACCTCTTCACTCTGGCCCTGCTCACGTACATTCCTCATCACAACTCGCCGCTTCACTTTCCGGGCAAGCTTTCTCAGGGATCGCAATTTCGATTGTTCGATATGGAAATACCGCATCGCCTCTGTGGCGACACGGTACGGCCTTTTTTTCATCTCATTCTCGAAGACCGCCTCCATCCATCGCTCAATCTTCGTGAACTTAGGGGCCCATCCAATCTCTTCTTCAAGGGCCTTGATCAGTTCCTCGATAATCCGCTTCCGATCCGTGTCATTCTCCAAAGCAGTGATCGTTGCTACCAATTCCGATTGCCGTTGGAGATACCCGCACTTTCGAACCAGCTTGCCCTTCCAGAGTTCTTCACGATCTCTTCCCAGCTCAAAGCGATCAGCCTCCCCTAACACCACCTTCTCTTGAGAACCCTCCCCAACGTGCTCCATGACTCCCTCACCGGTTGACATAATTGACGCTACTTTTGCTGCTGCTTACCAGAGGGTATACGAGGCAGACACCCATCCCTATCCGATTTTCCGAAACGACTAATGAATATTAGTCTTAGGGTGTTCACAAAATGGTAACAACCCTGTCCTGACACGCCTGAATCCCTGTCCATATTGTCCGCACAAAATTCCGAGACCATTACGACAACCCATCAGGGCCTCGCACTGCCCCTCATCGCCTCTGACATGTCTTTTCTTTAACAACATCGACTGGTTATACGTGCAGCATATCTGCAATGAGAGCCTAATTTTAGAGCGCCCCTGATCGGTCGCGTAATACATGCGGAATAACGTCATGGCTCTATACAGAACTCCATCACCCTACCTGATTGTTTCTTCGAGGGTTTCAGAGCAGGTGTCAGAACACATCCTGGTTTCTTGCCACCATTTTCGCCACCACACGTCGAGCTGAAAGGCGTCTGCCTCAATTCCGTATAACTTCCTTGGAAGGTCATGTTGTTCATCTCACTAGGAAGGAGCACTGTATGAAAAAATCATCCGTGCACTCACGTACCAAATCCGCACAACGGGTCACGAACAGCAGTCCGCGGAGGCTACCCATCTTCAGCCTCGATGTGGGGTATGGGTACACCAAGATCATGGATTCCTCAGGGGCCCAGCATATCTTCCCGTCTCTCGTGGCTCCTGGGGATATTGGGTCCATTGATTTAGGCATCGCGTCAGCAGCCTGCCCCGCAGTGTTTCTGGACGGGGTTGAGTACATCGTCGGAGAAAACGCAGCCACACGGGAATTCCGATTCGTCGAACAATATGACAGCTGGTGGACATCGGTCAGATTCCGGGCAATCATCCAATACGCCTCGAAGTTTATCGCCCCCAAAGCCCATGTCATGACCGGGCTGCCGCTGCATATCTACAGCGCCGTCAAAGCCCACCAGCAGATTCGGGACGTGCTGCGACGTGGCCTGCACGCCGAAGAAATCACCATCCTGCCGCAAGGCGTGGGCGCGTACTGCGCCGCAGCGGCCCAGGATCCCCAACTGAATGAGGGCCGGGTCGGGTTGATTGATATTGGAACCAGGACCACAGAGCTCGTGTGCTTTAGCGATGGCCAATTCCTGGCGAAGTCGTCGGCCGGCCTGATCATTGGCGTCGGCGAAGTGTTTGCTCAGGTAGCCAATCGTCTGGCTCAACAACATAATCGACCCGTCGATGCCTACGAAGTAGACTGGGCGTTCCGTGGTATCCGGCCGCTTCGCATCAAGGGCGAAGTGATTCCAGCAAACATCATCGCGAACCTCATCCAACCCTGCATCAAGCCCCTGACCGAACGACTGTTTAATGAGATCACCCATTTGTGGGGAAACGGCGCTCCGAATGTGGATCGACTCGTCTTTTGTGGAGGCGGCGTCCCATTGGTGGAACCGTATCTCGGTGCCTATCGGCCCTCCTATCAAGTCTTAAAGGATAGTCAGTTTGCGAATGCCATGGGCTATCTCCAATACGCTCGATGGCAGGAAGCCCGGCACGGATACCACGAGGCAGCGTCCCCCGAGCGTACGGAGGCTTCTGCGAACGACAGTCGTGTAGGCGAAACAGAGGGAGCACCGATAGTGGGCACGCCTGCATGAGGTGAGAGATGAAAGTTCTGGTCTATCTCAATAACAACAGCGAGCGAGATGCGATGATCAAACGGTACCTTCGGCGAGTTCGGCGAGAGCAACGGCCCACGACGCTGAAGCGATTATTGTTTATCGGACTTCAGAAACACCTTGCCAACAAGCAACAAGCCGATCACGTCCAGGGACAACCAAGCAAGCGCCGGCCAGATGACGACACGGTTCCATCAGCCGAAATGATCCATTCCTTGGGAGGGTTCAATATCAAAACCCTCATCACACAGGCCAAGAAGAGCGGCGTCTAACACTCTTCGACGAGGAGCCCTCCTAAGGGGGGGCTCCTCCGTTTCACGTCTGAATCCAATCTTGGGACAGCAGACTACCCTCGCCCGCAAGCTCGGAAGATTCAAATGAAGAAAAGAGCTAGTAGCCGTCGTAGAGCACGTTGAGACGGTGTTCCTCCGCGGCGCGTTTCTCGCCACGTTGGAAGTAGAAGTAGGGCACCAGGAGAGAGAGCAGTGTCGTTGCCAGAGCCCACCAGCTCGACACGATCATCACTTCACGCATATTGACCATCCAGTCCTGAAACACAACGGCCGAGTCGGTAGACATGAATGGTCGGAACGCCGGCCAGAGTGTATCGAAGATGTTATGCGCAAATTCCGGAGTGAGAACGTTCCGGATCCCGTGAAAGGCCAGAAAGAGAATCAGGATCTTGAACACGTTGCAATAGATCATCGTTTCGTAAATAAGATCGATTGATCGCTTACAAACCTTGCCGTAGTAACACCCGCCAAGGGTCCGTCCAATCATCACGTTAAAGACGACGCCGTACCCGACACCGATAAACAAGGCAATGCATTTATCAAACAGCCCGGGTGTCCACGACCCAAAGATCGGCATCAGATTCCAGCAGACGGCAATGCTGAGCGGAATCCCAATGACGCTGAACAAGGCATCGAGAGCCACGCCGTAGACACCAACCTCGGCATAGGCGAAGCTCCGATCCAGCAGCATGATCTGCTCGGGAAGACTCCTACCCATCTTCTCAACGATCGCCAGTTCCTGAATCTCGCTGATCGCCGTAATCAAGCTGCGCGGTTGACTACGGGGACTGCCCTCAGAAAACAGTGGGCCAGGTCGGGCTCCACGTTCCATCATTCACCTAAATTCAAGAGTCGCATGAAAGGGTGAACGTACGCGCATAGGATGGTGATGAGAAAGCAAAACAGTCCGATGCCGGCGCGCAGCTTATACGCACCGAACCAGAAGGTTGCGCCTAGAGCCGACAGGGTCATCAGATGAAGCGGAAGCCCCTTCAATACGAGATGGGAGACCCAAGTCCACCAAGCCAAATACTGTTCTTCGGTAATGTAGGCCAACGGGTTTATCCAGAACAGCAGATCCTCCACACCCCCTCCTACGCACTCTCGAGTCGCACATCACTCACAATCTTGAGCACCCCGCGCTTACGCGCCTCGAGCTCGCCAGGAGACACCGCAAAGGCACCAATCTTAATCGGGACCAGATACGATCGACGGACTCCGCCTGTTTTGGGAGTCTGAATGGCAAACTTTCTCCCATAGAAACCATCACCCACATCCAGCGCCAAAAGATGCGCGTCCCGGAACTGGGCTACCATCTTTCGCAATGCCCCTTCATAATCAGACTGACGAATCAAGGTGATGTCCACCACCCCCTTCGATTCGCTGAGATGACGAGCAGCTTCGAGCAGCACTTCCGGCACCACGTAGACGATATCTTTCATGGCCAAGGCGGCCCATTTGTTCCCGCGACCGAGGAGGTTGATCCGAGGTTCAATGAGCTGCAGAATCTCCGGAACCGTGCACCACTCATCCCATGGCTTCACAACCAAATTCCCCTTGGTGGCGGCCAACTCATATTGTCGCGCTTCCCCGTCCGCTCGCTTCAATAACACATCGAGCGGCTCTTTGCTCGTGCGATGATGTGATTTGATCGCCTCAATCACCTCATGGAACCAAGGGAGATCCGTCCCCTTGAATATTTCCTGCAACTTCACCGCAGACATCATGGGATGGTCTCCCATGGAATAGATGCCGGCAGCGCGGAAATCGGGGATCTTGCCGAGATCATGGCCCAACGCAGTAATCAGCACCTTCGGCACCAGGAGCTGGTGATCTCGGTACTGCTCCCGTACAAGGCGCAACGCAATCTGTGAGACACGTAGGGTGTGATTCGCCATGGACACCTGGGCCAGCGTGTTACGAATGGCCCATAGATCGGCATACTCCGAATCCTTTTCTGGAGCGATCGTCACAATCGACGGACAAGTCCCTTTCTGCTCGATGACCCTCGCTAGTTCCAGCGTTTGCGTGAGCACCCCTTGCGTCCGAAGAATGTTCTCGTTTGGGAGAATCAGTTCCCGAATGATTTCAGATGATCCTTCGGCCTGAACAGGAAGATTCAGTTTCGGTCGAACATCGATCGACTCAACAAGCTGCATAACCACATTCGGCTTGGTTGGGAGTGAGGGAGTTGAAGGCGCGGGAGGCTGCTCGGCCTGTAACTGAGCCTGTTCGATTTCTTTGCTCAATCGAATCTCTTTGATGATTTCAGGATCATCGATCGCCGCAGGATCGAGCTCGACGGGCTTTTCGCTGAGATCGCCCGACTCCTGAATAAAGTCGATGTTGTAGGGAAGCCAAATGTTCCTCGCGATCGTATCGAGATCGATATTGATCTGCGTCCGGACAGGCTGAACGATGGGAGGATGGGCTTTACCCCACCATCGAGGGATCCACTGATGAAGATTACACATGACTACTTCCAGGCTTCCGGTAAAGGAATGGACTCAATCTCATCATGATCAACAGGCACCCGGACGGAGCGGCCGAAGATAATAGTGTCGACCACTCCGGCTTGATCTTTCCAGGCAAGGAGAATTCCTGACAATTTCTTGTACGTGCCACATCGGATTCGCACAAGATCCCCTTCTTTGAACGATGCTGTACCCGATTGTTCACTCGATGGGACAGAGAGAGACTCGTGCCCCAATGCCATGAGCTGTCGGACATTCGGGATTTGCCGAATAATGTCGCGATTGATGTCCTTAGCAGAAAACTGAACATAGCCAGCAATCGGAGACGTCACCTCGAGATAGCCCAGACGGCGCAGCCCCTCAATCACACGGCGCTCCTTCCCGACTACAACATCCACGGCGTAATGCTCAGAAGAATCAAGACGGCGAGGAACCTCCACAGGGGGCAAGTCGCCGGGAACGGTCAGGGATACAACGTCAGAGTCTCCCATTCCTGCCTCCTCGTGATCCTTCCCTATCGCTTGCCATGGACAACTTGGTCGAGGACTTTCAGCGCCTCAAAGATCTTCCAGCTATAGCCCACCACGTTACGACTTCCGTTGTACCGTCCAACGGCAACCCATCCCTCGCCAAATTGATTGACCTTTTGGCGAAGGATAAAGGCCCCCCAGTAGAGATTTGTGCATGGGTCCAAAAGCAGGACGGGGTCGAGACGATAGGTCTTCATATGGATCGAATTAATCTCAGTCAGACCAACATCAAAATTCTTGCCTTCCTTCCACAACTTCTGAACCACGGCTTTTGCCTCGGTATAGGTCAATGGTCCCTGGGTATGTCCTTCCCCTTTTTCATTGACGGAGACAGCATACGGATTCCCCTTCGACTCAACGTGGACAATGGCTTCGAGAATACGCGGCGTGAGTCTGTATCGAGTAGCCGCGTGATACACACACGGATGGTTCACGTACCAAAAAGGATTTACCAAATGGGGAGACTGCTCAGGAGCGGCGACTGACATTGAAGGCACCCCTGTCACAACCAATAAGACACACCCAACCACCTGCTTTTTCATGATCATCCTATAGGTGTGACTTGCTCCTCGTTGGCGTCAAGGACAAGTGCCCGTATAAGCACAGATCTTCGTAGTCATCTGATTCGTAATCGCCACTGGATCAATGCTGGCACTCACATTGCGATACCATTCACTAAAATCCATCGCGGCAAAATTCAGGCTGGTGAATTCCGGGACTGTGAACCCGGTGCAATCCGGCGTGTCAGCGGTCCCCCACGACTTGCCGATCTGAGGACGTCCCTGATCGTGAATTAACCGAGCCAGCTCGGTCCGGAACGAACAATAGACTTCCTCCTTGCGAATACACATGCCAAACACTTGCGTCACACAATGCGTCCCGACAAAGTGGGCCTTCCGATTCTGGCGATCGTAGGCCAGATCAATTTCCTCTTGCGAACAGGTTCCAAATAATTTAGACGGATCCGTATCACAACAATTCACAATGATTTGCCCCGCTGTGTCATAATCACACGTGCGGCGTTGACCTGTAAAAATCCTGAGATTCGCAGGATCCCAATCATCCTCAATATCCTTCGCGATTTGTAGCCAGGTCGCGGCTAAAGCCAGATTGGTATTGGGAGGAGTAGTCTTGTCAACACAGAACGGAACAGGACTCCCGGGAGTTCCACAATCGGTACACTGTTGCACGGTCGTATAGGAAGCACAGACTGAATCAGATGGACAGGAGAAGGTGTTCTGATAGGTATCACAGCCGCCAGGAAGGGGAACGGTACACACAGAAGCAATCTGACTACATCCCTGGCTCAACAGCGGAGCACAGGTATCAGGAGCAGTGCCTTGATAACCCCACTGCTCATCCCGATCCCAACAATTATTCAAAGGGAATATCGTTGGTGGGGGAAGCGTGAGCACTTTGCCGGTATCCGTGGTCACCTGACGCGGCACGTTATCATTACAGACGGATGTCTGGAGTAACCATCCGCTCGCGCGAAGCCCTCCACACCCATCATCAATGACATCTTTTCGAATATCATAAAATCCGAAACCGCTGTTCAATCTCGCCCAACCAGATTGGTCACCACTCGCAGAACACGCCAGCACTTCCCATAAAGCCCCCACGGGCACATCGCCTCTCCACGTCCCGCACCCAGGCCCTCCGTCTCCCTGGACAGTGATATTCACAGACACACCGCTCTGTACGACGATCTCGTCCGGAGCAAGACCAGGATCAGGAGCGGTAAAGGTATAGAGCGTGTACCAGCTCCATACGGAGCCATGACCACGTCCAATTAAGGCCTGGTAATTTCTACCACCTAAACTTTGAAGATGAACAAACACACTATGCGGAGACGACCACCCAACAATCGGAAGTGGCGATGGCATTGTCAATGTGAAATTCAATGTCCGGGCAGTCGTCGTGACCCCAATATGACAATTCGCAACGGCCGACCCAGAAGCCGTGCACTGCTGTATTGCTGGCGTCCCAGCCGTCCAACTAGTACAGGTCTGAACATCGATACAGGTACTTCCCACGCCCGTCGACCCTGTATATCCCGCCGCATTAGCTTCAGCTGTAGTCACAGGAGCGCTCGTTGAAAGATTGTAGCCAGTTTTGTCTGTCTGTGTGGTCATCATCTCCCCATAACGAGGATCTGTGCCAGCCGCTGAGCCGCCCGCAGAATTGAGAGCCGACGTATCACCGGTGTCAGTAAAATATCCCTCTTGTGATGCGCCGGAACACCTGGCCGTCACACACCCAGGCGATCCTGAATATTGAGGAACATTGCCCATATGAGGAGCAATGATTCCCCCACCGACAATTCCACTAGCCTTCTGATGGCCGATCTCGCAATTTGCCTGCTGATACGCGTCGGGCATCGCCGCACAATGGTTCGCCTCAACCGGTGCCGCGGGCAATGCCAACGCACAGAACAGGATCATCGAGAGGGCAATCAACACATGTATCATGACATTTCTTACTTCACAATCGAGGACGACCTACTGACACCGTCGAGAGATGGCACTTGGATATCCAGATCTGAAAAACCTGGAAACACCTCGACCGGAACCGAGTGTTCGGCAATTGTCTGTTCAGTCGGCTCCTCACCCGGTCGAGTGGTGCGCGAAGCCACTTTCGACGCCGGCATGGATACGAATCGTACGGCCGTTCCGCAGACGAGAACCTGAGACATGCCCATCCCCTTTGAATTCAACGGAAACACGGAAATCGAATACCCGATGATGGCATCGGCACCCAGATCCTTAGCCTCCTGTTTCATCCGAGAGGTCGCGTCCTGGATGGCACTCATGGTCGGACGTTCATAGACCCGAGCGCGCCCACCAACAATATCGAAGTACTTGGCCCACCAATCTCGCCAAGAGGCCAGCCCTACCGTTTGGAACTCTGTTAAGGCATCGATCGGTTCATATTGACGAAAGGGGAAATACGGAATTGTCAGCACCTTCATCATGACCTCACGGCTTCACTGCAGGAGCATCCGAAGACGGCGCCCCTGGCATAGGGCCAGTCGCAGGCACTCCACGGTGAGTGCTAATTGTGAGTGAATCGGATGGCATGGGCGCAGCGAACGCCTCCCCATTCGACTTCTCAGCCACATCCGAAGCCTTCTGCCCACCTCCTGAAGTCATTGCACTGGGCTTGGGCGCTACCGGAGCCTTCACCACAGTTGGACGAAGCTTTTGTATCCATTCAGCAATGAAACTCTTTTTTGCCTCAATAACAGCCGGCTTTACCGCTGGAACGACCGGTACACTCGCGACCTCAGGAACATGCTGTTTCTCTAGCGAAGGAACAGTACGCGCCTCAGTTTGAGGCAGATCTTGTGGTGTTGAAGCGACCGAGCCTACCGAAGGTCCCACTCCTGGAACGACTGGGTTCATTAGTGAGTAGGCAGCACTACCAGGGAGTTGGACGCCGGGCACAAAAGCCTGCATGGAATCTGCGGAAGCGACCTTGCTCTTGTCGCTCTTGTCGTCTCCCTTCACCACAGCCTCGTCTGGCCTATCAAGAGCAGCCTTCGCTTGAGCGGATCCATGTTTGGTCTTAGCGGATTCTGCAGGCCCCGCGTGCTTCGCCTGAACGACCTTGTTCAAGCGAACAAGAATCTGATCCATCCGATTGGCCAACGCGGAATTGGTTTCAGCCAAAGTAGCCACCTGACTCATGACCGAAACAAATTTCTTGCCCAGATCAGTCATTTGCTCCTGTTGCGTGCGAAGGATTGCATCTTGCCGATCGATCTTCACACCGGCGATACGAAGATCTTCCTTCGCACTCCGCATCGTGTCGATGACCCTATCGACCTGGTGCTTCAATGAGGTCTGCTCCACACTCACATGCTGATAGGCCCGAGCCGTATCTTCGACTCGGGTTTCAAGCGACTGCTGTTCGCTCTCCCACTGTTCTTTCACATCCAACAGATGATCGTGCTTGGCATGCAACTCATCGTAGGTCCCCCAACCCACACAACCAGGGGCCATGAGTATGATTGGCAACAACAGTACTGCGCGATACATGGGGTCCTCCTTCAGAAATTATGATTGATGGGCGGATGGGCTTGCGTCCTTCGCGGGAGAGCTCTGCCGTAACAGCTTTCCAAGGTCATCGTTGATTCTGTATTCTGTGTCCGTGACACGGGCACCGTGCTGAATGATTTGATGCAGCCCAACCACCAGTTCCCCGAGAAGACGAAACTGGTCTTTGTATTTCGACAGGTCTTCGGCCTCCATCCGAATCCGCAGCATGGTGTCATCGAGCGCTCGAATCAGAGGTACCACCTTCGTGGTGTCCTGCACTCGTGGCACGATCACCACCGCATTCTTCCGGCCTGCCAACACCATTCGGTCGTTAATATCAGACGCGGGTTCTTTCCACTGCCACACATTGTTCCCGACTCCAAAACTTTGGAGGAGGGCCCGACATTGCTCCATCCAATTTTCAATCCGAACCTGCACAGCGTGAACGGTTTCCATCGGCACTTGGTCACCAGCACCACGACGAAGGCGCTGAACGATTTTGTCGAAGGGGAAGAGCAAGTTTGAGAGAATCCTGCCTTCCGTCGTGCGATGAAGAATGAGAATAGAAGACGGATCCTTTGTGCGGTCGCGACGATCCTGAATGCGGTGTTTCAGATCCCGAGTCCGCTGTTGCCCTTTGTTGCTCTCTCGACCCGCAGGCTGGACGGCGGCAGGCGGCTGGACCTGGCCCACCTGACCGTTCTGGGTAATTGCGGTTGTTGTCATAGACGCCTCCTTACGTTGTTCCCCCAGCTAGTTCAGACTCATCGAACGGCTCGATACCGATCCCGGTTAACTTGCTCGCCGTCGCAACATTCATGGCGGCCTTTCCGAGAAAAGCCCCTATCGTGCCGCGTTCAACGATCACACGGGCTCGTCGTTCTTCTCGGTACACAAAGATATGCCGGATGGCTCGTGCCGGAGCCGGGGACAGTGCGTTGACGATATAGGCTTCGAGATCCTGGCTGTAACGAACGAGACAGATGGTGCGGGAAATCTGACTGGTAAACTGCGGGATAAGGGCCTTGCACACCTTCACTGGATCTTTTGTCGGATCACTATGCTTAAGAGCGATTTTGACGAAATCGGCATGTTCCACAGTCGCAACCCGATGGACAGAGATGCCGTGTTCACGAAGTGCCGGCAGGAGAACAGATTCGGCGATTTTCCGGAAAAAGTGCGCGCAGCGTTGAGAAAGTATCGGGTATGCTCCCCCATACTTAAAAACTGCAGCAGAGACCGAGTCGCGTATCTTGAGTGGATGGTCCTGATACCGTTTCGGAAGGAGGGCAAACGTATTGGATTCGTGCAACCACACCAGATACGCATCTTTATCTGGGTAGGCACGAACAACCCGGCCTGCGACTAAATGTCCAATTGGAATCATGTCCATAAATCGCCTATGCTATAGGGGTGATACGAGCCAGCCCTGCCCCATCCAGTAAGTCATTTCAGAAAGTCTTGATGGTTCATTCTCGGACCGGATATCCCTTATGAATGTACGGTACCGCAGTTACTCCGCCCTTCCTGCTCCATTGAGTTCACCCCAATACCTGCAAGTCGTCAGACAAGAGATACGGGTTTTGGCTCTAGCGGCCGGAGCGATTTTCCCCGTATTCCTGGTCGGGTGCTCCTCAATCTTCGTACCCATCAGCCTGGATTCGTTCTCTGAGCGGGTGACAGTCGAGCGAACCGAGGTCTTAGAACCACCTCAAATCGCGGTTGAACCCCATAGTGATGGGATGGGATGGATTGTCAGAGCGAGACAGCGAGTTCGGGAGCACCAGCGGATTGATCTGGCGGAACGGTGGAAGGGGAAACGGTATGAGGCAAAGCGGAATATCGGGACTGTGGTCGCCGGTACCCTCCTTTGCCCCGCCTACAATGTGGACTGGGAGAATGCGTCGGGGAATATACCGGAAATACAGTGAAATCTGTTCAAAACGATCATGGGAAGGGAGCCGTGAGCCTCGTTACAGAGTAGCAGGCGAGTGCTACCAAATATCTCTTATATCCCTTTGGAAGTGGAACTTCGGAAGCACCTGAATTCTTTATAAAAGGATAGTCGCAATCGAGAAATGTTCTCGTCCACAAATTAAGTAGGGCAGTGCAGTTCACACGGTAGATGATGTCAAGGAATATGTACCTAGTCCGCCCGCCTGTGATACCCTCGCAAAATGTCGAAAGGGAAAGCGCCAGAAGATAAGGGCGGGTCGTGAATATTTCTGAACATTCCCCGCGATCTGATGAAACAAGTACAGCGCGCCGCGCGGTGGGGGACCGTCGAGTAAGGCCTGTTGATTGAAGCCATAGAGACTGGTGTGCAGGAGTTGAAGCAGCAGGGCCTGCGGCCGAAGGGGAAGAATTACGCCCATGGGAAGGACTGTCGAGTATCAGGGATACACAATTCAGTCCGTCCCGCATCATTTGGCAGACGGTGAGAAATGGCAGCTTCGCATCTTCATCTCCGTGGACGATCACCGGGGTGTCAGAACTTCTGAATTCTCAGCCGATGGCTTGTATATGACTGAGCAGGAAGCTGATATCCACGGGATTGCGTTTGGCCAACGCCTCATTGATGGGAAGGTGGAAGGCCGGTCCGTCATGGATATGAAGACTGTGGATCGCCGGGCTACGCCGCGCCTCCGTGTGCAATTCCGTACCACGTTTTCGGCCTCCACGAAGCTGGAAGGGATGGGCGTCATGCTTGATCTGTCTACGGGCGGATGTCGCATCGAGAGCCCGGTCACCGTGGAGCCGGGCGTATCGTTGGAGCTGCGTATCTATGCGCCAGACGTAGAATGGCCGCTCATGGTTGAGGCGGCAAGCGTGCAGTGGGTGTGCGGCCAGATATTCGGCCTGGCCTTCTTTCGGATCACGGAGACTGAGCAACAGCGCTTGGGGCAGGTGATCAGGGATCTGATGGAGGGCGGTGAGGAGAGGGCCGACCGCTCAGTCTAAATCGCTGCCCAAGAAGAGGTAAGCCGAAGAGGACTCGAACCGGACGTTCTGCGCGTAGAAACATCCGCCAAGATCCACTCCCGGTTCGCTCCCGATTTTGCTTCCGATTCCAGATGTGACTCTTAAACAGTTCTTTTAGACTCCATTGACAGCTACTATTTATCTTCAACTATATCCATAAAATGGCGGCTCGTTCTTCACAACGTTTTTGACGGGCTTCCAGACAGCCAGTCTTGTCTACCAAATGTCTTGCCATCAGTCGAGCGGCAGCCTCCGGCAAGCCGCTGGTTGCCGCTCATGGCAGATCGGCAAGCAATCTCCTCACACCGACCGAACTGATCGCCAACACACTTCCCTCTTTGCTAGACCTCAGTGCGGGATCTTCGCGCCGAGCACGTCAACTTGCTCGATCTGTGGCGGTTCAGCAAGCAACTCGGATGCCTTGGCCATCAGTGCTGCGGCAATGGGGCCAGCCAAATGTGCCTTGCGACCTGCATCATCAGCGAAGGCATCGAAGATGCCAAACGTCGCTGGCCCCAATCGCAGGGCGAACCAGATCGGCGTCGTGGCTTCCTGATTCGCCAGGGCGAGCCCGCTTTCAAGAAGGCGGGCGACATCCGCTTCTTTTCCCGGTTTGGCTTTCAATCGCACGAATAGAGCAACTCGCACCATGATAATCACTCCTATTTGAGGTTAAACAACGTGTCGTGAAATTCTAGCGACGAGTGCGAATCCGTGCTAGTGGCAGAAGTGACAATTATGATACAGTTATCGCCATGCGAATTTACGTGCTTGCTCTGAATGAAGTCTTCGACACCGGCTTAACTACGCTGCTCGACACGTTCGGAACGGCGAACGACCTGGCGGAATCCGCTGGAACACCTTCGGCACGTTTCGATGTGACGGTCGTGGGTGTCCGTCCCCGCGTATACACCAGTCACGGGCTGTCTGTGCCTGTACGGTCGGCGGGACGACTTGCGCGCCCGGATGTCGCGCTTGTGCCGGCGCTCGGGGCGAAGATGCCGGACACCTTGCGAATTGCGCTTGAACGGCGAGACGTCACGGACGCGCAAACACTCCTTCGTCGCTGGTCTGGCAGCGGCGCGCTTGTGGGTGCTGCGTGCACGGGAACATTTGTCCTTGCTGGCACGTCGCTGCTCAACGGCCATCGTGCGACGACATCATGGTGGCTCGCCCCGTTCTTTCGTGAACGGTACCCGCATGTCATACTCGACGACTCGCGAATGATTGTGAGTTCATCTCGGTTCGTCACCGGCGGCGCCGCGCTGGCACACCTCGATCTGGCATTATGGCTGGTGCGTCGCCGCAGTCCTGCGCTGGCGGCGCTGACCGCTCGCTACCTGCTGGTTGATCCGCGGCCCTCGCAGGCGGCGTTCATGATTCCCGACCATCTTGCGCACTCAGACCCGCTCGTCGAACGGTTCGAGCGATGGGCACGGCGACAGCTCGCTGATGGGTTCTCGCTCAGCGAAGCGGCTCACGCAGCCGTGACCAGTGAACGCACCCTGGCGCGTCGCCTGCAATCCGTGCTGGGCAAGTCCCCGCTAGCTTACTTTCAGGATCTTCGCGTCGAGCGCGCGGTGCATCTGCTACAAACGAGTACGGCCAGTGTTGATCAGATTGCCGCTCAGGTCGGCTATGCAGACGGAGTGACGCTGCGCACACTCATTCGTCGCAAGATCGGCCGCGGCGTACGCGAGCTACGTGTGCGCGACTGATCGAACGGAAACGAAAAGATGGCGGACCTGCTGTTTCCTTTTTGCGGCGGTGGTGGGGATCTGGTTTCTTTGGATCGACGAACGAAATAGACAAAACAGACATCCGCATCAGATAACCTAGTCTGAAGGCGACATCCTCTACCTCGTCATTCCTTCCCCGCCGATCAAGACCAGTTTGAAGCGAACAAGCGGTCTTCGACACACTTGAAGATCTCGGGCATACCGATGCAAAGCGCCTTCGCCAAGTCTTTCTCAAGATCATGAGTCTTCGTCCCTCTCCTCGTCCTCCAGACTCTCAACAGCTCGCTCATTTCACCTACCGAGGTTTCACCGGCTTTCGTGTCACACAGGGCGAATATCGCATTGTCTATGCGATCGATGAAAAAGCCAATGCGGTGAAGCTTGCACGGATTCTCCACCGTGATCGAGACTATCGCGAGTTGGATCAGACCTAATAGTGGAACGTGGAACTGGCCGGCCGGCTAATCAGAACCAATTTATTCCGTCTAAGCAAAACAGGTGCGAGCCGTGCCGCGTCATCTGATAGAAGATTCAATGCACGACAATCAGGGGACAGTTTTAGGAGAGTCGGGTGGCAGGCAGCAACGTGATCGTATGACTGGCCGAGAGACTGGGAAGATTCCTTGTTACTTTTCTCCTGCTTTGGGGCGTCGGACTCGGAGCTTATGATCGGTGACTACAACAAAGGCTTGCTTCCAGGTTTCGACAGGCTCCGTCTGGAATATAGCATGTACTCGCCGGGCGAGCACTTCACGACCTGGAGCCCGAAGTCGTACCAGTAAGAGTCCCTGGTGCGTGCCCGGTGCGAAGCGGCGGATGTCGGAAAAGTCTAAGTCTTGTGTGATGAGGAAACGCGCTGCAGTTTGAGCCGCAACCCAGATGTCGGCGTCCGGTCTTCCAGCCAACCCTTCCTGCGGAACCGTATCGGCATCGTGTCCTAGTTCGGCAAGCAGCCGGACCAGTCGGGCCGGGAGGTTCTCGTCCAGTTTGACCTTCACGCGATATGCGGGACGCTGGGAAGAGGCAGATCCTCTTCGGCAGAAGTGGCGGCGAAGGCAATCACGGCGCGCACCGCACGCTCCGTCAGGGTTGGAAAATCATCAAGGAGTTCTTGGGTGCTTGCGCCCTCGGCCAAGCTCGCGAGAATCGTGCGCACTGTCACTCGTGTTCCCTTGACCACAGGCTCTCCGCCACAGATCGTCGCATCACGCACGATGTACTCTTCATAGTTCATTACGTTTCCCCCCGGTCTCTCGCCTACCGCTCCCGCCCTCAAGAACCCCTACTCCATGGGGATGGTCATGGAACCCTCCACGAACCGATTCTCAACACGGGAACTCGGCTAGGTCAGCGCGTGCGGTAGCTCCTGAGCCTTCATCGTGATCTTCATCACTATTGTGATTCACGGCACTTCTGCCCGTCCAATTGTAGCATGGGAAAGAGCATCAAGCACTAGAGGAATTCTTTCCTGCATGTTCGATGCGCTTCCTGAGCATACTCGGCAAAGCCCTTTCAGCAGTCGGCACTCGTCGGTCTTCTACAGGTTCTTCCAGAAATCAGCAGTGGTATTGAAACGGTCGCCAGACTTACCGCCGTTCGCCCGGTGATGCCGCGCTATCTTTTGGTCATCGCCGTAATCTGGTTCGCTGGAACGTCAATGGCCTTGGCCCGCCTATTAGCCTTAACCGGCAGATCTGGCAGCATCATTAATTCCCGGAGCAGGACCTCTCCAGGATGAACAGGCCGCTTTCCGTTCCTGATCATGACACTTTCTCCGATCGAGAGACCGCAAACGTGCGCGATCATCTCGATACCTTGCGCGGACCGTTCCGTATCACTGTCCACGTGGAGCCCATCGCACTATCACCTCCACATCTATGGCCCAGTAAGGAAAAACAGGGACTCGAGCTGACCTTTTACATGACGTGCAATGGCCACTTTCGTTGAGAAGAAGTGGCAACATTCAATAATTGTATTCACGTTACTTCATAACTGATTCATTTGATCGCGAGGGCGACGGCTGAGAAGATTGTGAAGAACCACGATCACTTCCGCGCGTTCGAGCAGAAGGCGCTCCCTCTCCATTCGACGGCGATTTCAAAAGAGAGGGTTGATCATCGAGAATCCTGGGCATCGAGGGGAAGGAAATGTCCTCGTCCCCCTGCACCAAGGCCCTGGATTGAGATTTGATCGATTCGTATGCTTGCGTGGCGGCATAACTTGCGGCCTCAGGTGAGTCTGGAGCAAAATGCCCGGCCGAGACCGCACTGCTTACGCTCATTCTAGCGAACTCTGCAGCATTTTGAAGCATGCTCCCATACGAAGCCATCCATTCGTTCTTATTCTGCTCAGAACTAAGAAACTGTGGGCCCTGCCCAGATGGAGAGCCGCTCCCAGGCCCCGAAGGACCATGACCACCAGACGTGGGCCCCCCTCCCTCTATGCCCCCGCCTCTACGCGATTGCCCTAGTCCGCGGCCCCTAAGAATGAGAAATTTGTTAAGCCCATCAATCCCCAGCCTGCCACTCTCAATGCCATAGGCAATGCCCTCTTCAACCTTTGAAGGATTCGACATATCCGTACCCATAGCCTTGAACACCATTTGCGTGACAGAGAGATTGGACCCGCTGTCAGAGTGAAACTGGACACGATTGAAATCGTGATGGTCAGTTCCTTTTTTTCCCTCTGATAAAATTACATTCCCTTCTTGGTCTCGATAATTGCTCGTGACATATCCGTTCTGCACGAAGTAGTCCTGATTGACTTCACGAGTTCTTTCAACCATCCCCTTCCCATCCGGAGAGGCCGTGAATTCTCGAACGCTATATACCGGCTTCCCTTCCTTCGAAGTTCGAAATTCTCCAATGACCCCTTTACCCGTGTCAGTCACATCGTACGCCATCACTTGATGGGTTTGAGGGTCACGAGCGACCCACCCATTTACCTTCCTTGAGCCACCAGTCTTAGGATCTGTGACCGCAAATGTTCCCTTGCTCACATCTTCATTGAGGTGCTGCCGGCTAAATCCGCTCACAACACTGTGAGACAGCAGCTCCCGTTGACCATCCTTTCCGATCTTCTTGCCTAATTCTCTGGTGTGAATTTCACCACCTTCACCGGTTTTCGCCGTCATCGTGCTTTGGAACGTTCCGACTGAGATACCCCTTTTCATATCTTGCGCACCCTGCTTAATCCCCCACACCTGTTCGCCCGACTCCGTGGTAATGAAGGAGGAATAACTTTCATCAACGGTATTTCTAACGATCCCTCCAATCGGCGTATCACTCACGCGCGTGCCGTCCTCGCCGGTTTGATAAAACAGTTGCGCGTACATAGGAATCTCTTGGCCTTGATTCGAGTCATAGACCATGAAACTGCCCTGAAATGAATCAATGCCAAATCCTTCTTTCCGATGCCCATACATCTCCTGGACCAGATCGAACACACCCTTCTGATAACCCCGCTGATCTTGCTCCATGATGCGCTCACCACCCAAGAAGGTAGATCTTGAGGCAGTCTTTTCCCCAGTACGCGAGTCTTCTTTGACGCCATCATAACGAACCATAGGGTTTTTGCCATCTGCGCCAGAGTATGTATCTGTCACACCTCTGCGGATATTCCCGTCTGGAGTGATATCTGTTCCAATATCTTGGGTGTGTATCCCCGATCCGCCCTTCATGCTGACAAGCTTATCCCCCTCCAGCAAACCACTGACTTGACGTTCCGGCTCGACCAGGCTTTTCTCTTTGCCGTTAAACAGGGTAACTGGTGAGCTATCTTTGCCAAAGCCGTTCACTTCAGTAAAGGTGCCTTCCAGCTGCGTTCCATCCGAAAGAGTTCGCTTCTCGTGACTTGTTTTGATGTCGCCATCCTGCCCGGACAGGAATGCCACCTTTCCATCTTTTAACAGTGCAGAAGCCTGAAATGGTTGTGCGCTGGGATTCTTTGAATCCATGATCATCCCATTGAACAAGGTTGGAACATTCGAGTCATTCGCCTTTCCGGTCAGACCCGTAAACGTTCCCTCGAACGTGTATCCACCAATGGTTTGCGGACCGTGCTGCATTCCTTTGGAGCCTTGCTCCCACGATTCGTGAGAGACAAAGAGCTTTTCCATGCCATCTTCGTCCTTCCGAACCTGTCCAAATACAGTATGGGTGATTCCTCCTCGATCCTCCGAGACAGAGAAATTCGAATAATTGGTCTTGGGATTGGCCTTATCCGTATCATCGACCGTGCCTCGAGCGAGAACAGACCCTGCAATAAAACCTGACTGGCCAAACGGACCAACCGTCATGAAAGACTTGTTCCCCGTCTCGAGGAAAAACTGTTCATGGTCTGGCCCACCAAGGATCGTTCGTTGCAGGCCACCGGCAATGCCTGTTTCCTTCCCTCCCTTTTCCTTCTCAAACTGCTGCGCGAAAAAGTGCCACTGACCATTCTTCTTTTCCAACGTTCCAGACTGGAACGACTTACCATCGATCGTGCTCTGCATAGTGGCGTTGGTTAGTTGATCGGAGCTCATCCCGGACTCACGAAAACCAGCCACAGTGACTAACGCTTGGTCGGCCTCAACCCGATCGCCATAATGCCGCCACAGCATCAAATTGCCGCTCTGATTGAACGATTCATACCCCTTATCAGAAATAGTCCGATTCTCACGCAACCCGTCATGGATGCTCTGCTCTGTTCGATCACTGATGACGCCACTATTCTGATTCCGCTGAACCATCACGGAACGCCCCACCCCATCTCCCCCCGTATAGGTGAATCGGTCTTCGACCATGTCTCCAAATACAGAGGTTTGGACCTGAACCTGTTGGCCGCTGTGAGAATCAAACATGCTATGCCGGAACACACCGGACTCATAGGATCCGTCTGCGCGACGAGTATATTGCCCCTCACTCCCGTGATATATCACCGTGCCGTTCGAGCCCAGCTTCGTCACCCCGCCATGACTATCAAAAATATCGGCGGTCCCGTTCTGATTGTCGACTCTGACTCCCCCGGCTCCGACAGGAATAGAGAATTGAGGACCAGACTCCACCCCATGACCGATCACTTGACCACGTGGAAGACTGACAGGCTCCGTGTGATACGCTGGACCTTCAAGAAGTGCCCGGCCTTCCCCTCGTGCAAACTGCGATGCCACTGAAGACGCCGCACCTTCCGCCGTCTTGGCACCGGCTCCAAACGAACTCCCGATCGCTGACCCACCCCACACCAAGGCCCAGCCAATGCCTGGAACCAGAAATGCATAGTCGGCGGCTGTGGAATTCATCATTGCAATGAACTCGTTCAGTGCATCATACGTTTCCATGTTCACATTGGCGCTCGTAGCCGCAGCCAACAGACCACCCAATCGGGAGCGAGCCTCTTGGAACAAAACGAAGTTCATGACCGCATATAACGGTCCCCATGTGAGCAACCACAGAAAACACTTCCAGTAGAGACTGACCATCTTCATCATCCCTGGAGAAATAGCGAGGATGAGAATAAATGGGCTCATGATATACACCATGGCCTCGACAATGGTCCGTAGCATGGGAATCATCTTCTGCGCCACATTCGATCGGGAGAACGCCTGTTCTTTCAAATCCTGACGAACCGCTCGCTGTTCAAGCAGGATACTTTCCGCGGGATCCGCCTTCCGCTTCGCATCTTCATGCTCCGCATGGCGCCAACGATTGATCAACAAGACATTATTGATAAGCTGAGTACTGTCCTGACCAGCTACTGGCAGGAGGTTAGCCCGGAGGTCATCAGTCAAGCCGATCTCATCAATTGGACTTGCAGCAGTCAGCTGAAGTTTCGTACGCAAGAGACGCATGGCATTGGTGTAGTCCGCACCAGGCCCGGTGAACGCTGGCGCGACGAGGATATTGTAGAAGTCTGGACACGTTCTCGGTGCCGCCTCTCTGGTGCCGCCAGCATAGCCCAGAGCCGTAAGCGCATTATTCGTCGCGGCAAATGCGGCCAGAAGATCGCCAGCAGACATCAACGTACCCAGATTCTTCTGTTGCAGATCGACCTCGGGGAACACACAAAACATGAAATAGATGTCCAAATTCCTCGCTAAATCCGAATCGGTAAGAGTCGCAGTTAATACTTTCTGAAAATCAAAGAGAGGACGATTGTACGTCGATTGCCCCTGAGTGTATTGAACAGGAATCGCAAACGATGCTTCAACCAACTGGGTGACAAAGAACCCGACTTGTCCGGTAACATACGCCGGCAAGGCCACGGCGATGGGAACACCCGTGACAACGACGTCTGCCACATCAGGGTTGACTTGGTCCATGACCGAGACATCAACCGTGATCCGCACACTCGCATACAGAATAATGATCGCTCCCAAAAACAGGGGCAGCATAGGAGCGCGGCGATTGAAGGCATAGTAGACCAGTCCGAACAGCACGAAGCCCAGGAGGGCAAGGTGAAAGAGACTCTCAAAACGACCGGTGGTCATCATGATCCGAAGACCAAGCATGACCTGGCTAATCACGTCACCGTTGCCATATGTATAAAGATCCCACACCGGACTACCTCATCGTCAAAGTGACTGATCGGCGCGGCCTTGACACCACTACTTCCGAGACTTCAGCTGACCCTCGGTCTTGACCAACTGCATGAGCTGATTCAGGTTGTTCAGCATCCCGGCCCGCTTCGCGAGATCGGTCGACGCCAACTGCAAACGAGCACGCAGTTCCGTTTTGAACTTGGCAATATCGCCAGGGAATTCCGGTTTCTGCTTCTTCATCCCATCAACATTGCGACTCACTTCTTGCCCCGCCCATCGCATCCATTGATAGGCCATATCCGCTGCAATCATTTCTGCACTGAGGCGAACAATTTGATCCGCCATCTGAGGATCCCGCCCATACTCAGAGATCATCCGATACATCGGCGCAGGCGACATGTTGATCAAGGTAATATCCGCGGCCGCCAGAGCAGTTCCAGCTTGAATCGCCGTGACGATGTTCGTGAGGGCGTCATAGACACGATTGTGAAATCCTTGGACCGTGGTATCGCCCACCACGGTAGGGGTAAGGCATTCCGGTGTCCCGCCACAATCGAACACTCTGACCGTATCCCCAGTATCAGTGTCGACCAGTTGTTCAAAGGTGAGGGTTGGTTCACGGGTTTGGACATCGCCCGTATCATCGACAATAACCGTACCGGTTGCTGACATAATCAATCGCCTTGTCATGTCGTCCGCACCAGCAAGACCCAGAACATCCCAAACAAGATTTCCGGTCACGTCATAGGTCGTGCCCTTCATCGCCGTGGTCGCTTGTTGCGTAGTCTGGGTAGCGGTCGTATCCCGATCTTCGAAGACATCGCCGATAGAGGCTCCGGCTTCTTTCATTTTCTGCCACGCGTCGCCATAGCGACTCGCGAGACGATTCTGAGCACTTTCATCTCCGGACAATGCCTTCGCAATCTCATTGCCTGTTTGACAAGGCTGGATACGACCAGCAACATTCAGCGCGCGGGCCGCCGCCTCAATCTTATTGAGAACGTCGGCACAATCCGGGCAAATCGCTTTCATCGCAAGTTGAAACGCATAGCCCAGAACGGCACTCGTTCCAATCTGCGTCAAAAGATTCACGTACCGACTGAGCTTTCCATACGAGAACGCCCCCAAGTACACGTCGATTCCCTGACACCCGACGCTGAGGCGTGGGGGAGCAACTGAAAACACGTTAAAGCTGTTTTGGAACGTACGAACGGAGACGCCGCCCCCGCTAAAGTACCCCTTGCTCTGGCTCTGATATGACCCCGGAGGTGTGGTGACCCCAGTACCCCAGGACGTAAACATGTTTTGCAGAGAAGAATCGAGGCTCTGCGCCTCAGACAAGACAGGGAGAAGAAGTAACGTCAGCACACAGAACCAAATACAAATAGTGCGTCCGATCATGCATCCTCGTGTGGTTAGGAACTGCGTTTCTGTTCTTGAAGCAGTAGGTCCTTCTTCTGAAGAAGAACCAACACTCTTTCTCGTAAATCGTTGAGCGTCATCAGCCCAGCGCCAATGGGTTTCAAGAAGTTGTCGTGCGGGATCGCGAGATAGATCGTCGGGACCATATGCACACCAATCTTATCGGCCATCCCATTGTCCCGGACCGGCCGTGGATACTCAGGAAGACCTTGACCATCGAGCGACACGGGGAATATCTTCAGATCGTACTGATCGGCAAAGAGCTTGACGATCTTGGCCTGCTCTTTACAGTAGGGGCAGGTCGACGTGAAAAAGAAGAACAGGCCGGCCTCTTCGGACGCACTCGCGAGCAATGCTTCTTCTTGCTGTTTCGTGACCTCAGCTTCGATCTGATGCCCGTAGGTCGAGGTCGGATGCTTCGTCGATGAATCCAATTGTGGATTCGTATACATCGCCACCTGATACGCATCCGTAAACCTCTGCGACCGATCGAATGCGGCCTGCTGAACTTTAATGTACTCCGTCACATTGGGGACGGTGGGAAGGTCTAAGGCCATTTCTTTCTTCGCGTCAACCAGCTCCTTGAGAAACATCGCCGGCAGCCGTTCGAGATTCATCCCATCAATGGGAAGCTTCTTCAGCAACGGCCGATGCTTGGCAGGGTCCGACCAAATATCTCCAGGAAGCATCTTGAGCTGTGGAGGCATCTCTTCATCGTCATCCTCCTCGTCCATCTGTACCGGAGGGTCTTTGTAGAAAAACCACCCTTCGCGTGAATGATCGATGTAATCCATCGTACCGGGAAAGACTTCGGCTAAGACACTCACGACTTGTAGGAGGAGAAAGACCACAGAAATGGTAAGGATGCGGAAACCGACTTCCGCCTTACCAAAACTAGCTCGCATCATCTCACCTCCCCTTCCCGGCGACACGGGTTACAGCATGCAACATCGCTGGAGCTTCCATAGTAGGAACACATAATCCTCACCGACTGCAGGGATGGATTTATTCAGACCCCACATCATGAGGGTTCGACCAACCGGCTGACAGCACGGTCCTATCGTCCCGGTATTTGGAATGGGATAGATCAATTGATACTTGTACTGGCTCTTCACGATAAGCCCTGTCGGAAAGTCATCGCAGATCAGAGCTCCATTGCCGGCGGTATACGCCTCCGCACCTACGCGCGCGAGCTTGGACAACATATGAAATCCCGACAATGCAGCGGGACCGAGATCCGTACCAGCACCTGAATGGTTGCCATCCGGAGGATAGAGAAATCCTTGTGACCCTGCACACCAAAACAAGGCATCGATGGGAAATCCTAAGGACGAAGCGAGTGAATCGGCCGCACATGCACTGAGCGCAATCGGATTTGCAATGAGCAACGCCTCGGGAAACAGCATCAAGTTGAGAATGTCGTCGTTCCAGGACGGATCAATCTCGGAGATGAACACGACATCAATCTCATCCGCGATCCCCCCCGGATTGAGACAAGCGATATCGAGCCCAATACCGATCAGAAACCAAAGGGGATAGGAGATATAATGAACATTCCAAAAGGAGTGATTCAGTTCCGTATCGTCCATCTGGGTCGATTCAGACCCGCGCCCAATATGGGTGAATCCACCCGTCAGCGACACTCCCAACGACGGGAAACAGAGGGGATCATGCACCACTTCAATCAGGTTTTTGGGCTCCCAGATGCCGAAGGGAAGTCCGGGGATACAGACACCGTTGAAGCAAATACAACCACACAAAACAGACCCGTAGTACGGGGCTCGTCCTGGTCCAACCGCCGGAACGGTATAGTCCTCACCAGCATTAAAGAGCGTGAACCCCGACATGCTAATGGGAAACATACACTCCCAACATGTCGTAGCGAGCGAGCTGGCAAGAACATTGGTGCTCGTCTGACAAAAGGCTTCGGCAGTGTCTGGAGCCACTACCCCCGAGAAAGGCAGACCGCAGAGAATAACCAGAATCACGCTAAGGACACCCCGCTTCAGAACACCGAACCAGCGTGCATTCATCAACCAGCTAGGTTCATTCACGGCTTGGGTCATCATCGCAACGCATACTCCTGTACCTTCAACCGTTCCCCCTCTTGCTTGACCACACTGGGCACGGCCACCACACCAAACCGTTGCAGCAGATACGTATCGGCCCAATAGACCCGGTGTTCAAGCGCCTTCATCGCTTCAGCAATATCCCCTTCGGTCACAGCCACCTTCACATACATCCGATCGTGTGCATCGAGATACCGTCGAGCCCAACGCACCTGATCCTGATTGTCGGCATTGAGAAAGATCATCGCATAAGGCCACTTCACCTTCTGTAACGGATTGACACGAGCGCCTGCCTTCACCAAGATTGTTTTGGACGTCGGATCTGTAATGTCTTCCGGATACTCCATGGTCATATCGACGAGGAAGGTCCTGGGTGATTGAGCATCAGGGATCTTCAGCCCTGGTCCCCGATGAAGCTTCCCCTTGAGAATCTCCTCTTCGTGTTGTCTCACCTTCTCCCAGTCAACCTTCGCAATGCCTTCCTTCATCATTGTGATCATGTCCCGCTCAGCAATCTGGAAGGTTTGGTATTCACCCGCGACCTTGTAATTCGCACTTATCGCAGGAAGCTTCGGTCTGGGTTCTGTCGTTGGCCCTCCTTGCAAAAAGCCCTGCTGACGCCGCTCTAACCAACCCACCCAAGAATCTAATTGCCGATCATGTCTCGCAAGCACACGAAGCAAGTACTCAACGCTCCCCGCCCCTGAGGCCATCCAATAATGATCCTCAGACCAAAAGACTAACGCTGGAACTCCCGACACGGACGCTTTCCGAAATATCACAGGATCAATGGCGATACCGGCATGTGTCGACTCATCGGGCTGATTTTCAGCTGTCATATAAATCCGCATGATTCGGGTCTGTGTTTCCTTAAAGGAATTGTTCACCAGGCCCTGAATCAGCACACGCGCGCCCAGCTGCTTTGCTTGACGGAAGTACTCTTTGAGAGTTTCTTCAGGCATTGAGAACGACACGAGCAAATACACGCCATCCTTCCGCATCTCTTTCGGTGTTTTCGACGGCATCGTCTGCTGTACGTGCTGCCTTGAATATCGCGCAATTTCAGAAGCGATCTGTTGATGGGTCTTTTCTGATGGTGTTTGACTTGGAGTCATTTGCCCAGCCAGAACCGGCCAGGAAGAAACAATACCGAGACCCAGAACCAGATTGGCTACAAGGAGATGCAGCGGCATCATTGAACGAACCTCCTAGAACAACGTGGACATGTAGCTATGATCAAGAACTGTAAGACCGTGCCCCGGCGTAAGAGCAAGAGGCCGAATCGCCTGGGCGAAGAATCCCCGAAACAAGTCCCACACCCAGGTTTACGAGATAGACTAGAACAAGGGAACTGCAAGACCGATCACGTCACTTTCTTTCACCATCCCGTAATATCGCGAATCAAAAGACCGCGGATGAGGAAGAGAGACATAATACTGATGTAGTGGAATCTCCCCGCGGAAACTCGTGAGGTAGATCGGAACACCAAAACGATCACGACCGAGTCCAGACGCAACCGGTTGTCCGTTGATCACCACTTGATTCTCAACAACATCCACCCGATCCCCAGGCATACCCAAGACTCGCTTCATCCACATCGTATTCACGGGTATTTGTGTTCTCGGAGCATGGGGTTCAATGCGCTCGACGTATTCCTCCCGTAGCTGGAAAGCTACCAACTCCCCGCGTTCAGGCAACCTCCCCTTCTTAATCAAGAACACCGTATGAAACGGCCAGCTCTCCTGATCTCGCATATGAATTTGATACCAAGGAGAAATAGCGGCCAACGTAAAGATCGCCGCATAGACAAAGACCATTCCCCAAAACACACGAGGATGCTCATCGATCCAGCGAGTAATCCTGCCGGCTACCTGTATTTTGGGTTGCGTGACAACCATATCTGCATTCATCACATTCCTCCCAGACGGCACCAACTAAGTAGTCCGCGCTGATTGACCGCTCCGACGGTGTTCCTCTTGAATCATGATCTTGATGACCTCGGTAATACTCAGATCCTCGCCATGTTCCTTTCGAACCTGTGCAATCATATGGAGTTCATCGGGATCGGTCGTGTAGAGCAACTGGGTCTGTCGTGGGACCACCAGGCGGACAACACCTCGACCAAAGGGCGTGATGGCAAAGATCTCCGAATATCCCCTTCCCCGGTCCACGCTCTCCAAAAGGGAATACTCGAAATCGTTCAGCTTGATCTTTCCAGTACGCCGCATGCTTTCGATACTCTCGGGATGTTGCTTCAGTAGGAGCTTGAAATCGGAATTCCCCAACAGAGCCATCCCGACTTCCTTCATCTTCACGTCATAGTCATCAATGTTCTGGGTAATGGTTCCAATCGATCCCCCATATTTTCTGACCCGGCGCACAGCCTTTTCGAAAAACGGACCGCAGTTTCCCCCATCCGAGAGGAGATCCCACGCTTCATCCATGACCAAGAACTTACGGCGTCCTTTATTCGTTTTTTCAAACATGGCGCTTTGAATGCTCATCTGGACCGAGAGCAGGAGGACAGAGCCTAGAGCTTTCTGGTCTCCTAGCCCGTCCATCTCCATCACCACCAAATCATTTTCAAAATTGATATTGTTCACCCGATTGAACAGATGCTCGTACATACCGCCCTTGGAAAACTTCTGCAGAACTAACGCCATATCCTGTGCGCGATCATCCTTCGATTCTCGAAGACGCATCATTACGTGCGTGGGCGTTCCACTATTGCCTTCGTCCTGAAGGACGAACTGAATGGCTTCCTCGAGGAGGGCCATCTGTACATCGTTCAGTTTCTGCGACGGACTCACCATCTGGGCATGGATCGCAACCAACGACCAGAATTCATCTGCACGATCCTTTGCTCGCTCCATCTCATCGGCATAATCATCGTCATAGGCGCTGGAGCCATCACCCCAATGCACGAGCTTGGAGAATGGGTTGAAACACAGCTTCGCCCCTTGCTTCGCATATTGGATATACTGGCCCTTGCGAAGTTCACATAGTTTGACGTAGCTATACCCGGCATCGATAATCCATCCACGCCCACCCACCTGCAGATAGTTCTCGATCAAGTCATTCATCCAGAACGACTTTCCGGCACCGGACGTCGCAATCGCCGAAAAATTATAATTACCTTGTTGATTCGCAAAGAGATCGAGTGAGACAACCTGTCCGGAGCGGGACGTGTATAAGAGGACCGGGGAGCCGCCCCCCTTCCAATCCCCCACCAATGGCGCACAATGCGCGGGAACAGCGGTGTGCACCGTCTTGAGTCGGCGCAACCCATCCCGCAAAAGCTTGGCGTCAGAAGGCAACGCCATCGGCAGGCCGCAGAGGAAAATCTTCAAGCCAATGAAGAAATCGTCCTGAAGATTGATATCCATCGCGCGATAGATGGACTTCATGGAGTCCGCTTGTTGTTGCGCCTGCCGAGGAGAATCGGCATAGATCGCCACTTGGAAAAACTGGCCAATAAACTGACGACTATTCTCGATCTCTACCGCCATCGCATTGGAATGTTCGAGCTTTGAGCGAAACACGGGAATGAGGTTCAGAAACAACCCTTTAGCTTGATTGGAGATCACCAGATGTTTCTTGTTGAATCGTGCCTTTTCTGAAACTTGATCCAACTTCAGTACGTTTAATGTGATGAAGAAGGGGCAAATGAGCTGATCGGTCAGCTTCATCAAGCTACCGATGAACTCCCGATTACGCCCTCCGTGCCAATGAAGGGGCCACGATTGGATGGTCATGGTCTTGACGAATTTATTGTCAAGTTCCAGCATTTTGGTTTTGACGTTCATCACCGTATCCAACCGCACGGCTTGATCACGAAGGAGAATCTCATCTGAGTAGCCAGGGGGACGATCGTTCCATGAATGGCCGGGATTCAATAAGACATGAAGTAGCCAGAGAAACTGGAGCGGAGGTACACGCTGAGGCAACAGTCCCATCGTGCGAAGCTGTTCTTCGATCCCATCTAAGGCCTGATAGACCGATTCTTCGTCCCACCCATCAGGATTGATATCCTTTACCGGCATCGTAATGGAGACATAGAGTGTGATGTCACGAGGCTTTAGGGGAGGATTTGGAATCAGAGATGTATCTCTCGCGTGCAGATAAAACTCCTTCTTGGCACGGGCAGCAGCATGATGTTCGGGGCTCTGAGTCCCCCGTTCGGCAAGCACCACATGCTGATCCAAGCACGGTTCGATTATAGGGGACGCATGGAGCATGAATTGAAAGGTGGTTCCGATAGGAAGATCCGACTCAAACAAGTTGGTCAGCTTTTGAATCCGCCCTTCATCAAGCCCTAAGATCGGTCGGCTGGCCCATAGGATTCCGATGCGGCCATCATCCATTCGATAGACACGATTCTTCTCGTCGTAAGCCTCATAGGGAAGCCATTCACTCAACGAGGTCCGCTCAACTGTCTGTTTCACGCGAGTTTCTAGTATGGTCGACATGTCCTACCTTTCTTGTTCTTAGCCCATAACAATGGAGGCCCCCCCACGACTTCCCACGATCAACTTATGGCATTGTCGGTAATCCCAGGGGTCCATCCTCCAGCATGTACGGAGACGCCCCACCAGGAACCGGCATTTGCGGCAAACCCTGTGGCAGAGGAGACATCGTAGGCGGATGTTCCGCTCCACCCGTTGGACCTCCGGTTGGCTCATGAGATTGAACCGCCGACAAACCTGAAGCCGTAGCCGGACCACCCGCACGATTGCGAGTACTCGGCGGCTCCACCATTCGGGAGTTCCGAGGGATAAACTCGCGAGATCGACCATAGGATGACGCGGCTGCTCCCTTGCCTCCAAATTGATGTCCATAAACAAATCGGGGACCTTCTACCACTTGATAGACAATCGTCGCTTCGTGGAGACGACCCTTCGCATCCTGCCATGGCGCGATCCACACCTGGAGAGTCTTCGCAGGGGTCACGATCGGCTTGCCGAGAAAGGATTCCGCTCGACCAGCAAAGGCGCCATTCACCGGCAACGGGAGATCCTGCGCAGCTTTCGAATCCCCATGATCAGATGAGGAATTGCCTCCATGTTTCTCAGTCACCATTGCCGGTTTATCAAACCGATTCGCATACGCCATGGAAACCGATTCGCAAATCGCCTGATCCGGGTAGCCTTTGCACGAGAAATCTGATTGGTACCCCCCTCCGCACGCAGTCAATGTCCCCAACAAGAGGAGGGCGAGCCCCTTCACAACCGGAAAGAAGAACTGGTGCATGGACTCATAGCCCAGAAGATTGACTTGCCTGCGAGAGGACATCATGGGACGTTACTCCTTTGAGGACAAACACAGCCTCAGATCACGGTTTGGACGCATCGAGTTGAAGCATCGATAACAATTGCTCTGCTGAGACAAATCCTTCCAGACGTTGACCGCTCGGCAGGAACACAGTAGGAGTCTTGTGCAATTTGAGGCGCCGGCCAAACTTCAAAATGTCATCAACCGGATGCTGACAAAGCTGTGCTGGATTCTCGATAGGCTGAGCAGTCAAGGCCTTATCCAGCGAGGCAGCACGGTCAGAAGAACACCAGACCGCCACTGATTTCCGATAGGCATCGGGGTGAATCGTGGTCAGGGGATGCAGCAGAACGGCGACAGGAATCCCTGAGGAAACCAGCTTCTTGATTTCCGGATGCAGCTTCTGACAAACCGGGCAGTCCAGATCATCGACAACTAAAAGAGGTTTTGTAATCTTCGGGGACTCAGGCTGGAGGAGGATCGTCTTGCTCAGATCCAGTGAATCAAGCACTCTGCGCTCCCGCTCTCTCAGATATTCCTGAGTCACGTTGCGACCAAGTTGAATGTCAAACATCCCGCCTGCTAACACATACCGACCACTCTCATGGACGTACCACAGCCCTTCCGGACTATCCGACTCAGTCTCAACGAGATACCAACTCGGGATTTCAGTCTTCGCCACGCGACGCAGTTTCATTCCCGGAAACTTCTGTTCCATTGTGGATTGGAGCATTTGCGGTACATCACTCCGTTCACTCCCTTGGGAAACTTGACCGAATGCGATGACCTCACAGACCACCATCACCGCGACTGTCAATCCAACACCCACTCTTTTTGTTGTCGACATATGAACCCCCTTCAATAATGACTGCCCGACGAACTCACGCCGTTACAGGAAGTAATCCACCAGTTCGCGACCAGTCCCGACAATGAAGTCCACCTCACGTTGGGCATCGATCTCGATCACCGGAAAGACCGAGGCAGCCATCATGCTGTAATGTCGGGCGAGAAACCGAGCCGCTTGTCCCATGCCGCCCGCTGCCCCGGCCATGGCAAGCGGACCGGCTGAAGGAAGATTAAATGCCTGGTTGGGGCTTTGAGCGATAACGAACCCTTGCTGATACGGCATAAATGCCTGTGAAATCCCTGAAACGAAACCAGCCAGTAGCGTCCGACCCAGTAATGCACCCTCTTTCATCACGACTCGGCCGCGCAAGCCGAGCTTGCCGTCTTCACCGTTGACGAATCCTCTCAGATCAAGGTCGACGGCTTCGCCATTCTGCTTGACACACGAGATCGCAGTACCTCGTATTTGCACACGCTCACTCGAGAGTTCCCCCACCCCTTCACCAAGGATGAAACACTCACGAGCATCGACCATGACTTCATTCGGGAGCTTCATGAGATCCCGAACGACCATCAACACGGGATAGGGACTGTTTTGTGAGGCTCCACCAGCACCGGCCCCACTCGCAGTTTTCGCGGGGGCATCCATCCCGGACAACAATTTGACCGGGATAATCGCGCCGGTGTTCAACCACAGTTTCTTCTCAGAGGCTTTCTTCACCGTCGCAGGATCAGTCTTAAAGAGCACACGGATCCCATCTTGTGGAAGGTCAACGGCCCCACCGGCCTGAACACCCGTTGCGCCCGGACGCCCTGCTGGAAGTGCACCAGGTACACCACCCTTCGGAAGAGGAAAGGCCGCTGGCTGTACAGACGCCCCTCCAGGGGCCAATGGAGGCGGCAGCGGAGGCATGCCGGACGGCCGAGCGCCCTTACCATCGCCGGGCGCGAATGTCACTCCGCCGGAACGCTGGACACTCCCGATCTGCTTTGATAAATCAGAGATCTGTTTTCTGATCTCATCTTGAGTTTTATGGTCAAGATCCAGTGTTCGACGCAGCACATCATTCTCTACTTCCAACGCCTCAATCCGGGAACCGGCCTGTTTGAGGAAGATCTCCTTGTCAACCTTTTCAGTATCAATAGAGATCGTCTTTGGTGCCTTTGTCGCGACTACAGCATCGGGCGGAGTACGAAATTGACTCAGTACGATCGCCAGGGCAACAAATCCGATCACCACAGCCGCGGTCACTAAGGTTTTCGACGATGGGGTCGTCTTTTCCGCTTTGATGGGATCGCCCGGCTGTAACACCGGGCCAGTCTGTCCGGATAAGGTCGTCATGGTGCAAATCTCCCCCCTACTCCCAAACTAGTTCTTGGAATCTGGATCGATCTTCGGTGCCGCCTTTTCTCGAATAGGAGGCGTATCATCGGTAATCAGAATCTCTACACGCTCACCCGGTTCGACAACCTGACGATCAAGCGCAATGGCTTTTTGACGACCGGTGTAGAATTCAGGCTGACGAATCGTGTACTTGGTCTGCGCGATGTTCTCGAGCACATAGACGGTGACACGGTACTTCGGCCCTCTGTACTCGACCGCATTCAACACTTTGAGTTCGAGCCACTTGGGATAAAATTCTTGAGGGATCGTCGAGGCAAAGTAACCTTTTGGAATCGAACCCTTCGCCACAAGGTTAATGACTTCGAGTAACCCATCTTGGTAGTCAGCTGCATGTCGGATCGGATCCGCGTCACGATCCATAGCGGCACCGCGAAAGTCATCGATATTGATCATCTGCGCGCTCAGCGCAGGCCGAACAGTGATTTCAAACACGTAGGTGAGGGAACCTGCCGTGATGATTAAATCGGCAGGCCCGGTTCGCGCACGGACGATCACATTCCGACCATCTTTGTCAGCCTGGAGGTCCGTCTTTGAGGTCACAGCGCTCGTGACCTGGCTGGGAAACACAAGCACGTTCAGATCACGACTGGAGAGGACGATCTGCTGCGGACTGTCACCCGTTATGACCAGCCTCTGACTCGCCAGACTTTCCATCGGCGTTGTTAGTGCGATCCAGATGGATACCACGCACAGCAACAACCCACGGCTTCCAGTCTTGAAAACGCAGCTTGATGTGATATTCACGTTCTTCCTCTTGGGTTTCAGTTTTGCCAACAAACCGGCGCTCCATTCCCTGAATGATGATTTCGTCTCCGCTCACCCGAGTCGCTGTTGGGAAAAACACTCGGTTCAAGTTATGTTTCTTCACATACACCGCTTCAGCTCCGAGCGACTCTCCCATGACCCCGTACAAATCTGGAGGGACATAACTCATGAACAATTTATGGGTGTATTCGACTGACGCGGGAGTGACATTGGCAATCCATGGCAATAGCGAGAGCGCGATGGCCTTCCGATACTGTTCATCCCCATCCATGGCACTCGCCGAGTACGCCTGCTGAATCTGCATCGGCACGATGTGAAGCACTTCATGGCTTCGAAAGATGCCGTTGGTTACCAACGCACCAGACAATAGAAGGATGATCAACGCCATAAACACGATGAGCATCTGCCTGGTATGCAACAATGATTTCCACAGTTCGATTTTCATCACAGTCTCCTACTCAACGAACTCCCGAATCGCCCCTGAAGGCACGCCTTTGATCGCAAAAGACGGAACGCCATACCAATAGGCCAAATGAAAAATAAAGCCATCACTCTTGCCGTTCTTGAGCTTCGCAAGAATGAATGTGCTAATGACACCGACGATCAAGAGCGTGGTGAGCTGGCGTGTAATCAGACCGAGGAAAAAAGACAGAAAGAGAATCACCAGTTCATCCAACTCCCACCAAAGAATTTGGGGAAGCGCATCCATGTATCTCGGGATAAAGGTACCCACAGCAGTCCCTCCTTGGGAAGAAAGATGGGGCGGCCCGGCCGCCCCATCTCAATACCGGCTATAGCAATCCCGTCACGATGGTCGGAATGATCGTCGGAACGTAGAAGAATCCGGCTCCCACGCCAAACCCGGCGAACATTTCGCCCCAGCGGCCGGCGATGGCCGACACCAGCCCATAGGTGGCCGCCACAAGGGCGAGCAACAAACCGAGCGAACCCTGCATATAATTGGTGATCAACGTCACCAGCGGCGTGAATGTGGCATCCGCACCGGCATGAGCCGGGATTGCCAGCACCACGAAGCTGGCGAACATGACCATGCCGAGAACTATCGCCATCGACGCGAATTTCTTTACATGTTTGCTGATCGTTTTCATGAACGCCCTCCCCAGACGCACGTATCGGTTTGAAGTGCAGTTATCGTTGACCCAGCGATCCGGTGTCTCCACCGTAGCGAGAAACCAGGCGGCGCGCAGCCGCTCCATCTCAGCGAACCCTTACAGCAATCCCGTCACGATGGTCGGAAGGATCGTCGGAACGTAGAAGAATCCCGCTCCTACGCCGAACCCACCGAACATGGCGCCCCAGCGGCCGGCGATGGCCGACACCAGCCCATAGGTGGCCGCCGCAAGGGCGAGCAACAGGCCAAGCGAACCCTGCATGTAGTTGGTCACCAACGTCACCAGCGGCGTGAATGTGGCATCCGCACCGGCATGAGCCGGGATTGCCAGCACCACGAAGCTGGCGAACATGACCATGCCGAGAACCATTGCCACTGACCCAACTTTTTTTGCGTACTTGCTGATCGTTTTCATGGATGTCCTCCTTAGACGTACTTCTCCATTTGGTGTGGAACGTTTCGGATTATGTTTGTCTTCACAGGCACCAAACCAAATGGGAAGCGCACGCCTGCTACTTGGCCATAGAAGGAGTCCCCCCTTTATGCTCAATAGGTGACACCATATTCGTCGGCTTCACGGACGGAACAGACGTGATCAATGGCTGACAAGGCTTCCATATGACACCTGTCACTTCCACCCGCCGCGTTGTAGCGTCGGTCGATTTGTGACAGCAGCCAGCACGGCCACTGACCTCGATGCGCATTTGCTTCCCCACGACTTCGGATAAGGCGCGTGAAACCCCTCGTGCTCGTTCCATCGCCAGCGTCTCATTCATCGCCACGGATCCGGTTGGATCAGTGAACCCTTCAAGATGGAAATACGAGACAGGGATTCCATGAAATCGGGCAAGTTTGGCGCGTTCAGACTCAGTCATCACGTTCGACCCCAGAGCAAACTGAATCACCTCACGCACAACCTCGCTGCCATTTTCACAAGTACGCATCGATGGACCCTGTCCACCACCCATAGGAGCCAGGGGTTGCTGGACAGGACCGGGGAGGACAGGAGCCACAACGGCAATACCCGCGGCAGGGATACTTTGTCCTGGCGGAACAAAGCGAGGCAGCCCCTGAAGAACGCCCATCACGACCGTCTTGATTGGAGCCAATTCTTGTTTCTTCATAGCCTCACCTCGTGGTTGTGGCTGAGGACTCAACACAGGGTGATCGACACAGGTACGCGGTTCCGTAATCAGCCACTGGGGCTGCTTTTCGACCGTGACCACCGTCGCCTTCGCTTTATACTGTTGCCCGCACACATTGATCCGATCAGCCAAGTCACTCCTGGTGGGAGCGAGACAAGAAGTCAGAGAGAGTACCGCACACACTCCTGCAACCATCCCAATACCCTGTCCAACGGAATAGCGGGAACTCATTGTCGACATAGTCCCTCTCAGCACCCCCTGAGCCGATGATCGCTCTGATGAATTTGCCGAATAACAGCAGCGCTTATAGTCACACTGAAGTTATACGGATTGGGACCTACGACAACGGGAACATCGAAAGCAGAAAACTAAAGAGCGCAGTGAATGACCGATGGAGCAGGGATGTGAGAGGGAGATGGCAACTCGCGAAACAGTCCGCTGTGACGATGAAGAGACTCAGGGTTCTTTACCGCAACATGAAAGGCCTTAGTGAGCCTATAGAGACAAACCGTTCCTTCGCCCTGGTAATCGCAGCGTATAACACCTCCCGTCGCAGCATCGGAAACTGTATCAGACATGACGTTCACCATGTAAAGGTCAGACCCGCCATTCCACGGACAATGGCCTGACCTGTCGTTCCCAGAAAATCTCGATTCACCCCCAAGCTAAGCTGCCACTTCTTGTCCAGAGCCACCAGGTAACCCAGTTCGGGAGCGACTATCATCGAATCTGTTTTGAGCGGATCCTGCATGACGCGGACATTAAGAACGACAGCTGAAGACTCATCGAGAGCTTTGACGGCCCCCAGATTGACGCCAAAGAGGCTCGTTCTAGCAGGAATCCATTGACCAGGTTGGAATGAAGGAACGACTTCATACCAAACATTCCCGCTAATCCACCAGTTGTGGCGTACATTCCAGGAGGTCACAAGAGTGCCTCTCAAAGTGGGGTTCTTCCGATCACCCTGAAAAGGAATAGAGCTCGACACTCGAATCGCGGTACTCGGCTTCCAATCTCCTGGCTCTGGTTGTTTGTAAAAGCGAACCATTGTTCCTAAGCTAAAGGAGCGCGGATCCTCGACCGTCGCAGGATTCAAAGACCCTCGCAATGATGTTCCACCTGCCGTGAACTCAATATCTTCCGCCACACCCAGGCGGATATCATGCGTGGCCCGTAATCGTCCTACTTTGGTACCAACTGCGTTCTCCGTGAGGTCGGTCCGAAGAGCCGATTGCGCGGCAAACGTTCCCTTTGGAACCGGATACGCGTCATCCAGACTCGTCCCATAGCCTGAATTCAAATTCACAATAGATAAACTCCATGCCGGAGAAGGGACACTCGCTGTAGTCAGCAACACGGCAAACAGCACAACAACAGACAATGTCTGTTTCATCAAACCCTCAGTCGGAAATGATAAAAGAGAATCGATCTATTGAGGTAATACGGACGAGCCGAGGAAGGCGAACAGTGAAGTACTACTAATCCGTTACTTCAGGACGAGTATTGGCACATCACGCTGAGGGTCAATCACCTCACACCGCAGCGACCAGGAGGCCGGAAGGATCATCACACGCACACGAGGGAGTCACGGTCTGAGGACGCCGCTTTCCACATCACATTCACCGGGCAGCGATCATTCAGCAAGACCCGTGATCGCTCCAATAAGTGCCAGAGCGCGTCCTCAATTCCCGGCACATCACGAGTGAGCAGATCGCCGGGCACATATTCCACTTCCACGGTCACCAAATTATTGTTGGCATACGCCTGCGAGCTTGGCGCGGTTGCAACAGAATCTCCTTTTCTACATCTTTAACGCATGCCTTAAACCCGTGTTTGAATACCGTTGTTGTCCCGATTCTCCACAGGCCACGCCAACCTGATTCTTGCCTGACGGTAGTCGCCCTGGCAATTCCAGGACGGGCGGCTGACCAAACAGCTCCACGGTCGGAGGAGGGTCCGCTTGTTTCACATGAGACGGAACCTGCTTCCAACGCGCCGGCTTCAATCGACGACGGAGCCCCATTATCCGCTGTAACGCGGCTAACTTACCGAACCTGGAGACCATAGAGTTTCCGTTCCATCAACGCGATCAAGATTTCATTGGCATGACAACCGTGCACCACACTATGCCGCTCAAGTTCCTGGCTTAATCGATAGAACCACACATAGGCATTCTCAGGCTTCAGGGCCAAGAGCCAGTCGGAAACACCTTCAAACCAGGCATAGTTCAACGTCTGAAGGGGGTTCTCTCGCAGGGTCGTCACAAATTCGTCCAGGACCACTTCAATTGCTCCACGCGATTCATACACCTCGTCCGACATATCTCTTCCTCCTTGATACACCAAACAATATGTCTGGCAGCGACCGACAGTTCTCCAAACTCCCGAGAAACAAAGACACGAATCTTCCGTTTCACCATGACCCATTGGCAGTTGTTCGGATCGTCGACCTAATCATCGTGACATATCCGGCTATCGTCACGTCCCCTGTCATGGAGTAATCCCCTTTTTCTTCCCATGATTTGCAACATTCATCACCCGAGGAAATGAATCTTGCAATTAACAGAACATCGATCCCTCCCAGAACACCCTTAGACCCCTCCAGCTCAATCCTGGCCGCGCCACTCCATCTCTGTCGTGGCCTTTCCCAACCATTTTCACCAAGGATCAACCAATGCTTGCTGAACTGATCCATCCCATTGCCGCGATGGGCTACGAAGAGTGGCCCTATCGACCACGTCCTTCCAACGCCGGGCCAGAGATCTGCATCAGAAAGCTTTCGTACCAAGCCAATGAGATCGCCGGCAAGGATCCCCATGGACGATTCCTTGTCGTGTTGGACGACGGGACTTGGCACGAAGAGCTCGTGTTGAACTGGATCGAGAAAACCGTCTTTCAATTGCATAGCCGCCAACTGCGCGTCACCTGTGGCACGACGACCTGGAATGGCCAGACCTATGACATCAACGGCGCGATCGATGGCATCGTGACCGATCTGCTCGGTGTCGACCGTCTGCTCGAACTCAAGGGTCATGAACACTTCACTTTTACCCGGTTCTCCAACGGCGACTATCCCATCAACCATTTCACTCAATGCGCGATGTACGTAACCGGGGTACAACGGATCAACCCGGAAATCAATGAGTGCCTCCTCCTCATTAAGAACAAGAATCAAAGCGCCTTTCTTGAATTCCGCCTGCGGTACGACACCGACGCCGACCGGTTAACCGTCGTAGAGACCATCCATTCCAACGGCGAGCACACATTTCCCAACCAGGAGTTCATCGGTCTGTACAAGCAGGCCATGACCAAATTCGACCAGATCGAAACACACCGAGAATTTGGAACACTCCCTACCCGACCATTCGAGAATGACGATTCCTACCACTGCCACTACTGTCCATACCGGACGCAGTGCTGGGAGGGGTTTGTCCGTCAACCCCTGACTGGAATTGCGGAATTACGCACGGAGCTGATTCCGACGATCGAGGAATATCTGAAATTGGAGGCTGAGCTGAAACCTAAAAACAAGCGGTTCAAAGAGATCAAACAATTATTGAAACTGGAACTCACGAGCCAACATATCCAACGAGCACAGGGTCAAGGCTATGTCCTCGCCATCAATGAATCAACAGAAGAACGGCTTGACCAAAGCCTGCTGCCGACCGATCTCGTCGAACGATCGAAGACAACCCGGAAAAAGGAAGAATTAGAGGTGTACCGCTTCCACGAAAAAGCTCTGAAACGCAAACAGAGGAACCAAACCGAATCCCTGGCTAGCTAACATTCATTCCCTCACGGAAGGAGATCACCATGGGCGAAGCACTCAAGACCCAAGACGCACGAATCAGCACATTCATCCCGTTCCACAGAATCAAAGGGCTCTCGGACCGACGCAGGGTGCCTGTCATCGGACGCATTAAACTCGGGGTGAGAGTAAATGGGAAAGACGGCCTCTACCCCAAGGAGACTCCCTATTTCGTCGTGCCATCGGAAGTCGAACACGTCTATGGACCCAAGCCAACAGAACTGGACATCATTTTCGTTTCCGATGATGAAACGAAAATGTTTCCACAGGCCCTCAAATTGTACGGAGAGAACCAGTTGCTGAAATGCATCGGCAACGGCGAACAAGCCTCGCGGTTAAACGAGCGATTCAAATGGGAACCGCGAGCTTGTACATGCGAATTCTATGATCAGCGGAAATGCCGGGCGCGTGCCAACCTCATGGTTATGCTACCCAAGGTAGGATCCGGGGGACTGTACCAAATCGACACGGGCAATCAGGACAGTATCCCGAGCATCAACAGTTACTTCGAATTCCTCTACATGACATTCGGGCGCATCGCGAATATCCCGCTCAAGCTCCGCCGTGTTCCTCTCACGCGGCGCCGAGAAAACCGATCCGAAACGCACTACCCATTGGTCCTTCGATATGAGGGCACACTGGAAGAAAGCAGGCAATTGAAGCAGGAAACCGCCACCGTTCTCAAGAAACTGAAATCAATCGAGATCCAGGACCCCTTGGACATCAATCCCGCAGCGGATACAGATGCCAAGATTGTGGCGGAAGAGGACTTGCCTGAAGTCATGACACTGTCCTCCACTCAAGCCACAAACACCACGACCACCGCGCAGGAAGCTCAGCAGACAGAAAGTGAATTGGCACAGTCAACTCCATCCACGACCGGAAACTCTCCAGCCGATACTACTTCCTTGAAAGCAGCTCACTCCACACTACAAGGGAATGCAATGGAAAGGCTTGAACCTAGGGAACCCAAAACCATGTCCCAGGCGCAGTTCGATTTCCTCTGTCGACTCGCTGGGTCCATGAAGATCCCGCAAGACCAAGTGACAGAACACACGCAAGGCTACACGATCAAACAAGCATCAAACCTGATCAATCAACTTCAGGCTGGGGATTTCTCTGCCTTCGACATTGTGAAAGAAGAAGAGATCGTACTTCCAGCAGCAGTCAATTCAACAACGCCCCTTCCTACCCCGCCACCTGAAGGGGCAGAATTTTAGCGACAATCCACGATCAATGGAACCGATCTGGTCAGGCCATTTTGCACTGCCTTGACCAGATCAAACATAACGATTCACGAAAACAAGAATGCCGTGGGCATCTATTTGCAACTCATTCTGGTTTCTCTTCGAGGAGGCGTCTTAGGCGGAATTTTCATCGGCCGTATCTATCAAATGTAGCGGATCATCCATCCCCCCTCCCATCCTTCTCCCAGATCATCCGACCATCAGTCACAGCACCTCACTGCACATTCAGTTGCGCAACACCATGCTGCACGGGGTACCAGAAATAATGACAATCAGACAACGGGTTTGACGCAGTCGCTGCCTCTTTGCGTGCCACGGGTAGGCTCCCCCAAGAAGGGCCACCGACGCTTAGGGTCCCCGGCATCCGAGATCCATTGTTCCCCTGCACGACGTATAGCCCACGGCTATTACAAGGAGGCGAACAAGCCAGCTGTTTCACAGATGACCATTATCTCTGTCACACTTGTTGTTAGAATCAAATCCACTCTGAGCTGAAGAACACAATGCTTTCGTATGCTCGCCCACACTCAAATCAGGATTCATGAGAAGGGAGAAGGAAGTGTTAGCCTGCCACGACTGGGGACGTAGATTTCTGAGAGAGCTTTTCCATCGCAACACGAAACTGCTCAATTTCCTGTTTCGTCTCGGGCTTCAACTGAACCAACATTTCCAACAGACTAATACAGCCAGGATACTGAGCAAATAAACGACCCGCGCGTTCCGAAACGTAGTCCGCCATAAGCAAATACTCCTCAACCGACTGACCAAGCTGGCTCGCAAGCCCTGCCACTTCCAGCGCCGACAAGCGACCTACTCCGGATAACACCAGCTCTAATCGCTCTCCCACCCCAAGACGCACGCCTATTTCCTGAAGAGAGCCACGCCCCGACGCAGCCACATCGGCCAGTACCCGCGTTCGGAAACGTTCTGACATCGGGAGCAAGACTTGCTCAGAGACAAAAGGACGGATCTCAATAGGAACCACCTCACGCGAACGTGCGAGGAGCAGGCGTTGTACCAGGACCTGTTCTTCCTCTTTGTTGCGCGCGCAGACTTCAGCAATTTTCCGAATCAGTTCCGCACTGGGCAAGAGCCCCTTCTCGGTCTTGCCCCGCTTGCCGCCATCCCCGGTACCAGACCGAGACAGGGCAACTTCTCGTTCGATTTGAATAATGTGGCTGTGGGCACATCCCAGACGAGCAGCCAGTTGACGGTGTGTAAGATGAGCCCGCTCCCGGGCTTGCTTCACTAAGAAGTGAATCGTAGGTTCCGCCATTTCACTCACCACCCTCTCACAGGAATTCCTGACCACTCACAGGATTGTGACCAGCTATAGGTAACAATATTGTTATGGGTGCGTATGCCATTTTCCGTCAGGACTAGTTTAGAGCCTAACCATCCTAGTCATATCCCTAATCAGCTGATGTTATTCTTATAATTTACTTCAATTTCCCTGTCAATCAGAAAAAACATTTCGTCTTATCCGGTAATGACTAGTTAGTTGTTTACTTTTTATTAACAGCATTGTTACCCTGTATAGGTAACAGCATTGTTACCCTATCGAAGGCCCGTCGCCGACAGTTACTAAGGAGATGACATGGCGAGAAAGCGCGCGCCCCAGCAAATCATCGAAGCCATCCAACAGGAGATCCAACTCACACTCCGCGAGTTTGCACAAGCACTTCGTGTCAACGAAGTCTGGTTCCGCAAACTCATCACGACCGATCAACTTCCTTCCGTTCCGCCCTTGACGACACTCTTCACGCTCTGCCTTCAGCAAGCCCCCAAACGCCAACGCCCTCATCGAGAACTCGTCTCACGCGAACTTCTCGCGGCTTGCGCTCACAGCTACGTGCACAAACATCTCGAACGGAGTCGCTCTCGCTCACTCTCGTTGTTCAGTGAACGGATGCTCCCTTTATTAATGTCGTAGTCAGTCCGTCAAGAAGGAGGATTTGGTTATGGGTCTCCATGCATCAGTTGCCACACCGGCTCCCCACCGCATTCCCGCCGATCCAGAACTCTCTGAGTCGTTCATCCTCGAATTGTACGAAGAGAACAAAAAGCTGATTCACTATATGGCGTTTCGGTACAACGCCTTTGCGCTCGACCGCGCCTTCGAGAAAGACGATTTCACCCAGATAGGATACTTGGCCGTCATCGACTGTGCCGCCAACTGGGACTTCTCGCGAGGGCGGGCACATTTTCGAAGTCTCCTCTTCCGCTACCTCCAAAAACTCTTCCAAAAGAAAGTGACCGGGAAAAACAAACTCGTCGAGATTCGCGATCGGCATGACCGCTTGATCGAGACATTGCCCTGGACCGTCTACTTGAAGCGACGACGTGAAATCAAAGCCAACGGCTATGAGGCGCGTTCCGTGTCTCGCATCGTCCCCCTCTTTGAAGGAGAGGAACACGCCGACCCCACAGACGGAGAGTCGGCTGAGTATGACATCCCCGAACATCTGATGACTGTCGATCGGAGTTGTGTGTGAAGAACCTACGCTCTCTAGCCGTTCAACTTTGTGACGAGCTGGGGATGGGCGCACGCCCTGAGCAAATCGGACTCCGGGACACTTACCTCACGATTCGTGAGTTTCGCACGCTCCTCGCTCACATGGGAGTCTCGATGGGCCGGAGGCAATTCTATCGATGGCTAGGGATTCAACACGGACTCCTGCCACCCGCCTTACGGGGGCTTCTCGCCTTCGCCCCCGCCACGTGGTACGCCACGGTTCAGCACAAACAACGAGGAGGATTCCGAGGTCAGCAGCCGTATGTGATCCCCTTGCGGTACTTGTCCGGTACCGCACAGCACATCGCCACCACCCGACACCTCGCCGCCTCGCTGTGGGATCGCCTGCCGGAACGGACACAAGCTGCTCTGCACGTCTTACGAGAACATCCGGAGGCGGCCGTCGTCGACGTCTGCCGACTCATCCACTATCGCGGAGTCCATATCCCTGCGCGCACGGTGTATCACCTCAAAACCATTTACTTCACCAAGGGAGCGTTACATGGAAAGCGTCATGATTCCTGTCAATCAACTCAAGACTCGCCCGGAGTACAAAAACCTGTTTCCGCCGCTCACGGACGATGAATACCAGACCCTCAAGAACGATATCGTCATAGCCGGAATCCATACCCCCTTAATCGTTGAACGGTGGGGAGAGAAAGGCGATGGAGGCTACGTCGTGCTGGCGGGACATCATCGGCAGGATATCGCCATCGAAACAGGCCTCCCCGAGGTTCCCTGTCGCATCGCGACGACCATCGAACAACGCATCTCTGCCTTGTTCGACAACATTCACCGTCGCCAGCTGAGCGAAAGCGACCGGCGCCGGTTGCAACAGCAGGAAAAGACACTGCGCGAGACCGCCTTTAGCCGCTTGATCCCGGGCATCCAAGAACTTCTGATTATCCTCCCGCACGAAGTGCGACTCAGGCTCGCCCAGGCCTCTGTTGAGGAACAAGAGGATTATCTCAGGGAATGGCTCGATCGCGCAGACCGCATCAAGCTCAACGGCCGTGGGGCCAAAACCTCTTCTGGTGGAGAGAAGAAACCAACCCTCCCAGCCGGTTCAGACGAAGGCATGAGACAGCACAGGCAGGAGATCGCTCGGCTTGAATCACAGATCCAAGAATTCAGGAAGAATTCCACTGAAGAGATCGCGGAAATCCGGAAGATCAATACCACACTGTCGAAGACGCTGAAGGACAGAGATCAGACAATCAGCAACCTAGAAGAGAAAGTGGAGTCTCTCGAGCATCAAGTGACCGGACAAACAGCAGAGGCGAAAGCCGCCCATATTGTAGTGGCAGAGCGCATGAGTAATGCCGATACGCTCTCACCGGAACAACTGCTCAATAGTTTGGAGTACAGCAAGCGCTTCCTGCATTGCCTCACGATCTATGCCGCCAAATTGCCAGCACTCGGGCAAGCCGATCGCGAAAAGGCCATGAGTTACCTCAAGGAGCTGGCGCAGTCCCTGTCACAGATCGAAGAATCACTCAAGCCTCACCATGATGGACAGGTCCCGTCGGGCACTGGTCGCGGAAAGACCGCAGGAGCAAAGGACAACGGCAAACTGAGCTTGATCGGACCGAACAGTTCTCGGAACGGACACGGCCGCCGGCGGCGCTGACATGATTCCATCCACCTAGGGATCTCCCTCAACCGGCCCAGGGAGCCCCTTGGCAGACCTAGTGATTGCCTTGGCTTACAGAAACTATTTTTGATGAACCCTTGCAGATACAGAATTTGCTGTGTTACCAGGACAGCAGACCATCATGTTCACACCACAACAACGACCGACACAGAGTCACACCACGAGCGAGGCAGCGAGTCACGCCGTCACGCAAAACGAGTCCTTGGCGATCCACCAAAAACGAGCCATATTCCTTCTCCACGAACTGGCGCTCTACAACTGGAGCGTCGAGTACCCCAGGTGGTCCAACGACGAGTTAGTTGCCCGCCATCTACTAGCAATCATCGCCAACGTGGAACATCCGTTGACACGTCGAGAGATCGCCTCTCGTACACACTTTTCGAATTGCGCCATCACAGGCGCACTGTGCGTCCTGCTGCACCACGACTTCCTGACCCAGTCGACACCAGAGCCAGCCGATGGCGAACCGGTCTTCAGCATGACCCCGCGCGGACGGAAAGAGTTCGAGCGCCTCTGGAGCTGGCCACAGTTCTTGTTGGCCTTCATCCCGCAAAGTTCCCCGGCGGCCCTCGCGGACCTGATTGCCGTGCTCACAAGACAATGGCACCTGATTTCCTCCAAGGGCACGATGCCCAGTTGGAAGATCTGCGTGAACTGCACATACTTCACAGCCTTCCGGCAGCCAACCGACACCACAACGCCGCATCATTGTGCCGTCGTACTGGGTCTAGGCGACTCGGACTACATCCGGAAGCTCTCTACCACCCTGATCCCTTCTCCCAAGTAATAGTTTTCTCACATCAGTCCCTGAAGAGTGACCCACATGGAGGCCGTCGTGTTTCGTGCGACTACGCTCAAAGATGATTTATTTTCAGTTGAACAAGATCCCTCGCTCCTCCCTACACGGAAAGGGCAACCCATTGCGCCTCCCGAAGAGGGCCGTCCAGTGCCGGCGTGGCTGCATCAATGGCCCCAGGTCCCAGCACGGTCCCATGAGACCGTACGCGAACTGTCCTCTCTCTCATTTAGTACGCCCTCAAGCATCGCACTATCGGCACGGCTGAATCCCCAACAACAAGAAGTCGTGCTGGCCCCCCCAGGCCCCACATTGGTGCTGGCGGGAGCCGGCAGCGGAAAAACCCATACCTTGATCCATCGTGTGGCCGGACTCGTGAATCAAGGCGTCGCGCCGGAACAGATTCTTCTGATTACCTTTACCCGAAAAGCCGCTGACGAAATGATCCATCGGACGCAAGTCCTCCTGAACCAATCACCGCTCAAGATCCAAGGCGGGACCTTCCACGCAATGGGCCTCACCTTGCTCAAGATCTATGGCGCAGCGATCGGGCTTCACAACAAATTCAGCATTATGGATGAAGACGACGCCACTGGATTGATTCACATTCTCGCAAGCAAACGAGGCTTTACGTCTCGCACCGGCTTTCCGAAAAAGCAGCACATTGCGGCCGTGTTTAGTCGCGCCGCCAACATGTTGCGACCGATTCCCGACGTCGTCGCCACGTATTTCCCCTGGCTCGAGGAACACACTCCTCAACTCGTCGCGCTGTACAGAGTCTACACGGATACGAAATGGCAACAGCATCGGCTGGACTACGACGATCTTCTCCTGCTGCTCTACAAACTGCTGTGCATTCATGCCCCCACTCGTCTCCGACTCGCGCACCACTACCAAGCGCTTCTCGTCGACGAATACCAAGATTCGACGGAGTTACAGGCCATGATCGTCCAACTCTTGGCGTCCGAACATCAGAACGTGATGGTGGTAGGAGATGATGCCCAAGCGATTTACGGGTTCCGCGGTTCGATGATCGACAGCATGAAAGGCTTTCTCAAGTCCTTCCCCCACGCCCACATCTTCCGCTTAGAGCAAAACTATCGAAGCACCAAGCAGATTCTGAATGTCGCCAACCACATCTTGCAGGACGCCAAGGGGCTCATCCCCAAGAAGCTCTTTACCTCGCAAGAAGATGGATCGCAGCCTGAACTCGTGACCTGCGAATCGGAACTCGCGCAAAGCCAATTCATCGCGACTCGCATTCTTGAACTCCTGAATCAAGGAGTCTCGTTAGAAGACATGGCCGTCCTCTTCCGCTCCTCCTCTCACTCATTTGAACTGGAAGCCTGTCTCACCAAGCACCGGCTCCACTTCGTCAAATACGGAGGGCTTCAGCTCACAGAGACTGCTCACGTCAAAGACGTACTGGCCTACCTCCGTGTGGCCGACAATCCGCTCGATGCCGGAGCCTGGCACCGCCTGTTACTACTCATCGATCGCGTAGGAGCCAAGTTCGCCCAACGTCTCATTGAGTCCATGGAGGCTCACCCGCACCCGCTGGATGTGCTCGAACAGACCGGAGGGAAACAACAGCGAGCCCTCAGCAACCTCGCGGCCGTGATCCGGTCCGTACAAGACGAAACCATCCCGGTGATGGACCGAATGAATCTGGTCCTTCATCACTACGAACCGTTGTTACGCCGTGACTACGGCACCGAAGCGGAGCACCGGATGGACGATCTCAAGAAACTGGCGGAACTGGCCGGACACAACCCCTCGCTCGAAGTCTTTCTTCAAGACATCACGTTAGATCCCAATCAGAGCAAAGATGGGAGCCGGGACCAGAAGGACGGCCACCTCACCCTCTCCACCATCCACAGCGCGAAGGGACTGGAGTGGAAAGTGGTCTTTGTCATCTGGCTCTTGGACGGACAATTTCCCCCGGTTCGAAGCTGGTACGACGAACCCGTCCTGGAAGAAGAACGGCGCTTGTTCTATGTCGCGGTCACTCGGGCGAAAGATCAGCTGACGATGTTGTATCCCGTCGAGCACTACCACCACGGCGCCCAGCAAATCCTCACTCAACCGTGCCGATTCATTCGCAGCATCCCACAACCCACCCTCACCGCACTCCACGCCGCGGAGGGGCGATGACCACCGCCATGACCTTTCGCTTTCGCTTCACAGCCACAAGTTTCCGGAACGACCGGCTGTTTGTCGCTCGCGTCACATGGGACCCGAGCAGGAAATCGTTGAACCGGGACTTCTTTCCATTAGACACCACGCCGACCGGGCGCTTTTATGCCCACAACGAGTGTGTGTTTACCGCCAATGTCGGGGAGATCATTGAAACGAGCCGTGGCCGAAGTAAGACACGGGAGTTTCGGTCCTTCAATCTGGTCGCGCCGACAGGCTACCTCATCATGGTCTGCATGTGCGACGAGATGAATGACGTGATGCCCGTGATGAGCTATCTCGCCGGCGCAGGGACGATCGACCACATTGCGAAAGGACGATGGTCCTTTCACACAGTCACCAGTGAATGGAAAGGGGAACTTGTCACGCCGGGAGATACCATTCCCATCAATACAAATGGCACCCCGAAATCTTACAAGGAGCAGCTCCAAGCGCGCATGCAGTCGCTCGAGAGTGAACTCTCACAGGTGTCGGCCTTGTTGAAAGATAAACACGGCGCGACGGTCAAACGCGGGCGTACGAAGCAAGGCAAGGCCTAATGCTGTATCTCGAGATGAACGACTCGGGATCTGACCATCCGCGAGACCCCACGGCAATCATTCGGCATAGCCAGCCCGGCGCCGTGCCCTTATCACGCTACCGTCCCCGGCACGCACCGGATGAAACCTCCCTGCTGATTCGAGAAGACACCCGTCATAGCAGTTTGGTCATTGATCCCCTGACCGTCACCCTGCGCTTAGGCCTCTCTCAGGTCGAACATGTCCTCCTGATCCTCCTGCTTATCAACCTGGCCACCCCACAGACGACCCGTCTCTATGAAGCCTGGATCGATGGAATCAATGCAGGGTTGGGCACCGACATGATCTTGGGTGATCTCGCCATCCAACCCACGCTCCGTTTCTTTCTCTTCGGATCTCACGGGCTGCCCCCGAGAATGTTTCACACCACCAACGCTGTACAAGGCTTTACACGTCAGTGCCTTCGTCAGTTGAAGGCCCAGCAGAGCTCGTGGGGTCCAGCTGTGTTCGAACGACTTCGGGTCGCGATTCGCCAACAGGCCGGGAGTACGGAAGCCTTGTGGCTTCTGCTCCATAACCCCTCATTCCCCATTCCTTTTCGCCTATGAGGTCATCATGCACTTTCGCTTACTCGGTTTTCCGATCAGTCTTCACTACTCGTGGCTTGTCGCATTTTGCCTGCTGACGTGGGCCCTCTCCACGGCCATGTTCAAAGATGCTCTGCCGGATGTGCCCATGCGAGCGCACTGGGCGGCCGGCGCCGTCGCCACGCTCTTCATCCTCGCGTCAGTGCTCTTTCATGAGATCGCTCACGCGGTCGTGGCCCGTCGCTATCAGTACCAAATCAAACGAATCTATCTGCACATCCTCGGTGGGTGGACCGTCTTTGATCGGGAACTACAAACACCGAGAATTGAAGCGCTTGTGGCGGCAGCCGGACCGGTTTTTTCCTTTGGCCTCGCGGGGATTCTCTGGTGCTTCAGCGCGGATCCTATTGTCCGTGAACTCTATAAGGTCAACATGATGTTAGGCGCCTATAACCTCTTGATCCCCTGCGTGCCGTTGGATGGAGGACGCATCCTCCACGCGTTTCTCTGGGCACGCGGCGGATCTTACGCCGTGGCCGCGGAACAAATGGCGAGACTCAGTAAACAGATCAGCAACGGGATGATGGCGCTCGGTGGGCTAGGCATCATTCTTCAATTCAACACATTCTGGCTCATCATCGTTGGGATTGTTTTGCGGATCATCGCGGCGGGGACCTACAAGACCGTGCAGCAAAGCAGCAAGCTGACCAGGCCAGTCCAGGAGATTATGGTTCCAACTAACCACGTCCGGACCTTGCCTATCACTGCAAGCATGCAGGATCTTCAAACCACGTTCCTGCGACACGGCTACAAAGTCTATCCAGTGATGGACGGTGACACAGTGAGCGGGCTAGTGCATTACCAAAACGTTCGCGAAGATCCTACTTGGCTTGAAGCGAGCCAAGGAGCAATTCGTCCACACGTTGTCCCACTGAGGCAGGAACTGATGGTCAGCTCACAGACGACGCTGCAGGAAGCACTCGACCAGATGCTCCTGGCCGGATCCGATGAAGTTCTTGTGTACTCTCACGACACATTCATGGGACTGGTCAAACGATCCATGATTCTCCGTGTTCAACAATCAATCAGTGAACCGGGGCCAATGAAGAAAGAAGACAAACCGATCGGATTACCACTCTGGGAGAATCGATAAAACAATCCTTTGAGGAAAACAGGCAGCACCACCCTCAGCAACTGTCTTACACATTCCACAGAGCACTGTTGGCTTACACCGCCTAATTTACGCCTTCCCTGGACCGATAATCGGAAATGTGATGTTCACATACGACGCACTCGAGTCCAAGGTCTTCCCCTTGAACCAATGCCCTTGGGTTCGCATATAGAACCACCGCGACATGAGATGCATGACCCGATCGCGCAACACTAATCGCTGATCTGACATCCTCAATGTCACATGCCCCGCCACGGAAATGATCGGTTCAGGCCGTTGGACAAGCGGCGAACTGTCTTCGACATGTTGCGCTGTCTCGGCATGATTCACACGGAAATAGAGCCAGGAGTTGATATTGTCCACGATGCTCCGGCCCATATCATCACCGACCTCCACCGAGATCTGCGCGTTCGATTGAGTATAGAAGTTAATCCACACGTTGGCACCGCGCGCCTTGTTAAACAACTCCTGGATCCCTGTGTAGAGCACGTTATGACCTTCGTCGATATGAAGACATAAGGGCGGGTTGAGCTTTAAGCCCGACGCAAAAAATCGGCCGACCATACTCTGAATCATCGAGACAAACACCCGACTAAAAATGACGCTGGCGCGCGGGGTCAATAAGCTCCCTGTATGCACCACCATGATGACCCGCTTCCCCTCTTGCAGGCGCTTTACAAACTCATTGGTCCGTGCCTTCCCAATGACTCGACCGACGTTCCCGAAGGTCAGCGCGGAGAGCATCGTTCTGAGTGATGCCGAGATCTTGTGAAAATGTTCTGCCACACCGGGCCCATGACAGATCTTTTCGATTCGCCGGCAGATTTCATCCGTCCCGGGAATGGCGCGAAGCGCCTCCTTGAACTGCTCCAGATCACTAAATCCCAAGCGGTCATAGATGTCCGAAAAGGAAATCTTGACGCTTTCCCCTTGACTGCGAATCAACTTAATCAGCCCTGCCACAATGACCTGGCTCACCTCGTGGGCAATCGAGATATAGAAATCGTCCTTGGCTTTGATCCCTGACACCACATGGTTGACCAGTTCATCTTCCATGTAGAAATCGGCCAACGGATCAATGTACATCGACTTATCGGGAAAGATGGAATTCAAGAACATCAGCTCATCAAGACGTCCTGACTCCGCCGCCACCTGGGCAATTTTTGAAAACAGATCGATATCACCCTTCGGGTCCATGATGACCACGGAATACCCCTTGCGGATATCCTGTTCCACAATAGATTCAACCAAGCGGGTCTTTCCAATCCCGGTGGTTCCCAAGCAGCCAAAATGACCTCCCCGCTCGGCATCGGGAATGGCGATCACTCCCTCATGGTGATGATCTGACATATTGACGCCAAACCCGACTAACGTCGCTGAAGGATGGATCGGTGCTAATCGACCGGTTGCGTTGATTTCCCTCAGGTTGTCAAACATATCTCCTGCCATCGACGATCCCTTCGTTAGATGACTGGCCCTCATTCAGTCATACCAGCCTGCATCGAGACCCAATCCGGAAGCCTCCAGACCCAACCAAGCGGCACCAATTGCGAGGAAAAGGTTGTTCCCTGAGCGCCCGGGACTGGTCACTCGGTATTTCTTTCATATAGGACCCTGGTCCCTCGTAATACTTGTAAGGAGTTGGAATGAAAATCGAGCGGCATTTCACGAAATCACGCCGGACGCCATATGAAGACATGACGTTTTCGCCCCGAGTCTCTGTCTCACGGAACGCCAAGGGAGAAGAAACCAAACGTCAGACAGTTCTCGCCCCGGATTCATGGTCTCAGGTAGCCGTCGACATCCTGGCTCAAAAGTACATGCGACGAGCTGGACTGCCCCAGAACATCAGCCCTACGGGAAGCGAAACGGACGCCCGCCAAGTGTTTCGACGCATCGCAGAATGTTGGGTCTATTGGGGGAAGGATGGGAAGTACTTCGATTCCGACGAGGACGCGACAGCCTTCTCTGAAGAAATCCAATACATGCTCGCACATCAGATCGCGGCCCCGAATTCTCCGCAGTGGTTCAACACAGGGCTCCATCACGCATACGGGATTGCGGGACCGGCACAGGGCCTTTGGCGATACAACCCGACAACTCACGAAACGGAGCAAATCGCCAACTCGTACGAACACCCGCAGGCCTCGGCTTGTTACATCCAAGCCATCCACGATGACTTGGTCAATGAAGGGGGCATCATGGACCAGTGGGTCCGTGAGGCGCGACTGTTCAAATTCGGGTCTGGAAGTGGAACGAACTTCTCGACCTTGCGGGCCAAGAACGAATCCCTCTCTGGAGGCGGCACATCGTCTGGACTACTATCCTGGCTGAAGATTGGCGATCGAGCGGCAGGAGCGATCAAGTCAGGCGGAACCACGCGTCGAGCCGCCAAGATGGTGGTGCTCGACCTGGATCACCCGGACATCGAAGAATTCATCGATTGGAAAGTCAAAGAAGAGCACAAAGTCGCAGCCCTGGTCGCTGGCTCTCATCTCTGCAAGAAGCACCTGACCGCCGTCCTGCAAGCCTGCTGGGTCAACGACGATGGCAGGGATCTTGTCCAGCCCAACCCCCAACACAACACCAAGCTGAATGTAGCCATTCGAGCAGCACGGGCAGCGAATGTCCCGGAAACCTATCTCCAACGCGTCCTCACACTCGCAAAGAAGGGGATCAAGGATTACGACTTCGCTGTGTTGTCCTATGCCTGGGAAGGCGAAGCCTATGAAACAGTCAGCGGCCAAAATGCCAACAACAGTGTGCGGATTTCCAAAGCCTTTATGGACACGCTCACCGCTGATGGCTTCTGGCCCCTGGTCAATCGAACGAATAAACACGTCGCGAAACAGGTCAAAGCCCGTGCATTGTGGGACCGGCTCTGTCTGGCTGCCTGGCAATGTGCGGATCCAGGCGTGCAGTACTCTGACATCATCAACGATTGGCACACCACGCCGGCTCATGGCCCCATCAATGCCAGCAACCCCTGCTCGGAATATCTGAGTAACGACGACACGAGCTGCAACCTCGCGTCAATCAACCTGGTCAAATTCCTACAACCGGATGGCGCACTCAACATCGAAAGCTATCGTCACGCCATTCGTCTCTGGACGATCGCGCTGGATATCACAGTCCACATGGCGTCGTACCCCAGCGAAAAGATCGCTGAACGAACCGGCCAATTGCGTCAACTCGGGTTGGGCTACGCGAACCTCGGCGCCCTGCTGATGCGAAGGGGACTTCCCTACGATTCCGTCGAAGGTCGAGCCTACGCAGCCGGCCTGACGGCGATCATGACCGGTCATGCCTACGCCACGAGCGCGGAAATGGCGAAAGACTTGGGTCCCTTTGACGGCTACAAGGTCAACGAAGGCATGATGCGACGCGTCATCATGAATCACCGAAGTGCCGCTCGTGGTGGCACCGGTTTCTATGCTCTCACCAGTCCCGTTCAGCCTCTGGATCGTACACATTGTCCCAGCGCGCTGATGTTATGGGCCGAAGAAGCCTGGGACCAGGCACACGAACTTGGACTCGCTCATGGCTATCGAAACGCTCAGGTGACTGTCATCGCGCCTACGGGCACCATCGGCCTCGTCATGGACTGCGATACCACTGGCATCGAGCCAGATTTCGCGCATGTCAAACATAAGATCCTTGCCGGAGGCGGGACCATGAAACTGATCAATCACTCCGTGCCTCACGCGCTCCGCACACTCGGCTATTCCGAATCGGACATCATCGACATCGTCACCTATGCAGCGGGGCACAACTCGTTGGCACATTGTCCGATCATTAACATCACACGCCTCCGAGACCTCGGGGTGACGGACGTCGCGATCGAACGCATCAATCAGGCGCTGGAACGCAGTCTTGATCTTTCCATGGTCATCACACCAGAAACCCTCGGCATCGAATGGTGCATGGACAAGTTCCACATGAGAAAAGAAGATCTGTCCATGAAAGGCTTCAACGTTCTCAGTCACCTGGGTTTCACGAAGGAGGACGTCGAGATCGCCAATACGTGGGCCTGTGGCACCCTCACCATCGAGGGAGCCCCATCCCTCAAACCAGAACATCTACGTGTGTTCGAATGTGCCGTACCGGCCGGCAATCACGGCACGCGCTGTGTCAGCCCGGAAGGACATGTGCGGATGCTGGGAGCCATTCAACCATTCGTCAGTGGAGGGATCAGCAAAACCATCAACATGCCGGCCAGTTCAGGACCAGATGATATCGCAGCAGTCTACCGCCTGGCATACGAACTCGGGGTCAAATGTATCGCGGTATACCGTGATGGATCCAAACTCAGTCAGCCACTCAACGCAATCGGCCCAGACGCCTTGCAAGAAGCAGTAGACAACCACAACATCCCAGCCGTTGCCGAAGCGCTTGCGGCCAAGGTCCTTGAACAGGGACGGGGGACACATCGCCCATTACCGAATAGACGGAAGGGCATTACTCAAAAGGTCGTTCTCGGAGGACACAAAATCTACGTTCGCACCGGAGAGTACGAAGACGGGACCCTCGGCGAGATCTTCCTGGACATGCACAAAGAAGGCGCGGCATTTCGGAGTCTGATGAACTGCTTTGCCATCGCGATCTCCCTCGGACTCCAATACGGGGTGCCTCTGGAAGAATTCGTGAACGCCTATGTATTCACGAGGTTTGAGCCGAATGGACCCGTGTCAAATCACGACAACATCAAGATGGCCACATCGATCATGGACTTAATCTTCCGCGATCTGGGCATCAATTATCTTGGTCGCAAGGAGTTAGCCCAGGTCACGGTCGCGCCAGAGGATCTTCGAGGAGATTCGGTGAAACCCTATGCAACACAGACTGGCGATGGAAAGCATCTCCCAGTGGCCATGCAGGTCTCAGGGATAACAAACCCCAGCGCACATGTCGCGATCGCGAAGAAGAAAGGGTACGAAGGAGAACCCTGCACCACCTGTGGGCAGTTCACACTGGTCAGAAGCGGCACGTGCCTACGATGCGATTCCTGCGGATCGACCTCCGGGGGGTGTAATTAACTGTCTCTGTTATCCCTGAAAATCAACAGAGAGGAGGCTGAGTTGCCACCAACGCCACATACTGTATCGGATAGTGAGTCCCGTATGACCCCATTACAAACGCAATCCCCCAATCCACATCACGAGAGACGATCTTCTACGGGCACGCGTGCCACCCAAAAACGGCATCCGTCCGGACTCCAGTTACACTGGCGGGTTGTCTATCACTTGCCCAACCACCCACTCCAAGACGGCCGCATTATTGATTTCATCGATGCCACACCAATCAGTCAAATCAGATTGGATACCAACGTCACGATCGCTCTCGATCAAATAGTGGGTGTCGCGCAACTGTCAGGAGAAGGAGACACCCTCGCCGCCTGGAGTGTTTCTACGCACGGGCTCGACGGCATGAAAGGACAGAAGCACATGTCAGATACCACGCAGGATAAATGGTTGAAACGCTACCGGCGGATTCTCGATCTCACACATGGGCTCACACAAGAAGATCCTCGCTTTACGCCCGTCATGGCCATGATCTCGCAATGCGATCGCTGCTATCAAGAAGGCGACGACGCCCAGTTCATCACGGTCGGAAAGCGGATTGCCGCCCTCATGAACACACCTCCTCAACTTCAATCGGTACCGCCACACGCAAGCCCTGCGCACTAGTCAGCTCCGATCTCGTCTGTATGTTCTCTTTAGCCTCAGAAGGAGTGGTTATGTCTGAACTTTCGCCCATCGTGTCACAATTCCGTCAGGCTCGACGCGTGTCGGTCCCCCTCGTAGCCGTCAACACCCCCGACTCAACAGCCACCATGCGTGCTCTCATGTGGTCCTTGCTCGATGCCAAGAAGGTCGCCGCAGAGACAACAAAAAATGCGCTCGACCTTCTGGACTTCCCACTCCTGAAATGGGACGCGGGTCACGGCCTGGTCGCGATCAATGAAAAAGGATTGGCCGATCACGCCAACCTCACCAGTGGAGGCACAAAGCAAAATACGTCGATCAATCCCGCTGAAGCGCTTCGGATGCTGGAAAACCTGTCACAGGACGGCATCGTGTTCTTCTACTCAGCGCACCGCTTCATCAACAACGATTTCGTGGCACAGGGGATCGCCAATTTACGAGATCGATACAAAATGAACGGCCGCATGCTCGTCCTGCTCAGCTGCGGGATCTCCTTGCCCGCCGATCTCTCGAACGACATCATTGTGTTCGATGAACCGTTGCCGTCACCCGCACAGCTCGAATCCATCGTTAAAGATCAGCATGCGCACGCAAAGTTATCCGCTCCTGATGAAGAAACACTGGGGAAGGCCGTGGAAGCCGTCCAAGGACTCGCGGCCTTCACGACCGAACAAGTCGTCGCCCTCTCCATGACCCCGAAGGGGGTAAATCTCGATCGCCTCTGGGAACGGAAGCGACAAATCATCGACGACACCCCAGGCTTGACCATTTGGCGGGGTGGAGAGCGCTTCTCTGACATTGGAGGACTCACCGGCATCAAACAGTTCTTCCAACAAGTCATCAAGGGAAAAGAAGCACCCCGTTGCATCGTCGTGTTGGACGAAATCGAGAAACATTTGGCCTCCTCAGCCGGGAATACGCAGCAAACCTCCGAGATCGGCAAAGGCATCATGGGGAATCTCCTCAGTTACATGCAGGACCACCAGGCGGCCGGCGCCCTGTTAGTAGGAGTCCCCGGCTGTTCCAAAACGTTGTTGGCAAAAGCGACCGCCTCAGAAGCCGGGATCCCAGCCATCCAACTCAACCTCGGCCGACTCAAAGCCTCATTGTTAGGTGAAACCGAACGCCAGGTCGAGCAAGCCCTCAATATCATTTCGGCGATCTCACAGGATCGGACCCTGTTCATCGCCACCTCCAATGACATTTCAGGTCTCCCGGGCGAACTGATTCGACGATTCTCGCTGGGAACGTGGTATGCCGACCTGCCCACCGAAGAGGAAGCCCGTCTGATTTGGGCGATTTATTTCAGGAAATACAACATCCCCGAGAGCTATGACCTGCCAGAGTCCTCCAATTGGAGCGGAGATGAAATCTCTCGATGCGCACGCCTCAGTTGGAAGCTGAATATCTCCCTCAAGGACGCAGCAGAAAAGATCATCCCGATTGCAACCAGCCAGAAAGATCGCATCGAGAAATTGAGAAACGAAGCACATAGCACCTACCTGTCCGTCTTAACAGGCAAGGTGTACCAGAGGACGCAGAAGGCCGATTCCTCCTTCATGCCTGACCGGAAATTCAAAGACGCGGCATAAAAGAGAGGGATCCGTCACAACCACACTCACGGCACGAAAAGCGACGGCGTTGAAAAGGATGCGGACCTGGCAACAAGCCGCATGGACCATCTACAGCCGGTTGAAACAAAGGAATGGGCGGGATGAACAGGGCCGACGCGACACATGCGGGGAATGAAAGAACTGAAAAACGGACTCCGCCATTATTTCGAATCTGTCCCCCACGCGGTGACGGTGAGGATACTACGAGTCCCCTTTGAGATCGCCATCGATTGTCTGTCAGGCCAGCTCAGACACGAAGAGTCCGAGATTCGTGACTAAGCAGTCACACCGCTCCCACCTCACCATGACGGAGATACGAACCATGACGCTCGAGCCCTGTCCCGACACAGAGGACGTGACCGACTCTTTCACCCAGCGCCGGCACTACTCGGTCATTCCCAACAAAGACGCGCTACACCCGACACGACCGTACGGATACACGATCAAGCTTTCTCCTCCCATTGTGGACCGCCAAGACCATATGGATGTCGAAGGCATCGGGTATTGGCCGATCACCCCGCCCAGAATCAGGGTCTTGCGATACCAGGGCTGGTACAAGTATCGGTACCTCGCTCAACGCCGTTGCGATGATCTCAACCACTGCAACGAGTCGCCTCACATCCGTACACCGGTAGTCGATCCCAACACCGATTGAAAGGTACACAATGCCCTGCTACCTCGAACAACAGGTCACCGTTTCACTCCCCCACACCGATCACGAGATCCTACAACAGGCTCTCACGCAGCTGGGGTGGAGCTTCGAAGGCGATCAAGACCGACTGGTCATCAGAACGTCAGGAAGGGAAGTCATGACCATCGCCAATCATGAAGCGACGATACGAAGCGGGCAGGAGCACCTGATCGAGACATTGAGCATGACCTGCGCCCAGACCATCCTTCGAACTGCGGCCCAGGAATTCGGATGGACGTTCGAAGCTGTGAATGAACAAGAACACGAATTTGTGATGGCACACTACTAACCCTACACCACAGCAGGATACGAATGACTGACGCAATTCGCATCAAGATTGAACCGGGCGGACGAATCAAGATCTCTACAGATAGCATCAGCCTGCCCAATCACGGTAACGCAGAAGACGCCATCCGCATGATCGCCCGCCTGGCCGGCGGAACGGTCACGATCACAACACGAGACACCGTGCACGAACATGTTCACACGCACGAACATGTTCACATACACGAATGAAAGGGAATGCCCATGAAGACCGCGTCTCTCCCGATTCCTCCGCAGCCATTCGCCCCGCTCTGGCAGAATGCCATCTGCCTGATCTTGACCTTTCATAAACTGGGCAGCAAACGCCGTCTCCAGACCAAAGAGGTCTTGTCGATCGACACCGATGAAACGTTGATCCGGGTGACCAAGTCGATCCTGAACTGCAAGGAATATACGGCGATCTCAAAGCTGTACAACAAGATCCGAAGCCAGCTCAAACCACTCGTCCTTCCTTCCAGCATGAAATCAGGGGTCTATCTCATCCCCATCAGCTTCACGCAAGAGCTGAATGACATCCTCACCAAAGGCCGACAGGACCTGGCCCCCCTGATCGACTACTTCTGTCAGGTCTACCCGGCTCGAGTCGCGGCCGACCAAGAACGCCTCAAAGACGCCTACGACGCCACCGACTATCCCGACGAGGACTCGGTCAAAACGGCCTTCTGGATCGAAGCGCACTACATTACCTGGGACCTGCCGGTCACCATGGCCTCGATCAGCGAAGCCATGCTCAAAACAGAAACCGAGAACGCCCAGCGGAAGCTGGAAGAAATGCTCGCTGAGATCAACCTGTCTCTCCGCGAAGCCATGCGGCAATTAGTCCGACATCTCCGGAATCGACTGACTCCGCGCGCAGATGGCACCCAAAAAGGCTTTAAGGCCTCGACGGTGAACAACCTCCTCGACTTTCTGGGTCGTTTCGATGCCAAGAACCTTGGGAAGGACACGGAGCTCACGGACGTGGTTAGCCAGGCAAAGTCACTCTTAAACGGGGTCAGCCCCAAGGAACTCCGAACCAATCAGCCGCTTGCCGAAATGATTCAAGTAGGCATGAAGGATGTCGAAAAGCGGCTTGATGCACTCCTCGTGAGCAAGCCATCCCGCCAGTATCGCTTCGACGAAGCCGCGTAATCTCATTGCACGCGCACTTCCGACCTAGAACACCGCCAGGACAATATCCTGTATCCATCCGCTATGACTCTGAGAGAAGGGACGATGGGTTGCGATGAATATCACTCCTGAACACATTGCCCAGGCAAGAAAGATCAACATGATCGACTATCTTCACCAACTGGGACACCGACCGGTCCAAAGCCGGCGAGATCATGCGCTCTATCACTCTCCCCTGAGAGAGGATCGCAACCCGTCGTTCTCCGTCTCATTTGTCAAAGGAGCATGGGTCTGGTTTGACTTCGCACGGGAGGAGCATGGCGATCTCATCGACTTCTTACAACGCTACTCGAATCTCTCGTTCAAAGAAGCGATCGAACGACTCATCAATCCTGGCAATGCCCCCGTCATTCCACGGCCGACTACGGGAATTCCTGACAATACGACCAGCGATCGTGAGCGAATCCAATATGCCCGGAAGCTCTACTACGGCGCGAAAGTGGCCATGACGCAGGAACGCGAACAAGAACTCCGCAACTACTTCGCTCTGCACCGTCTTCCGTACTATACGCATCTAGGAGCAGTCTGGTTGCCGTTGGGAGAATTGAATCTCCCGTACATCGCCTTTCCATTACCCACCCCCAATGTGCATTTCATCCAGGGACTCATGTGCCGATCCTTGCGGGATGTGCCCGTCGACCGACGACGACTATTCCGAGGAATCGGCTCTCCTTGGATCTTCAAACGGAACCACGCGCCAATGTTAGTGACTGAGAGCATTATTGATTGTCTGGCAGGCGATCAACTCTTTGGACCTTCCTTCACCCTCTGTGCCCTCAATGGTTTAGGACAAGCCCAGAAACTGCTGTCCTACGTGCAGCGACTACACAGCAAGATCGTCTACCTGGCCCTGGACAATGACCCGGAGGAAGACAAAGGCCCTCGAGTCCAAAAGGAGCTGGTGGAATCCCTCACCAAACACGGCATCCATACCATCGAAGTGCAAGTTCACCATCACGCCAAGAAAAAGGATCTTCACAGACTTCTATTGGCGAAGCCCGAACGCATTTCGCTCTTCGAGCTCGCCAAAACCGGTATCCATCACGCCGCACTACAACACACCGCCGGCTAGCCGCGACACCTCTGCTCTGGCATCACCATGTTCATCTCACCAAAGGACTCGGTATGACGTCTCGGCATGTCCCGATCACGGACTTCATCGACCAATTTCATACCTCGCTCTGCGCCACGGCAGCGGCGGAGCTGCAGCCCAGGTTCAAGCCAGAGCACAGGAACCAGTCACAGTATGTACAACATGTCTTCAAACAGCCGCTCTTCCCCGCCCAGCTGGATTGCTCCGCAGCACTTGCGCTCCGTCTCTCGACGCACAAAGACGCGATTGCAGTGGCAGAAATGTCCTGTGGCAAAACGAGAATGGGAGTAGCCACCAGCCGACTTCAGCACACGAAGCGTGCCTTAATTGTGGTCCCACCACACCTTGTTGACAAATGGCAAGAAGAGATCCTGGCCGTTCTTCCTAATGCGCGTGTCGTCATACTCGAATCCATCAGTGGCGTGGAAACCGCTGCACAAGCTCCCATCGATCCCGACAGGCCGTTCTTTGCGATCATGTCGCGAGAACGCGCCAAGCTTTCATACGCGAGAAAACCAGCGATCATTCCCAAGACCTACAAGGTTGAGGATCGACGAATCACCCGTTATGTCTGCCCCCACTGCTGGACTCCAGTCACAGATAAAGAAGACATCCCCCTTGATCCAGACACACTCAGTGCTGAAGACAAATGCAAACAGTGTAAGAGTGTCCTCTGGACATTTGACCCCGAAGGACCTCGACGCGTCGCGCTCGGCGACTTCATCTGCCGAAAGTTCCCGTTTAAGTTTGATCTGCTGATCGGTGATGAGCTGCATACCCTTGAAGGGAAGGGCTCTGCTCAGGGCCTCGTCTTTGCCAATCTGATCGGCAAGACCAAGAAAGTGGTCGGACTCACGGGGACACTCTCGAATGGAAAATCCACCTCGCTCTTCTACCTGCTCTGGCGGCTAGTGCCGGACCTTCGCGAAATGTTCCCCTACCATGCCGATAAACAGTGGATCGACGCCTTCGGGGTCTGGGAAGAACGAACGACGACACTCGACACTGATACGGTGATCGAACATGGCAAACAATCCCGTCGGCGCGTGTATGTGACCGTCCGGGAGCGACCCGGTATATCACCTGCCCTCATCCCCTATCTGATCGAACGATGCATTTTCATGAAGATGGAGGATCTCGGCCTTGCCCTGCCGCCATATAGGGAGCAAGTGCTGCCGATCCGGTTCAACGACGCCCTGGCTGCCAACTATGGCGAGTTACGAAACAAAGCCAAGGAACTGATTCGAAAGGCCAGAAAATCTCGTGACGGGCATCTCCTCTCGAGCACGATTCAAAGTCTGCTGGCCTATCCCGATCGCTGCATGATTGCCCCAGAAGTGATTACCGACAAATTCGGTGACGTCCTCTTCGAACTTCCCGCCTTGCCTAGCGATATCATCTACCCCAAAGAACAAGAATTACTGGACCACATCGCCATCAACGTCAAAGCCGGCTTCCGGACCATGGTCTACTGTACCCATACCGAAACACGCGATATCACCGGCCGGCTGGCCTCCATCATCCAAAGGGCAGGATATCGCGCGACTGTGATGAAAGCCTCAATTAGCGCACGGCGACGAATGGGCTGGCTGCGCGAACAACGGAAACGTGGGCTCGATGCCATGATCTGCCAGCCGCAATTAGTCGAACTGGGATTGGACCTCCTGGAATACGAGCGTATTTTTTGGTTTGAACCAGAGTACAAAATCAATACAGTTCGCCAGGCTTCGCGTCGGTCATGGAGAATTGGACAAACCAACGATATTCTGGTGTCAGCGAGTTTCTATGCCTCCTCTTTCCAACAACAAGCCTGGGCACTCATCGCGAGAGGCATGCAAGCCGCCCTACATACGGAAGGAGACCTGGTCAGCCATGCGATTAGCGTCTTTGAACAAGAAGACGATCTGACGCTCGCCCTGATCAAGTTTCTGCTTGATAAGAACCCGGAAATCCTGAGCGCCGAACGAGCTTTCCAGGAACTACACGCCACCACACGGGCCTACGTGGAAACCGTGGACGATGGTCCTATCCCAGCGGCACTCCCCGCACCCACAATTTCAACCGAGAGCACCAGCTTAACCAGCCCCAAACAGGCGGAGGCTGCAAAAGCAGTTCGACAAGCCGTTGACCAGCTCAGCCTCTTTGCCGCATAACCTCGAAAGGATCGCCATGGATAGTGAAACCGCCGCGCCTTTGACTATCTCAATCCAGGGCTTTGAGGCGGTCGTCGAGGCATTTGCGTACGACGAGCAACACCACACACCGGCCTTACGAGCGATCTCGATCGTCGGTCGCCCCACGCTCATCAAATCGGTGGTCTCGAACCTCTTTCTGCACAATGAAGGAGCCATCGGGCATCTCCATCGAATCAGCATCCCCATCCATCCCTTTCTGCCCATGACCCACTATCAACGACGGCTCCCTTCCGGCCTAGTTTCAAGCCTCCTGATACCAAGAGCCGCAACGCGATACTCAATTGCAGTGGGAGAACCGGCCTTTCTGATTCAACGATCTGACAGTCTCGACGAGATTCCTGCGTCATTCGGTCCCATTCTCGATCGACTGGTGCCCTACCCGATCCTGCCGGAATGGCTCTCCGCTCTCTGGCAGCTCGGACACAGCCGGAAATGGATCAGGGAACTCCCCGGTCACAATATCCGGTGCTTTGTCATGAATCCCGATATCAAGACCTTACGAGACGAGATCAGCACGCTACTCAAGAAGAAACACCTGCCCGTCCTCAGTAACGCCGCGTAACGACAACATCCGTTCACTCACACTTTTTTTTCAGGAGAAAGACACCCATGCATCTTGAGGGCAGGGCGAAGGCCGGATTTTATCCATTGCCACCCCGCGTGGCTGATCTAATCCTGAAACACCTTCAACCAAGTCCTGCAGGCACGGGAGCCTTACTCGACGCTTGCTGTGGAGAAGGGGTTGCTGCCTCAATAATCGCTCGACACCTCAAGCTCACGAGCTACGGATGTGAGATCCATAAAGGACGGGTTGAAGCCTCCGCTCACATACTCGATCGGACACTCTGCTCGGATGGGCTCAGTGCACGCATTCAACGCGAGCACTTCACCGTCTGCTTGCTCAACCCTCCGTACGATAGTGAAGGCTATAAAACGCGATCCGAGGACATCTGGCTGCACCACATGACAGGGACCCTGAAGGTGAACGGCCTGATGATCCTGGTCATTCAAGAAGAACAATGCTCATTCAAATTGAAACAGTATCTATTTGCTCATTTTCGCCGCCTCCATTTCTTTCGCTTCCCCAAAGAAGAATATGAACGCTTCAACCAAATCATCGTACTCGGGACACGAGGACAAACATCCAAGACCCGCTACGAGATCGATCGACTCGCAGGAACCAGTATCCAATGGGATGAACTCGGCTCTCCCGATACACAGACTACGATCACATTACCAGCAGGATCCACGACGGCAGACGTGTTCTATTCGGATTGGATCGATCCAGAAGATCAACTCCGAGAAGTCCGTGAGCATGGGATTTGGCATGACCCCGCGGTACACAATGCGTTGCACTTTCCCGCACAAACACTCTGCACCCCTCTGATGCCAGTACGGAAAGGCCATCTCGTGAGAATGATCGCTGCCGGCCTCCTCAATAATTCCCTGATTACGACCGACACTCGACGATGGGCCATTAAAGGCAGCACAACCAAAACCAAAGCCAAACTTCCTTCCATTGAAGAAGAGTATGAAACAGACAAGGGGCTAGAAACCCGAGAAGTTGAAAGGACCATCGAACGATTCAAGCCAGTCGTGGAAGCCTGGGACCTTACGGCCGGATCCACTTTCGGTGACCACATCGTAATCGATTGCTAACCTCATGACAGCCACATCCGTCAGACCGCCAACACCCATCGCATCCGAACAGGCCGATCGGGCGGCCAGAAAATACGTCTGGACGGATGCGCTCGACCGCATCCTACGCCAGCAGTACAACGGCACCATCAAGGGGCGAGCGAGAGAACTCGCGATACACATCGGGTTCCCTGTCTGGGAAATCAAGCGACGAGCCGCCCACCTTGGGCTGACCTATAGTCAAGATCGGCGACCCTGGACGAAGGAAGAGGAACAATTTGTCGAAGAACACGCCGGATCCTGGATGAGAGAGCGGATGGCCAAGAAACTGAAGCGCTCCCTCACTTCCGTCATCATGAAATGCAAACACATGAAGCTACGCACCCGCTTCCGGGATGGCTACACACTTCGGGAACTGGAAGAAGCTTTTGGTCAGGACCATCATACAATTGAACGATGGGTCACTGATGGCAAGCTGAAGGTCCGCTATCGTGGAACCAATCGTGACCGAGACGCCTGGAATGTCAGCGAACAAGCCATTCTCGATTTCATCACCAACTACCCCATGACCTTCCGTATTCAATGCGTTGACCAGCTTTGGCTTCTCGATCTGCTTCTCGGTGGGGCCATTATCAAGAAAGCTTTAGCTGCCTCCCAAAGAGCTACCAACAACGACGTCGCCGCATAACCCCATATAACTACGACAGCCATCCTCTCAGCATCAAAGGAGTGACTATGAAGCTCACCTGCAACCTCTCTCACATTGTCAGTCTTTTCCGGAATTCAACGGCTTTGTTGGAAGCAAAGACCACGCTTCCCATCAGCGGCCATATTCTGCTGACAGCCCAAAACAACCTCTTAACTATCCAGGCCACAGATCTGGAAACGGGATTTCAGGGAAGCTGTGAAGCCAAGATCAAGACACCAGGAACCGTGACTCTCCCGGGAAAGAAAACTTTGGAGATTCTTCGAGAACTCTCCGGGGAGACCGTCGAGATCACCCAGGCCGACAATCAGAACGTCAAAATTCAATCGGGAGGAAGTAAATTCACCATTCAGGGACTCCCGCCCAATGAATTCCCCAGCATTCACGGACTCGACACACCTCTGGAACTCGATCTTCCGCGAGAGGACTTCGAAACCCTCTTGCGCGAAGTGATGCCATCAATCGGAGAGGATCAGAGCCGGTTTATCCTCAATACCGTGCGAGCCGAAATCTCAGGAACGAAAACCCCCAAACTTCGGCTGGTGAGCACCAACGGACATCGGCTCTCGATGGCAGAGAAGTCGATGGGCACTTGGCGCTCTAAACCCGAAAACGATCACAAGATCATGATCGCCAAGAAAGCGGCGACCCTCATCATCAAGCTCCTTGGAGAAACGGATCAGGTCACGGTGGGAGTCGGCATCACCAAAAACTTACTCGTCCTGCAAATTGGCTCAGTGCGTCTGGCCAGCCGCTTGGTCGATGGCAACTACCCAAATTACAACCAGGTGATTCCCAAGAAACTGGCTGCCCAGATGGAGATTGACGGGCCGCAGTTTGCAGAAGCCCTTCGACGCGTGGCCGTGATGGCAGAATCCACATCACCAGCCGTCGACCTGACACTCAGTGCGGACGGGTTGAAGATCGAGACTCAGAATCCCAATCTGGGAACTGCAAACGAAACCCTGACAGCAACCATTGGGGTGGAACGCCTGGAGGCTCGGCTCAACGCAAGATACTTGATTGAATCAATTCAAACCGCACCTTCCAAAAACATTCGTTTCCACATGGAAGATGGTCTGAAGCCCTGCGTACTCACGAATGGCGACGTATCGAGATGGCTGACCGTGATCATGCCTATCAATAAGCCTGACAAAGCTGCAGCCTAACTCCATACGAAGTCTCAGGCACGCAAAAAGGTCAGACGCAGTCACCACCGTTGTAACACTCGCAGCTAGGGAACAGCGCACTAAGGCGAAACTCACAGAAGTCTTTGATATTAGGTGGTGAGCCGCCTGGGACTCGAACCCAAGGGCCCTCGCCTTAAAAGGGCCTCCCCATCCGAAATAGCTCAATAAAAACAGTAAGTGGCATTGTTTTGTAACGGTTTTCTATTTTAAAGCAAAAATTGAAGGCTTGTTTTGTTTATTTCGGTTGTTGCGGTTGTTTCGTTTATATGGTAGGCTGGTCTTAGACCACAGGAGAAAAATCCATGGCCACGATGACCACCAGGACGAGAGAACCGATTGTGCCGACAGCCCAGGATGCTGCGATCGCGCGTGAGGCCAGCCGGATGCTTGCGCCTTATGTCGAACACTTGGAGAGCCTTCGCTTTCATGTCGGTGAGGAGAAGAAAGTCACCCAAAAACTCTTGCTGCCGGCAACTGCTATCCGGCTTCTGCTCGATCTCCTTACGGAGATGGCGGCAGGGAATGCCATCACGCTTATCCCGGTTCACGCCCAGCTTACCACGCAACAGGCCGCCGATGTCCTGAACGTCTCCAGACCCTTTCTTGTGAACCTTCTCGAACAAGGTAAGATCCCCCATGTCAAGGTTGGGACTCATAGACGCATCCTTTTTGAGGATCTCATGCGCTACAAGAAGAGCGTTGACAGGGAACGCCACAAAGCCCTCGATGAACTCGTCAAACAATCAGAAACACTGGGTATGGGCTACTGAAGTTGGCTACGTTCACCGCATTATACGATGCGTGCGTCCTCTATCCTGCACCGTTGCGTGACCTTCTGATGGAGATCGCGCTCACTGACCTCTTCCGGGCGAAGTGGTCTTCCATGATTCACGATGAGTGGATACGGTCGGTTCTGAAAAACCGCCCGGATTTATCTCCCGACGTTCTGAAGCACACCAGGGAACTGATGGATATGCACGTCCGTGACTGCCTGGTCGAGAATTTCGAAGACCTCATCCCCGCGCTCCAGCTGCCCGATCCAAAGGACAGACACGTTTTGGCCGCCGCCATCCGTGGCAGGGCCGACGTGATTGTCACCTACAATCTCAAGGATTTTCCAGAAAAAGACCTTCAGAAGTATGGCATTGCGGCCCAGCACCCAGATGAATTTCTCACACATGTTCTGGATCTGGCTCCGGGCACCGTCTGCGCTGCTGCGCAAACGCACCGGAAGAGGCTCCGCAATCCCGGCAAGACAGTTGACCAGTACCTTGAAGCTCTGGAGCGGCAGGCGCTTAATGAATTCGTCGCAGGTCTCCGGGCCTTCGCGGCGCTGCTTTAATAGTTACCACGTGTTCGCATCGTGCAGAAGAACAATGACAAACATCAACCGTTTGACGTTTCTTGGAGAACTGCTATTTATCTCTGAATCGAGTTTCCAGGAGAAAGAGCCAGACCATGTACGATGAGGATCACCACAAGACGATCGCACAATTGATCGGGCGCATCGGCAGTCAAAAAGAGTGTCTCCAACTAGGCTTTCTAGCCAAGGATGACAACGCAACTCTGCATTTGTCGCCTGCCGGCATGGGAGATACCTCATTGACGTAGTGGCCAGCGAGATTACGGCCCTTCCGGACGCCTATGCAGCCGGATATAAACGGGGGCAAACTCTGTCAGAAGAAGGGCATTAAGCGGCATCATGTTTAGATTATCGCAAAGGGGCGATCTGACCAGCGGCCGTCTTGCATGCAGGCTGGACTCCCCTGGAGAAGAGGCTATCTACGCGTCCTTTTGACATACCTCCGTTTCCCGGATATCACTACGCATCCCTCTAAAAACCACAGGAGTGGAAATATGCTGTTGAGTGATAATGAAACTAAAGTGGATCTCCTCAACAATGAGGCAATAGCTACCACGATTGTAAAATTACTCAGAGAAAGGCCTGACCATCCGGTTACAGTCGGCGTTCACGGTGACTGGGGGGCAGGGAAGTCTAGTGTTCTTGAGATGATTGAAGCCAGTCTCGAGGGAACAAAGGATGTTCTTTGCATAAAATTCAATGGCTGGCGCTTCCAGGGCTTCGAAGACGCCAAGATCGCCCTCATCGAGGGAATAGTAACTGAACTGATTAACAAACGGCCTGCACTTACCAAGGCGGCAGCAGCCGTTAAGGACATATACAAACGAATAGATTGGCTTAAAGTTGCCAAAGCAGGCGGTGGCTTGGCCCTGGCCGCACACGGCATATTATTGCCGGGTCACATCGATGCCATCTTGGGAGCACTTACCCAGGCAGGAAAAGATCCCGAAACAATTGGTGCAGCAATTGAGGGCGCCAAGTCTTTCCTCAGGCCTGCGGAGGTTCGGAATATCCCGGAAGACATCAGCGAGTTCAGAAAGGCCTTCGATGCCCTTTTGAAGGAGGCCGGAATTACCCAGCTCGTCGTCCTCGTTGACGACTTAGACCGATGCTTGCCTGATATCGCCATTGAAACCCTGGAGGCTATCCGCCTTTTTGTTTTTACTTCGCGTACCGCTTTTGTCGTCGCAGCAGATGAAGCGATGATCGAATATGCAGTGCGTAAACATTTCCCCGATTTGCCCGATTCAACAGGGCCCCAGACCTATGCGAGAAATTATCTCGAAAAACTTATCCAGGTACCGTTCCGCATTCCTCCTCTCGGAGAAATGGAAACACGCATTTATGTCACTCTGCTACTGGTCGGCGCTGAACTGGGAGAGTCAGATCCAGCATTCAACAAATTGATCGAAGCGGCTCGCGAACGCCTCAAGAAGCCTTGGGAAAGTTCGCCCATCGATGCCGAGACTATAAGAAACACCCTGGCTGATAAGGCTGGAAAAGCACAGAACGTGCTCATACTAGCTGATCAAATTGGCCCCTCCCTTGCCAGCGGGACGAAGGGTAATCCTCGGCAAATTAAACGCTTCCTGAACACATTGATACTAAGACAGCGCACGGCAGATGCCCGCGGTTTCGGGAAAGACGTGAATTTACCGGTGCTGGCCAAACTCATGCTGGCAGAATGTTTTTTGTCCCGGCTTTTCGGACAGATCGCAACGTCTGCTGCGTCTTCCCCCGCCGGAGTCTGCGAGGAACTCTCCCAGCTGGAAGCCGTCCCTGCCGGGAAGGATGGCCTGAAGGAGAAGGAAGAAAAGAAGACTCCCGACTTAAAAATGGTGCCCCTTTCAGAAAATCCCCTTGTAGCAGAATGGATTGCTTCCAAAGTGATCCATTCCTGGTCATTAATCAAACCATCGCTCTCCGGCGTAGACCTCCGCCCCTATCTTTTCGTCACCAAAGACAAGAAAGATTATTTTGGTTCAGCAACCGCCCTCGGGCATCTCGCGACAGTCGCCGAGCGGTTGTTTGGCGCTAAGATGTCGGTTCAAACACTCGATCCCGAACTTAAACGTTTGGCTCCACCGGAGGCCGCGCAACTATTTGAAGCCGTCAGGAGCCGCATTATCAACGAGGCAAAGTTTGAGACGGAACCTGCAGGCATTCCGGGCCTCACCGTTCTTGTTAAGAGCCATCCTGAATTACAGGACAATCTCATAGATTTTTTGGAAGGATTGCCTGCTGAAAAATTAGGGCCGTGGGCTGTTGCTGGATGGGATGCGGTTGTTTCAAACGCTGCCCCCGCCGCCAGGCTCGCGAAACTACTGGATGGATGGTCAAAGATCGGTAATAACGCCTTGCTCAGGACAGCCGCGGCAGGAGTGAGACAGCTGCCAAGAGGAACCCGCTGATGGGTACATCCAATTCTTACGGCGGGCAGCAGGGCGGTGCATTAATACCAAGCTGGCTTGGTGGAGGAAATGCAGATTCCTCCGACGGCGCCGCAGGCCAACCGGACGACGGAAACTCAGGAGATGGCGGCGGTAGCCCACCCGAGGTTCCCGCTGCACCCCCTCCCCGGCCAGCTCCCGTGCCAATCCCCCGAAACCAGTTCAAAATGCCGCGCACAAATTTTACCGGTTTTGCAAAATCTGGTGGCAACGATCGTGGAAAACTTGGGCGTGCCGTTTCCGGTTATGTTTCGTCATCGGCAGGAGGGTCCCGTCAAGCCGCAGAAAGAATGGGTTCATCCAAAACTGCTGGCGCGAAACTAGCCGGATTCTTATCGAGTGCAAGAAGTCATGGTGTCCGTGAAGCCCTACGTACACTTCAGTTGGAAAATCTTGCAGGTCGCCCAATTGAAGAAATCTTTATCGGCTTAGCTGACTACATCTGCCCAGAAGGTGGAACAGTCGATGAGGGCATTGCTCGTAACGCCTTTATTGAAACGATTGTTGATTTGGCTGAATTTGGAATCACGGATTTGGACTCATTGACTGTAGATCAAATGCAGACGGTTCTGGAGCTCTACGCTACACATGCGATTGAAGCTCGCCTTTGCAATGATATTGGAACGAAGATAAATATTGCTCCAGCTAATGTTCAGGCCTTCGAACGTGTTCAAGCCGCCCTTCATGATTTCATCTTCCGAGGTGTTTCGGATGCCTTGACGCAGGCAAGAGCAGGACTGGAAGCATTAACTCCTGACCGGACGCTGCAGTTCGTAGGCCATATATATGAGCGGGCATTCAGTATTTTGCAGACTTTCGGTGAACAAGAGGCCCAATCACCATGAGACGCCACTTATTAATAGGCACGCTCGGCCGCCAAGACAATACGCCTATTCCCAGCGCACCGGATGAAATCGTCACTAAATTTCCACTGGTAGTTCAAACGGCGCTTCAAGATTTAAAGAGATTACGGATTTTCCCCTCCGAGATAGGCGTAGACCTTATTACTCTTGCCGCACATGTGCATGCTGCCGACACCAGGATATCTCGGTCCACCGAATCACAGGACACGTGGACACGCGAGTTTCGGCTGGTTGTCCCGGTCAGTGCCCCACCATTGTGGGCAGCCACATCTGACTTGTTGTCCCGCATGCTTAATTTTCTAACAGGCGACAAATGGGACATAGGCTTCCGGCCTCGGCCAACGGGGTTTTCCACAATAGTACCAACAAGGACAAAACCCCTAATCGCCCCCCTTTTTGACAGTGTAAGTTTATTCTCCGGGGGACTTGATAGCCTCATAGGCGCAATTGATGCCATAGAAGCAGGCCAGGTTCCGTTGTTTGTAAGTCACGCGGGAGAAGGGGCCACCAGTGACGCACAAAACCAGTGCGCTAGCGCGTTAAATGGCCATTACAGAAGGAATGAATTGGGTCGATTTCGTCTTTGGCTTAACTTCCCCAAATCTCTCGTCCGCGACGTCGAAAGCGAAAATACGACACGCGGCAGATCATTTCTTTTCTTTGCGCTCGGCATCTTTGCCGGAACAGGTATTAATCAACCCTTTGTCTTAAAGGTGCCAGAAAATGGTCTCATTGCACTCAATGTCCCTCTCGATGTGGTACGGCTCGGAGCGCTCAGTACCCGCACAACACATCCTTTTTATATGGCGCGGTGGAGCGAACTGCTTTCACTCCTGGGCATTAACGGCAGGGTTGAAAATCCATATTGGAATAAGACCAAGGGAGAAATGGTGGCTGCATGCAGGAATCAACGGCTGTTAATCGATACTATCCCCTCTTCTCTGTCTTGTTCATCCCCCACAAAGGGTCGCTGGCAGGGTCGAGCTATTGAGCATTGTGGTTACTGCCTGCCCTGTCTCATTCGCAAAGCCGCACTGCAGCATGCTTTGGGAGCTGCTAATGACCCCACGACATACACTGTCGACAATCTTAATGCACATATTTTGGACACCCTCCGGGCTGAAGGTCAGCAAATTAGATCCTTCCAATTAGCCATTCACAGGCTACGACAAAATCCTGATTTAGCAAAGATCCTGATCCACAAATCCGGTTCTCTGGCCGACCAACCACAAAATCTGGCTGGATTGGCTGATGTTTATCGGAGAGGCATGAACGAAGTGGCTGCGTTGTTATCCGGCGTAAGAGCCACTCCTAGCTGACATAGGCAACTCATATGATTACAAATTTAGTCGATTTTCACTGTCACCTCGATCTCTATCCTGATTTCGAATCTTTGATTTCTGAATGCGATCTAAAAGGCATTCACACGCTTACCGTGACGACAACGCCGAAGGCATGGCCCCGCAATCGCGATCTTGCCAGTGTTACAAAACATATAAGGGTTGCTCTCGGCCTTCACCCGCAAGTCGTTTCAGAAAGAGCCCATGAATTTGAGTTATGGAGGGAATACCTTCCTCAGACCCGGTATGTCGGCGAGGTCGGCCTTGATGCCGGACCGAGTTTTTATAAGTCATTTGATCTCCAGAAACAGGTTTTTGAGAATATCTTGAAAGAATGTTCGATCGCCGGCGAGAAAATTCTGACTGTTCATAGTCTCAGAGCAGCTCCCACAGTTTTGGATATGATCGAAGCCCATCTCAGTCAAAACACCTGTAAAGTCGTACTGCATTGGTTTACCGGCGGTCCCAAGCAGGCAAAAAGAGCCATAGATCTTGGCTGCTATTTTTCAATCAACGCCGAAATGCTTAAGAGTGATCGCCACCATGCCCTTCTAAAAGAAATCCCGATAGCACGCATCTTGACAGAAACGGATGGCCCTTTCACTCAATCCAAGGGTCGCCCTTCACGTCCCTCAGATGTTCAGAATGTCCTGCATAACCTGTCTCGCATTATGAGTCTCGACGTAGATTTCCTCGCACAACAGATTCTCCGTAATCTGGAACAATTGGAGAATTGAAGTGTCTTTAGTCTTTCGCAGCAGGACTTTTTCCGCGAGTCGCCTTCTAAGGGCAAAAATACCAGTCCCTTTAAAAAGTGGCTCAGCCACGGCCTGCCTGGAAAAAGGAAGGAATTTCGCATCGGAATTCGCATCGGAATCCATTGCCTTATCGGCCAAATTGGCCAATACTAGCCGGGAAAATTAAGGATCCACATGCAAATTCTTACGGCAAAAGACGCGAAATACAGCTTTGGACGACTGATCGACCTCGCCCGCGCCGCCGTTGCGCCGCCAGGCTAGGCCGACCGTGGGGAAGTGTCAAGCAGACATGAGATCACGTGGAGCGGTACAGCGGCTGGATCAGCGTCCTTGGATCTGCCAGCCGCTCCCGTAGGGATTGGTGGGACTACTGGGGCTGTAGGGATTCCCGGCGCCATAGGGATTGTTGATCGAGTCCGGCGAGAACGGAGAACCATAGCGGCCGTAGGGGTTACTGGTCGAGTCGGGATCATACGGGTTCGCGCTGAGTTTGCCACGATAGTTCCCCTGCTGGTCATACAGTCGAGGGGCGTCAGTCGCATAGGGACTCGTCGCCGATTGATTGCTGAAGGGACTGCCGTAGGGGCTGAAGGGATTGTTGATGCCGTCCGATTTGAGGGGGCTTCCGGCTCCGTAGGGATTGGACGTGGAATCAGGATTGTACTGATTCGCGCTCAACTCGCCGAGATCTTCCGCATGTACGGAGACAAGCAGTGGCAGCAGCAGGAGCAAAAGGAGGAAGACAACCCGCATGGTGACCCTCCGAAAAGAGGAACAACCAGTGGACACAGCCTACTCCCCGCCAGGAGATCAGCGCAAGCTGGGAAATGTTCCTGACACATTAATCCGATCGCCCTTTGAAACTCCGGGCGCAAGATTTCATCTTTCATCAGTATACATTTTATTTTCATCTATAGGTATGTCTGCTTAACTACCAACGATCTATCTGTATCCAACAGGAAATCATTCCCCTTGATATCTATCGTTTCCCAACCTTCAGGCTTTCTTCCCCTCGCGAGCAAGTACCCTGCCTGGTCTAGCCAGGATATTGTATCGCCAGTTTGAATGGGCAAAACCTTCCATTGCCTCTGGGTCGCAATCACAAATGCTTGCTCTATAGTGACCGGATATGAAACTTCTTGCGAGTCTAAAGGAACTTGTTGTCGATCAAAACCTTCAGCGAACAATGACTGCATAAATTGCATGCGTGCCCAGCCAGCAAGGTTTCTCGGGTCAAACATCTCATCACTCTCATGTTCACGCCATTCTTGCCAATACACAGCAGCTTTAGTAATAGCCTCAAGCCGAGTATCAGCAATCCCTTTCATAAGCAAATAAACCGCGACAGGGTCTAAAAGCCCCCAAGTCACGAGGTCTTTTATCCAGTAAGCTGACCATGGCAATCCTGATGCACTCCAAGTATCGAAATTGGATTCACGAGCTTCCGCTGTGTCAAGCCGTAGAGCTAGCATGCTTCCAATTCCCCAAGTAAATTTATACATGAAATTCTTCTCAACGTACTTATACCAATCGGAGACTTGGCTGGAAGTGGGCCTGATAGGTGCTGTTGTCGGATCAAGCCACCAGTGAAGCAACACCCGCCAATCCTGATTCCTAGACGGTGCCTGTATGGCAAATGACGGTATGGACTGCATAGCCTCGGCGAGATTTTCGATATATGTACGACGCTGTGCCGAAGACCATGAGAAATATTGTTCACCCTGGAGAAAAAATCCTTCAAATATCGGAAGCTGATCTATCACACGCTTGCCTTCTCGCGGTGAGAGACTGGTCCTGTATAGTTGACGCCGCAAATTTCTCTCAGGATAAATGCGGTCAACCAAGGCAGTGCCTCGAATGACTAAGCCACGTTCCCAAACATTCTGATTTGTTGATGAATAAAAACTGAAGCTGTTTTTCCAGAGACGCCTAATGTAATCCTCTAGATCTAATCTCTGTCGAGGGGTATTGCCTTCTAGTCCAGCCTCTTCAATTCCTGCGAGAAGTATCCCATCTAGTGTGTCGAGCGCCTCGAAAGCCTCCTCTACATGCCCATCAGGGTCAAAAATCGCATTTTCAAGCCACAACTCAAACTCTTCGAAGGATGAAGTTGAGCTTATCAACTCCCATTTTTCTTTTATATGATTTAGCAGTGCTGCAAGGGGGCCCTGGGTTTGGTCTGCTTGGGCTTCCTGAAAAGCAGACGCAGACAGTTGCTGTAGTAGCTGTTCATATGCTTGGCTTACTCTTTGGGTGGGCCGATGAGGCATCAACAATAGACTTCGTCCTTCTGTCGAAACGCCAGGCCTTCCCGCTCTCCCTATGAGGTTTGCCACCTCACGTGCATCCATAAAGCCATCTCCCCGTCTCAGTGATGGTATCAAAATCACTTCAAATGGTAGATTTATTCCTTCAGTTAAAGTGGAAGTTGCGATTACTATGTTTACAATTCGGTGTTGAATCAGCTCGATCAGGAGGCGTGACATTAGTCCAGGCATTTTCCCATGATGAAGTGCGATTCCGTGAGAAAGTAGGCGATACTCTCTAGAGTCGGTTCCGAAATAGTCCTCGCAAGACTTCAGACAACGGTTCCACACTGTGTTCTCACCATCTGGTGGGCGAATAAAAAAAGCAGGAATGCCAACTCCCGTCCATAGATCTTCTAGCAAGCGCAAGAAGTCCTGTGCGTATCCTCCGGGCTGCTGTGGAACAGATATCAGCACAGAATGAAACTGCCCTCGAGAATCGCGGGCAGCCATGTGAATTGCGGCCCAGAACAGTTGCGGTCGCAAGGACTTTTCAGGGCCTTCAAAACCTGGAGAGATAGGATGTGGAGGGAAGGGGGACTGAATGTATGGCCCTTCCTCCCTCGATAATCCTCTAACGGCTAATCGCTGGCCGTCCAACAGGTCATAATTAATCTGTGCGGTGCGATCGGGTCTACAGATTAATTGACCAACGAGCTGCCTTGTGCTCCGATACGAATTTGCCACAGGTCCAGCGTCTCGACTTCTTGCGACCCATTGCGCAAGAGAACTATCAATTCCTCTCGCTACCGCAGAAAGCGCAATAACCTTACAACCTTTTCCCTCAAGGGCACTGAGTAATCGAGCGGCAAGTACCTCTAGCCGGAGTGCTCTGCTCGCAAACTGAGTTAACTCGCTGCCTGTTGCTCCATCTATCAAACTATGAGCTTCGTCTATCACGATGAGTCGAACGCGTTCCACGAAGGATGTTCCAAGAAATCGGACTAACGCTTCTGTCTTTTCATAAGTGGCAATGACCACTGTGCGTTGCTCAAAAGTTAAAAGTGCGTCAGACGCCCCCCAATCAATTCCACCGTACAATGAAGTAACCGTGATGGTTTCTCCTCCTGTCTGTCGGAGAATACGGGAGAGTTTAGTTTCTACTTCAGCCGCAAGTGCTCGTGAGGGGACAAGATACAATGCAATCGGAATAATCTGCTCGACCTGCGCAGGATCGTTCGGCGGGAAAAGGCAATCCAGAATCGCCATTTCTGCAACTCGCGTCTTTCCCGATCCCGTCGGTGTGCATAAAGCAAACGACTCTCTAGCGGCCAATCGAGCTAGGCCATCCCTCTGCGAGGGCCACGCTAGGGCAGAATTTGCCTCGAAGGCAAATCGCACATACCGCTCCAATGCGGCCTTGCCAACATCAGTACGTGTAAGACTCATTTGATTGAGAAGCCTTCGGAGCGATACTTTCAAATAGTGATCTGCGATCTCTGCGAGGAGCTTTGATAAAAGCCATGAATATGCATCAGAGCCATGAACCATAGCCGAAGAAACATTTTGCAGTTTAAGAAGTGCCTTCTCTATTCGAACATCGTCGCCCCAACGAACCCAACCAGAAATCACTCCAAGGGACCGCATGGTTTGCTTAACGATTGTTTTGCCGATAATCTCCTCTACCGATTCATCTGCTCTGGCTGGCATAGATTCTTCGCGTTCCCAGTACTGACGAATTTCTTCTTGCAGTAGGCGAAAGTCAGCTTTCAGAAAATACGTCAATGCTTTCGAAAACTCACTTCCAAGCGATCCGCCATTCAAAACGCCAAGCGCACGCGCTGGATAGCCAGCAAGTTGATAAATAGCAGCGGCCAAGAAGCTAATCGGGATATACTCTGGCAAAATAGTGGGCATGGATAACCACTCTAGGATTTCACCTGACCGCCTCAAATCCCTCTTCCATGTTTGGTCACCCAGATCTCGCTTTAAGAAAGCACCTTGGATAAGCCTTGCTGCATCAGACAGAAGGCTGAAGGCTTCCTCTCTCCTCCAGGAAGGAAGGCCAGGCCGACTAGCTTGGAGCCTAGCCTGCTGGCTATATAAACGGGCAATCTCGCGAGGCAAACGAATTCCGGCGAGCGCGTTGCCTACTTGAGCAGATATCTGAATAAGTTCTTCTGGTGTAACTGGCATTAGTCAGCTAGCCCCTGATGGACCACTCTTACCAATTCATCAACTTTTTCCAAATGCGTCTCAACCGCTTTGAGTTTTCGTCCTCCGGAATACTTGTCGGGAATCGTACCTTGAGAGATCCATGTTGCCTTCCTCCTCGGCGCCTGCCCGCAGACATAACCGCTTAGGTCACATCTTTCATTTCTAGGGGTAGGAGGAAGTAGCAGCAACTTTTTGAGGCTCATCGCCCACTGTCTCGCATAATCGTCTTCATCGTACAGTTTGAGAGCTTCAATTATCCGCAATAGATCTACCGGAATTAAATTCGCTGCACTAAGTTTTTCTAAATTGTCATTAATAAGCCCAGAACTATGATTCTGGGTACACTTTGATTCGCAAATCATAATTCGTGTGATATCTCCTCGATCGTCCCGTTCAAACGCTACGCAATCGTCCCCTGTCCGACCAGGTAGTCGGCCAACTACTCCTCCTGTTTGTCGCGCCAATTCAAGCTGTTGAAAAACTACTATGTGAGTATGAAAGAGAAATATGGGAACTTCCCACTGGGAAGAACCAAAGTGTTCATAATGCTCTGCAATTATCCCCGTAAATATTTCACCAAAGTAGCCTTGGAGGGTTATCGCCTCAAGCGTCTTGGGAAATCCCTGTGCTGGATCGAATTCAACTTGAGGGCCGAGAGGATGCAAATCATCACTTAAGATGCTCCGCAGGTACAATTTTGCTGGTTGGTAAGCGGACTCGAAATATTTCCCTAGCTCATTGAGGATCTGTGGGCGGGCCGCAACGTTCTCAGTGAGCAAAAGATGAAAATATCCGATGGTTGTATTATGGCTCTGTGACGGAGTTAACCATGAAGCAATGTTCGTAAGCTTGCTCCGGTGTGGAGAGAGAGGCTGGTCGGTTGGAGAATCGGGCATATTTAACTTGTTGTGCGCGAGTGGGATGAGCGCGCGGGGTGAGACCTCCTGGAAGCATGGACGGCCGGCATGCTAATCTCCCTTTGAGTCAGCCAACCAGCGTGGGTCGTCGAGAGCGGCATCAAGTTCCTTGCCGAGGAGGCGGGCCCGTCGCTGATTATCAGTGAGCTGGTCGGCGAAATTCTGGAGGCTCTGGCAGAGGTCGGAATTCCAGTCGGGATATCCTCCAAGCTTCTCTAGGCATCTCTTCAACCGCTGAGCGCTGGAAATATCACGAGACATTTGTTTATGAAGCAAGCCATTCAGGTCTGCCGTGCCTGCCTCAAGACAAGCCAAGTAACGCCCAAGTTCTCTTTGCAGCCGAAGACGTGCGGCAGCCGTTTGTCGTTCTAGGCCCTCTCGCTCTCGTTTTGCTGCCAGTCGTTCTGAATTTCTCACCTGTTCTTCCGCCGCCACTTGCGCTGCCCGTTCCGCTTGCAGCCATGACTCCGGGTCAGGATACTGCCCGCTCCATGCCTTAACGCGGCGTTCCAGATCCTCCAGCGACTCTACCAATACTTTTTCTCTATCATCGAGCCAGTACGCCATTGAATTCCTGAAGGCACCGGACTGGTAAGAACCGATCACGAGAGGCAGGCGCTCTCCCGGTCGAACAAGCCCTTCAGCCAGCTCACGTAACTTGGGTTCCAGGGGGGAGAGTGGCAACGCCGCGCGGTCGTGTTCCAGGGCAGGGACTGTGGATGCGAAGATGGTTCGCGAGATTCCAGGGCCCGAAAGGATATATTTTGCCCCAGCAGATTCGCTTTTGACCTGTGGGCCGAATTCGCCGTTCAAATAACCCAGTGCCGACTCGATCTGCGCGCGCATAACTGGACACACGGCCCTCGCGTCTCCCTGCGCCTGACTTTCAATGTACGTCTCGCTAGCTAACGGATCGCGCTCGATCTGCGACGCAGCCGTCTGAAGGACGCGAAGGTCCATTGTATCCTGACCGAGAAGCATTCGACGCGCCTGCGCGAGCACCGGTTGCATTGATCCAACGAAGTGCTCGAACAGGCCACACCGCGTGCGGAGCGCCCGATAGACTTTGTCGTCAACGCTGTCCTTCAAGAAGAGATTGATGACCCTTATCTGGGGAAGCTGCTGTCCAATACGATCAATACGTCCGATCCGCTGCTCAACCTTGCTGGGGTTCCAGGGCAGATCATAGTTGATGACCGCACCTGCGGCTTGAAGGTTAAGCCCTTCGCTCGCGGCGTCGGTGCACACGAGTGCCCGGAGTTCACCATTGCGCAGTGCAAGTGTGATGGTATCTTTGGTAACAGGGTACCATTCGTTTCCGTCCCACAGTTGGCCTCCGTCGCCGCTGTAACACCCTAAACCCTTCCCGTAGTGGGACACGAGGTTGTCACGCACATACTCAAGGGTGTCCGTGTACTCTGTGAACACGAGGACGGGCCGCCCGTCATCGGTGATTCGTCGGAGCACGTCAAAGAAACGGTCTCGCTTGCTGTCTTTGCCACTCAACTCATGCAGATCAGCTAATACCCGGTCAACTTCGTTCAGTTCAGCGAGAGCGACTTTGGGATCAGACGGGAGCGCTGCTGATACCCTCACGACCCCCTCGAACCCTCCGATGTCATCAAGATCTTTAGGGTCTAAGCCTTCTCCGATTGCTAATTCCTGGTCGTAAGCCTTGTGGTCGGCAATACGACGCAGGCCGTCCTGACGACGTTTGAGGCTCCGTTCCAACGAATAGGGCGAGCTGGACGCACGACGCCGGTAGATTGTCATGACGAAACCCTTGCCGGGTTTTTCCTTTTCAAGTTCTGCGAACCGTTTCTCGATGTATCGGCTTACCGCGTTGTAAACCTCACGCTCGGCGCTGTCTTGGAAGTCGAACAGTATATCCTCGACTACTCGTTGTGGCGGCGGGTCCGGGAGCAGGCCCATCTCATAATAGCGTTGTAGCGTGCCTCTTGTGTTGCGGTGCATCCTGCGAGCTAGCGGCGAACCTTGACGCAGCCATCGGGCGATCTCGTCTCTCTTCGTCGAAGTCACGAAGGCAAGCGCTTTGGCAATGGTGGCGGAGTTTGTGGTGTTTACCAACCCGGCTGAGGATGCCGGGAAAAGTGGATCAGCCGCGATCAATGCTGCAGCCTTGCGCGCAGTCCCAATATCACACCGACCGTTTCGGACGGCGGCAACCGCAGCATAGAAGTCTCGAACACCTGTGAAATCAGTCAGCCAGGCTCCACCCTCACCCAGCACCGTCAGGAGATCCCACGGCTCCCATGGATGCGTTTGCATCGGCGTGGCACTGAGCAGAAGGAAGCCGCGCACTCTCCGGCGGAGCTGCAGCCGGCGTAAAAGCGTAAGTAGGAGCGTCCCGCTGTTGAACTCTCCTTCCTCCTGCTCCCGTCGCCGTGCGGCATGAGATTCATCAAGTACGACAAGGTCCCAAGGTGTCGAGGCAAGTAACAGCGGAAGGTTGTTCTCGGTCCGGGCCGTCTCTCGACTCATGAGAAGGACATCACGTTCAAGAGCATCTGCCACACCGTTTACCTTCTCGGTACGCTCGTCGGGCCAGACCAGCGTGGTCGTACCTTCCAACCGTGGGAAGAGCATTCCCCCCTTTTCTCGTAGCTCCGTCTGCCATTGTTTCAGGAGACCGGCGGGCAGCAGAATCAGGGCGCGACGGACACCACGTCCTGCCATCAGGCGTCTTAGTACCAAGATTGCCTCAATGGTCTTACCCATACCAACTTCGTCGCACAAGAGCCGACCTTCCGGCCATGCTTCGGCTGTCTCCTGGACCACGCGACGCTGATGTGGCCAGAGATCCACCATTGCCGTTGCGTCGCACGTGGCCCCCCCGTCCGGCAGATACGGCGCCTCAACTATGAACCGCCAGATCATGGCAGCCTTCTGGCGCGCCATCGCATTCGAGGGGTCCGTGATCGGTGGCTCTTTAGGAGCAAACTTTACGAGCCGCAGTCGTAGCGCCTCTGGTAGCGTCACTGTGTGGACATCCGGATGGGTATCTCGCCAGAGGGACTCAAACTCCTCGGCGTACTCACGATATCGCCCTGGATCTTCCCAGGAAGTAGAGACTTCCAGCCGCTCGTAGTTGCCGAGCAGCCCTTGAGCTGATTCGTTGCCGCTACCATTGAAGACGATCGTCTCGCCAGCCTCATCCGTCACGATACCGAACTTGGCATGGACAATGCCTTCTCCCCGACGCATGACACCAACTCGCACTTCGAGGAGGCGTTGTTTGACGAGCCAGCCGAGCATGGCAAGCCGCTTTTTCTCCAAGATATCCTTGGGGGTTTTGAAACGCTTCTCAAGCAGCACTTCAAGCGAGGAGAGGTCGCCGGTCTCGGTTAACGCACGAACGTCTTCCTCTGCCAGTTCCTCATTGACGACTAGTCGCACTGCGGGATGCGGCGCCGATTCCCCGATTGCCTCAAGCCGTTCGATCAACCGTCCGAAGCCGCGTGCTGCCGCCGCCAGCACAGTGCTGGAGAAGTATGCGCAGCAACGGTCATAGCGGACCGCCTCCATGAGAGCCGGCACATATAACTCATCGAGCAGGGCGGGGTCCGGTCCGCGCAAGAACCGTTTCCAGCTCCGATTTTTCAAATTCCCCGGTTGAGGCTTTGTCATTCTTCCGCCTCGCCGTTGTCATCCTCGGCAGTTTCTTCGAGATCTGATCCAGCCTCCGATTCAGCTTCTTCCTCATGAGCAGCAAACAAACCCGCTTGCGGTGGGATCTTCTCAGTCCAATCAGGCGACTCAATGTCGAACAGAGGCCCCAGCAGGGCATGCCAGGCGCGGAACTCGGGGAACTTCGCGGCGGTGGACTTTTTCCCCTTCTCATGTCTGAGTGCCTCGGGGGCTGCATGCACCAGCGCTTCCATCAAATGCGCCACAGATGAATCCTTCGTCCAGCGTTGCTGGCGGACAAGGGCCTTGGCCGAGCCGACACCGCCTCCCCCTCCCCCCGCCTCGAGATAGCGCAGCGCTAGCGCGTGGCAGGCATCGAGCGCCGTCCGAAAACGTGGGTCGTTAGGATGCACCTTCAAGACTTGCTTCTTTGTGCTTTTTTTGGTGGCCGTGACAGGGCCAAAGAGGGTTTCATCAACTTCGTCCGGCTCCAGCGCGCGCTCACGCCGACGCTCTTTTGCGGAAAGCATCTGAATCTTGTCGCCTGACTTTGTGACCAATCCGGCCACTGCGAGTTGCTCGACGTCCATTCCGACGGCGTGCCCAAGCAACTTGGCCTCGTTGAATCGGAACTCCACTGCGCCGAGCACATCCCAGCACAGGAGCGCGAATCGTCCCTCCGCCTCGACGCCCTCGAGTCCGTGAACGGCCAATTGTTCAACGCGCCATGTACTGACGGCGTCGGAAGCTTCATCAATCGCTTTATCCACGCCGACCGCAACACCGGTGTCGGTCCTGACCTCGTCGTACCGGCTATAGACCTCCATGGCCGGGCCAAAGGAGCCGACGAGCTGGTCCACCGGATTTAGTCCTTCAGCTTGCAGTCGCTCGGCAGTTCCCCGCGCCTTGTCCCGAATTTCCTTCTTGAGTGCACTGTCGAAGTAACCGGGCCCGGCTCCGCCTAGGCGTTTTCGCGCGACGAGGATCACCGTACTCTGGGCAGCATTTTTCTTCGCCTGATGGAGGCTGTGCCAACCTTCGGTTTTTACAGGCCAAGTGGCGGTGATCGTAAATCCCGCTCGGATAAGCGAGGTGAATAGCGCCTCCCAGGCTTCCTGCTTCTTATGTGTGAACATCACAGTCAGGACACCATCGTCACGGAGGATCCGCCGGCACTCCTTAAAAGTGTCGGTCATCAACCCCTGATAGAAGGTATGGGCTTTGGCCTTCGCATCGGCGGTTTTGCCATCGCGCTTGCCTTTCTTGGAGAACTTTGAGCCGCTCTCACGATGGCGCTTGATGTTGACAACAGTTTCTTGGTCGTGCTCGCAGAGATAGGTCGAGAACCATTCTGGTCGTCGGTGCCCCTGCGTGCGTTTGAGCCATACGTAGAAGAAATCTGCGAGCTCCGAATATTGGACGTTGTCGGCGTAAGGCGGGTCTACAACGACGGCGGTAATACTTTTGTCAACTAACTGGGGCAGACTGGTCGAAGAGCCGAGGGAGATATCAACGTGGCTGCCACCATCATGTCGTGACAAACTGCTGACTTCCTCATAAGCCTCAATGCAGCTGTCTGTTGCCCATTCGAGCCCAGCGCCAGCCCTGCACGGAGCCATTTCGCTATAAGTGGCCTTGAATGAAAAGTCGTGGCGATCAAAGACACTGCGGGCTGTTCCAGCAGGAGGATTCCACGAGGATAAAATTGCGTTCCAGTTAGCGAACTTATCCAGCACCAAGGCCAACAAATGCACCAGCGCCTCGCCTAGCTCGTTGCCTTCCGCCTTCAAAATTTCAGTCCTCAGCGAGCGCAATTCCTCAACTAGGACGCCGAAGCAGAGGAGCTGTCTGTGTGAAAATAAATCTGCCCAGCGCGGCATTCCGTAAAGCCTCGGTCGTTCATCACTCGACACCTCTGGATACATCTCCGTTGGGATAATATTCTTCTTCTCCCAGTCTGGCCGGAGTCGTGCGAGTTCTATTGTTGCTTCCTCTAGCGCCGCGAGGTCCGCCGGTTCAGGCGGCTGGAATTTGAGCCCCTGTGGTGTCTTGATTGCCATGGCGTAGAGGGCGCTCTCCATTTCGCCTGCCTGTGCCTTGGCCTTGATGTAGTCGCCAGGAATCTGGAGCCCGGTGAAGAGTGAGATGCCCTTGCCGTCGCTATATGTTGGCAGTGGTGGCTGACGCAGTTGACCTGCTTCTTTTCCAATCTCTCGGATGCGGACGGACCACGTGCCTTTCTTTTTGTCCACGACCGGCTCGGCGAAGATGTGACCATGATCTGTCTTAGGTTTCAGCAATCGCCAATCAGGAACCAGCGGCGTGTGGAATTGCGTATCTGGGCACGGGACTGTGCGAGCGAAGATGTAGGCGTGGACCTTCGCGAAACGATAAGCGGGGTAGAAAGAGCCTAGACGTTTTTCCACTCGCTCGCCCCAGACTTTCGCCCACTTTCTGGCCTTGGTTCCCAGGTCCTTGCCGAACCGGAAAGGATAGTCCACGGTGGCCTCGAGGACTGAGCAGGCCACAGGGTTGTATTCGTTGGCGAGCGTGTGGAAGCCGAGCCTTGCAGATTCCAGTGGGATGGAGCCCCCACCTGCCATGGGGTCAATGACCGTAATCTCCGTTCCCCAAAGCTTGCTGGCCGATAGGTGCGCCTTGGCCAAATCTGTGTCGCGGAATACCTGCTTGAATGCACGGGCGCAGCTGAAACCGCCCTCGACCTTGTAACCCAAATCCATCAGTCGGCGGGTTTCAACCAGTTCGCTTCCGGATTTTCCGAATCCCAGCAGTCGCTCGAACACGTCTCTGGGGAAGTCCGCCGGCAAGAGCGAAGCAAGAACCGCGGCACGAGAGACGGTCAGGGGTCGGCGGGCCCACCAGACGTGGAGACGTTTATCCGGCGGCTGCTGTCCGGTAGATCGCTCTCGGATGCACTCGACACCGATCGCCGCTGCCGGCAACCAGTCCTCGATCAGCAGACGCGGGGGCTTCTTCATTTCACAGCCTCTACAAGGATGCGGAGCGCCCGTATCACGCGTTTGCCATTGGGCCTACTCATGAGTCCAAGCCACCACGCGGCTTCCGTGCTGTCCGCGTGCTGCAAGTTGGCTGCTGCCCGATGAAGCCGTTCGGGGTTACGCAATCCTTTGGCAACCAACGCATAAGAGGCGACACGGGCACCCCAGTCAGCATCCAACGGATGGAAGGGCCCGGTAGTGAGCTTCGCAGATGGTCCCGCGATTTCCCTTACCGCGTTACGAAGGATGGAGGCGCCGGCTGAAAACGCTAACGGTGAGATTGGCGCGACACGATCTAGCCGCTCCTCACCCCTGGGTGTGAGCCGCCGTCGGTAGAGGATCGCAGCGTCTCCCGCCCTGCGTCGGACGACACGCAGGGCAAAGGAAGCTTGACGGATCTTCATTGGCAACCTTTGATTGGCTTCTCATAGGTGGCGCGAGGTGTCACCCCTTCGGGCACTCCATCGGCCAGCGTGCGCAGTGATGTTTCAAGCCCTGTGCGACCGGCCACGCCAAATCCCAGCATAAGGTCGGCCTCGTATGTCGATCCTTCTACGAGCGCATTAAATAGCGTTTGGGCAATGGTGAGTGGTTTCGTCGGATGAGTTGGCTTCAGGTCGCTGGCCGCAAAGTTCAGGGTCCCTCCATCCTTAAGGTTACCCCCCACATTGACAGACAGCGTGAGCGTATCTGCCCCAAGCGGTTGCACAACTCCCGCAAGGGCAGCCGCTGCGGCAGGGGTCGTGGCGACAAGGTGCAGCTCCACGAGAGGGCGCTCTGCTGCGTACTGCAGAACCTGCTCCCATGTCGTAGCGGTGATGCGAGCCGCTGGTGGTGGAGGGGGAAGATTTGGTGTTCTCTCATCACCTCCGTACTTGGGAGTGTCCTCTTTCACCCAGAGGATGCCAAACTGTGAGTCCGCACGGGTGACGTAGACGGATTCGTCGAGCGCAAAGGACGTGAGTATGCTGGGCACGCGACGTCTGTGTCCGACCGGTCCTTCGATACAGCCCTTTGCATCATAGGCCCTCTCGTCCGGCAGGCGTACAACGGCTTTTCCTCCTGTAACGGACTTTAGTATGGTCTGGCGGACGATACTCCCATCCGGGATAAGACGAAGACCCGGTGCGCCCAGACAGCGCTCATGAATAGCCTTGGCTGTGTACACTTCGGGCATGTCGGGAAGCGGCGTGGCACCGGGAAGTACATCTTTCAGGAAGCGGCCTATATCGAGTGCATCGCCTGGTTGGTACAGAAGTCCCTTACTGTCCAAAAACTTGCGTAGGCAGGTCTGACCCTGGGGGCGCTGCAGCATCTGGTCCTCGGAAACCTGGAACTGTTCCTCCACTGGGTAAGAATTTCCTCCTGCGAGGACGACCCGATCGAACGCACGGTAGGTCTGGATGCGGAACTGTTTATGAAGTTCTGGTTTAATCCGTTGGAGCTGCTCCCGAACCAGTTTGTTCGGCTCGCCACTTTTGTGGTCTCGTTCAATTGCTTCGGCGGCCAGAAGGCGCTGTGCACGATCAATGGCGGCGTTGAACGCGGCTCCGGTGGAGGTGACGGCTACAAGCGCATTCTGAAAGCGGCGCGGGATGTTTGCCTTTGGGTCCGTGTCATCGGCGTAGTTACACGTTGCGTTCGCCGTTTTCTCATCCTCACAGAGGACGAGCTGTAGGTCAGCAGACTCCGGCACTTGTCGGGCAGTCGTCGGCCAGGCCGTTAGCTTAAAGGCGGGGCCTGAGAAGTAAGACTGGGCCTCAGTCAAGACACGGCTTTTCGCATCTTCAATCGGAATCTGGCCCATCCGCTCTTCAATCTGCTTAATGATGTTCGGCTCGTAGCGGAACTGCCAGCCGCGGCCCCCTGGCATCGGATAGGTATGCCAACATACTCCGACCAGCCGATCGAGTGCTTCAGCCGGCTCAGGTCCGGCCTCTTCCGGTCGCAGAACGGCAAGAGTGAGCTCTGCCGTATCAAGTCCACTGTTCGACTGCATCGGAATGCTTTCAAGCAAAAGTGCCGAGGCGACACGGACATGAATCCCGTGTGGTGCACCGCCGTCGAGTTCCACCGCATGCTTTTCGACATCTGCCATGACAGCGGATTTGAAACTGTCGCGATTCAGCCGCTGGAGAAGATCCGCCTGGATTCGGTCGCTCGACCAATCGATGTCTCCTGGTGAGATCAGATCCAAATCCCTTTTCGCTTCCCAAACTGTGCGGAGGATTCGCGCGAACAGACGTAGTGTCCCACGACTTTTGTTGAACTCCTGCAACGCCCCTAAACGCCCTTGTGCTGTGTCGAGAAGTCGAGGATGGAATGGGTAGCACTCAACAATCCGTTTGGCGTAGTCGGCACTCGCAGTGGGAGGTGGGACTGCCCCCGGAGATTCACGGGCAACCCGTTCGTATAAGGTATGGTAAGCCGCCGAGGCCGCTTGCGACAGTGCCGGATCAACGTTCTCGAACAGGCGCCGAACAATGACCCGCGCCGACTCCTCGCCGATCGGATCAAAGTCAGTCATCTTTCGTCCAAATACATCATCCAGTTTCACGGCCGCCGTCGCAAACTTATCTGCAAGCTTTGCCGCCTCTTTCGCATAGGAGCGTTGATCTGCTGGGTCTGTCACAACAAGAACCGTCTGGGGCCGCTTACTCACAACAGCGGCGAGGGAATTCAGAAAACCCAAGAGATTACCCTGGCCGCGCTCGGAGAGCTTGGCCATGTAGATGACTACTTCGTCGAGGAGAATGAGGACGGGCCCGGTAGGAAACACAGATTGAATTTGAGCCTCGCTCGGCGAGAACTCCGGATCGTCGGCTTTGCCAAGAGCCTTGACGGCTTTTTCGCCGCCGAGCTGAAAGAACAGCTCGCCCCACAGGCTGCCAATCTTGATTTTTCCGTGCACATTGAACTCTGGTGTTCCTCCCTTTCCAGCATCGACGGCGACGACGGCCACTTTCTTAGGACGGCCGGCGGCGGGCAACAGATCCGTTCCCATGGCTGGATCACCGATGTTCTCAGCCAGATGCCAGAGCGCCATCAGTGTGTGAGTCTTACCGCCCCCAAACCCTGTGCTTAGGCGGACGGTAGCTCCACCTTCTTTCGTATTCGCGAGCCGACCGAAGACTGCCTCGACAACTTTGCAGAGCTGTTTTGCGGGATGGGTGTTTTGAAAGAAGACTTTGGGGTTCCCATAAACCGCAGGCGCCTTACCTGCTATTAAGTCACCAAAATCGGCTGCAAAGATGGCGTCATCGAGGTCTCCTTTGAGGACTTCCTTACGGGGTTTGCATCCGGTCAGTACTCCCATGAATGACTCCCTTCAATCTCATAAGCCAAGAACTAGAGTCTTGCTGTGACAAAACCACTCAAGGAATAGGGCTCGTCGTCCGTCCCGCTCTTGCAAAACTCAGTACAGCCTAGCGCTCAATAAACATTTAGCGGAGAAGAATACCCTTTCCTCCCTGTAAAATCACCTCATTGTTCAAGAGTTTATCCAAAATTGACCTATAGATCCTCATCAGTGCCTCTGCGGTCTAACTGGGCTTCCATATTGGTAGGTGTTTTTCGGCACAATATCTTCTCCTTTGCGTTCTTGCCAGCCTGACAGACCCCTGCTCGGCCTTCTTACGTAACATTCAGAATTTCTATTCGTATGCACCGAAGTTACCTTTCCTTCGGCTTGCTTCTGATCGTTGTCCCTAAGAGTCCCTAACTGTCCTAAGCAGGCCTAAGCAGGCCTAAGCAGGGTACTTCCTTACACTCACTCACACCGGTATGGTCAGCACTGTGCTGAGCCGCACCATTAGAAAGGACTGGGCATGAAGAAGGATTTGCTGACGGTGAAGGAATTAGCGGCGGAACTCCGCATGAGCCCGAAGTCCATCCAGCGGGCCTATCGCAAGGAGGAGATCCCCGTGCAGTGGTTGAGTCGCATGGCTCGTTTCAATTTCGCAAAAGTCCAACGGGCGATGGAACGGAACGGACGAAGCCGCATGCGTCGTCTCAACGGGATTGCGACGTCGCAGGGCGCGATCGCCGGCCAAGGCCGGCGGCGCGCACCGAAAAGCCCCCGTTCGGTAAAACGGGGGGTTCGTCGCCGATGGTCTTGTTCGGAAATTTTTATCAATGAACCTGGCTTTTGGACTTTTGTTCCCGGGGGGAGACCACAATCATACATCGCTTGGGTGGGAACACAGAAAAAAGCTTCGTTGATTTAGATTTGAGGCCCAGCAGGGGAGGGCTAGAAAAAATATTTTCTCTGTTTTACTGCCTACACTGTGCCTACACGGAGACCGGCAGGAAGGGGGGGACGGTGTGTAAGTGCTTGATTTGTGGTGGGCAGTGTAGTAGTGGTCTAAGCTACGGCCCGCTGATTGAGATAAAGCATCCAAATACCCCAACATTGGATTGCAGTGTATCAATGCCAAAGCCGAGACCGTGGCGGAGAAACCTTCGTTTCGGGCCGCCTTCAAGAAGCGGCGCTGCCTGGTGATTGCGACGGGGTTTTACGAATGGCAAGTCCACGGGCGTTCGAAGCAGCCGAAGTGGATCGGCTTGAAGAGTCACCGCCCCTTCGCCTTTGCCAGCGTGTGGGAACACTGGCACTCCCGGATGACGCGGGCATCGAATCCTGTTCGATCCTGTCGGTTCTCACCTTTGGGCCCGCTCTCACTCTTATTTGGTACTGGAGAAGAATTGCCTGGCGAAGCCTACTCGCAGTGTTCTGGCTCATTTTGATGGCTATTCACTTCCCTTCAACCCAATAAGCGCTCATTCAGCCAACAGGCCATGGTCACTTCCTACTCCGAGCCCTTTCGAGTTGTACTGATACTCCCGTCATGCGCAACCGGTAATTTACGAGCTGCGATGTGACGCCATACATCTCTGCTGTTTCTTCCGTCGAGAAAGCATTCTGCCTTGCCCGTAGTAAGGCCTCTCGGGGGAGCAACAGGCTCCAAGCGAGCCAATTTGCTTCATCTTCTTGTTTTTGATCGTACGTACGCATGGCAAAACTACCGTCGTGCGAGAAAATAATCGTACTTGGCTTATGTTCGAGAATTATGTGAGCCAATTCGTGTGCAATGTCGCTGGCCATCCTCCCCCGAGATTTCCTCGGATTGTAAATTAAGAGAACCTTCCCATCATGGAGAGTGAGGCATGCGGCGGACCATCCCCATGGATCGTGATCGAGCAATTGATTGAGGACGTCGCTTGGCAGGCCCGGAAAATCTCTTGGTGTACAAGCCGTGACTTCCAAGAACTCAGCCAGCTTGAACACGTCCAGGCGGTCGTAGGGCGAGAGATCTAATTCGCGACGAATGTTGGCGGATGTCCGCTCCGCCCAACTCTTAAACCCTCGATCAAACGTCGCCATTGTCTGAGACAGGTTTGGGTTGCGGTTGAATGGTCATGGCAAACAGAAGCATTTTTGCCAAGGCTTGGGCTGTTTCTGGGTTCGGCGTTGAATCGACCTTGAAATGCGCAGATATTGAAACCGGCTGATTCGTGCCCTTTTGCTCCCCATGTCTCGATCCCTTGCCTTCAAAGCCCAAAAAATCTCCAGGATCAATTTCCAGCCAGTGGCACACCTTTCCAAAAGTTGCCACATCAGGAATACGACCACTTTCGATACGGAGGAGCGTCGCGGCTGAAATGCCAATTTCTTTAGCGGTTTCACGCAGTTTGCTATCCCCTCGCTTTTCTTCCACCATCTTGCCCAGGCTGCTGAGGGCACGGCGTGACATTGATACCTCCTTTCTTTATAAAACGTAAGTTGACATGCAAAACACATTCATGCATCATGATACCACATCAGAAACGTTCACGCACTAACAAAACAGGAGGTGCCGAATGGAACATGAAGAAGGACGGAAGTTCCAAGTGAATATCGAGGGAGTCATCTACGACTGGAATCGAGAGACGATCACAGTGCCGGAGATCCGTGATCTGGGACATTTGCCAAGCAATACTCCGGTGATTGAGGTCGACTTGAGGGAGAACACAGAGATCACGCTGGCCGAAAGTGCGGTCGTGGAACTCAAGCCGGGCAAGGGTTTTGGAAAAAAAGTAGGATTCAAACGAGGAGATCTGGACCGAATCCAGCAAGAACTTTCAATGCTCAAGAGTGCGTGGACGCAGCTCGAGTACATCTCACCTGGTCACTGGGTTCGACTCCAGCGTTATTGGATCGGCCAGGGAATTTGGAATTGCTCTGAAGCGGAAGTGTGCTTCCAAATTCCTGAGAACCTTCCTGGGCAGGCACCGTATGGGTTCTATGTCCGTCCTCAGCTGTTGGTGTGCGGTGGTGGTCCTCCGTCCAGTTATACCTATCCAGCTGATGCAACCCCATTTGGTACAGGCTGGGGAAGATTTTCTTGGCAGCTAGACCCATGGCAACCGTCTGCAGATCCCTTTCAGGGAAGTAACATGCTGAACTTTGCCCGGTCTATTGCGGACCGCTTGCGGCAGGGCTGCTAATGGCAGCGCGTATTACGATTTCATCCGAACTCTATCGCCGGCTGCTCGAGCATTTATTCTCAGGCCGAACCGAACAGCTGGCGTTCCTCCTGGCAACCCCATCGGAGAATGATCGAGAGACGCTCTGTGTCTCCGATCTATTCTGCGTTCCATCGAGGGCCTTTTCCATCCAGACGACATACCACATCAATCTGGGTGATGAGGTCCGTGCTCAGATGATCAAATGGGCATGGGACAATCAGTCTTCCTTGATAGAAGCACATTCTCATCTTGGAGACGTTGATGCGGAGTTTTCTCCAACCGATATTGCCGGGTTGGATGATTTCGTTCCCCATGTCTGGTGGCGTTTACAAGGACGTCCGTATGCCGCGCTTGTCTTTTCACAGCGGGGGTTTGATGCGCTCGTTTGGATGAAGTCTCCCAAGCATTTTCAAGAGCTTGCTGTCTTACACATTGCCGGTCTTCGTGACGAACATCCCACCTCGTTAACAATGAGATCCGTGAGGCAACCCCGTGGCCTTAAATACTACGCGATATAGTCGTAACATCGGACTGTTTGGCGAGAGCGGGCAAGCACGCCTGAATGCGCTGCGCATCGCGGTCATCGGCCTCGGAGGTTTGGGCTCCCATATCGTCCAGCAGACTGCTTACCTAGGAGTACGCCGATTCATCCTTGTGGATGATGATATCGTGACATTAACGAACCTGAATCGTCTGATCGGTGCCAGCGAAGTTGATGTTCAACAAAAGCAGCAAAAAGTAGCGGTTGCTGAAAGACTTGTGCGTTTAATTCAGCCATTAGCTGACATTCTTTCTCTCGCGACTGATTTTCGGGAGAAGGAAGCAAGAATGAAAGTGGAAGAGGCAGATGTACTATTTGGATGTGTTGACAATGATTCTGCGCGGCTCAGCCTCACGGAATTTGCCTCAAGACACCGCAAGCCATACATGGATCTTGCGACTGATACGGGTGATGATGGCGGGCAGGTCTGGTATGGAGGTCGGATCCTCTTCGCCTACAATGGAACTATCTGTCTATCCTGCGCAAGTGAATTGGACCAGCGGGCTATGGCGATAGAATCTATGACACCAAAGCAACATGCTGAGGACAGAGCGATCTATGGAGTCCCAACTGATGCGCTCAACGGAACAGGGCCCGCCGTTGTCTCAATCAACGGTGTCGTTGCCTCTCTTGGGGTAACGGAGTTTATGGTGTGGGCAACTGGTCTGAGGGAGCCCAAACCACACATTCGTTATCGAGCTGATCTCGGAAGAGTGACGCTTGTCACGGACCAACCCGTCATTAACTGCTACTACTGCTCTGCATTTCGTCAATAGTCCCTGAGGCCTCAATCGCCCCACGCAGGCATGACCATGGCTCCTGTAATCTCGACTGCGAATTGTCATCAATCTGGCCACCAATTATCACCAAAAGGAGCCAGGTTCCCCAAACAGGACTCGAGCTCTCATGAAAGGTGCCCTGTCTGGGTGGCCACTTTAGTTGATAATAGGTGGCTGCATTCGATGACAATATTCAATCAGATACCCCGCGCCATCTCGATAGACTTCAGGCGTTTACCGTCTTCTTCCACTCATAGTTCCACACTTCAACTCTGAACCGCCTCACCCGCTTTGGACCTGCATTTACAGCCACGGAGCGACCTATGAAATGGATCCGGTCCTGGGATGTCCCTAAAAGCTCAGGTGATGGACACTGGACGGTCAGTCTCAGCGATACCAAGATCTATGGATGTACCTGTCCACCATGGATCTATCGCAAGACCCCGGAATGTCGCCATATTCGAGGAATGAAAGAACTCCTCAGCAGTGGTCCGGCTTGCGAAGCCAGGACCGAGCCGACAATCGTCTATGCAAAGGTCAATGAAGTCCAACGAGGAGAAAACAACACCCTCCTGGTCCCTTTACGGCCGTTCGACGATACACATTTTCTTTTGACCCTGCTCGTCGATCTCTACGCACACGGAATCCGCTGGTCCAGAATTCGGGAGCAATACGAACTCAATGCCAACATCAAAAAAGACACCTGTCTTCAATACATCGAGCAACATGGACGAAAGATTTATGGAGACCCTGATCCGGAAACAGGGCGGCAAGACTTCACCATCTCTCGCGTATGGCCCCTTCCCGATATCCCTACATATCAAGAAACCCCCGAAGCCTACCATTGGCGTACAGGTTACCCACTCGACCTGTGCCAGCGGGCCACATTCTTCAATGATCCAACGCCACTACCACCACCGACCAGTACAGACAACACATCAGGAGTCACATCCATGGAGCAGCAACAGGATTTAATTGCGGATGAGTCCGACACAGTAGAAGCGGTCTCAGATGGAGACACAGCAGCATCAAAGGATGAGACTTCGGAACAGAAAGAGGACATTGAAGATCTCGTCGAAAACGATGATGACAAAACGGATTCCGTTGAATCGAGCCCATCAATACAAGACGAGACAGCGATCCCTCACACCACTAAGGTCGCGCCCGAGCCAAGATCCCAATCTGGGCCGGCCTCCCGACCCACAACCACTGTCGAAGAACCAGAAGCGCTCTGTGCTCATGAACCCTTCGACCCTGAGCTCTGTACATTAACAGTGACCTTGCAATTTCTCCCACGGGCAAACGACGCTCGAACGGTCATACTGGGACTTCAAAGCCACAGCGCAATGCCCACAGTACACTTCCTGACGGAACAAGAGGTCCGGCCCCTACCGACCGTGGTCGAAGACGCCATTCTCAAATGGGCCGAAGGACTCCCCGCACTCCAAACGAAACTTGCCGAACTCAAGGCCAAAGCCACAACAGTCACATCTTCCCCCAAGCCCGCCTCTCGCACAGCAAACCGCAAGGGAGTCGCCGATACAGAAACGGTCTCCACACAACGTCCAGAATCAACGGTACATACAACAGAGGTGGCACGGCCGCAAGCAGCCGGCTCAGATCAAATCAGCCTCTTCATGTCTTCAGCCGCATAGGAGTCTTATATGTCCAGCGTACTTATCATTGACGGCCAGCGCCTACCCATCCCGGATGATATTGCACAAGACGATAATTCGATCCGTCGGGCTCTTGGCCCCATGTTCACGCAACTGGCAAATGGCAGCATCACTCGAGCGATCGCAGAAGATAAGACCGTGGAGATCACGGTGACAAAACAGGCAGGAAGAAAAGGGTACCAGGAGATTCTACACAGTCTTGACTGCCAACCACACCACATCAACCCAGCCGTCGCCTTCGCCTTTCAACTCCACCAACGCTTCGATCTCAGTGATCCCACATCACTCATTCAAGTCATGACGCACCAGCAGGTCATTGAAGAAGCGATTCAAGCAGGCACCAATGAACTTAATACCGTCGCCACCATCTTCAAACGTCTATGCTTCAGTGCAAGCACCCATGCACATACCGTCCCCATTAGCTTCTAAGAGGGGCCCCGTCAACCCTGCGCAAGCGATTCTTCAACTCAGCATCATTTCCCATATGAATGCCTGGTGGGCTATCAGCCACCTTGAGGAACTTCAGAAGCACTGCACCATTCTCGATCTGTACCGAACACTCTTTCCCATTGAATTTACGGCATCCCACAAACCTCTTTATCAACACGATGACTCCAACCACGCCGCCCCACGGATCGAGGAGTTCCTCACCTTGATCACCGAGCACCTGTTTCCTCTCGGATATTGGGAAATAGAGCACGTATTTGAATGCTTCCCCTATATCCCCCTCGATCCGTGCTGGTCGCCTGCTGACCGAGACTTCACCGACGCTGACCCTCTTCCACTACGAATCCTTGCCGATATCTCCCGTGCCTATTACTACGAGCAAGACCTCGGAGAGCTGGTCTCAGAACTTCCCCTCTCAATTCGTCATCACATTCAGATTCCGGACGATCGCCTCGATCATATACAGACACACTGGAAGGCGTTCGAAACGCTCTGCGAGAAAGAAGGGTATCCACTGAACAAGGTCCCAACTGTTCTGGAAATGATCGGACGGGAAACCGGCAATGTCTGGATCGATCATGACCCGAACTCAGGCATGGAAATCGAGCTCACCTGGTGCCTCGACGACATTCAATGGCTAGCCTCTCAATGGCAAGAAGCCACCGCACGAATCGACGAATTCAACGCTATTCTGAACGAATTTACCAAGGACCCTGAATTATGGATCGCGTTCTTCCGACTGTGGAATCACTGCCTGCAGCAACACCTCCCGGAGCAACCATAGGCTATTTACTTCATCCTGAAGATGAGGGGGTGATCCGATTCCATAAAGGGCAACTCATTTTCCATCACCGCAAGGACCATGGGATCACCACGAAATGCCTGAACCCCCTGGCGCTCCAAACCGCCTGCCAACAAGCCCCACTCGACAGCGGATGGATCGCCCCCCACACCGTACGATGCGGATGGAGCGCACGAGGCGAATGGATCCTCCTCAAATTGCCCCCACGGCGCTACACCCTTACGATTCCAACAGCGAAAACACGACGAAGCGGACCACAGACTGAACGCCTACGGGTCCCTCTTCCGGGATTGCTGTTCGGAGGGATCAACAACAACTACTACGTGTGGGCGTACACAGGAACGAACCTCGCCCCATCACACATCTTCCACGCTCCCCTCCCCAATATCTGGGAAGACGGCCGGATCTGTTTCGGAACGAATAAGCAACCGCTCGCTTCCAGTACAACCATTCAACAAACGTGGGAACTCTTTCTCTCTTCTCCGTTTAGCGCAGAACTGGGTACACACCGTCTTCACTCACAAGAGAACGATGTCTTTCGATTCCTCCGGGCACTCCATCACGCCAAAACAAGAAGCTTTCCGACCAGAGCATTGCGCCCACAGCATAGGAGTCTCAGTCATATCATTGAAGAGACGTTTCACGACGAAAAGGCCACCCATGATTTCAACGAGCGGTAGCCTCGGACTCGTCCGTTACAGCATCGCCAACGGGTATCCATTCGAACCGCCCGGCGGCCTGCTGGAATACGTGATGGCCGGCAACGGTCTCTGGGTGCGTGGGCAGAAACCTAACCTCACGGTCTGCTTTCCCCTGAGTCCTCTGACAGTCCGAGGACTCACCCCGCTGCAACCTGAGTGGCATTTCAGCCTCCCCAGAGTTCCTCGTGCCATCACCGAAGAACTTTTGACCACCGCGCAGAATACGCGAGATACGGACAACCGATTAGTCGAGTCGCTTTTTTATTTAGGCTGGAACCAGGACCACTGGCAACTGACGATGCCGGCACAGCATCAGGCTCGTACCAGTGTGCGACCCCATGCCACCGATGACGACGCCTACCAACGTGCCGTTATCGAACTCCATAGCCACCACGAGTTGACCACCTTTTTCTCAGCCCAGGACAACTATGACGAACAAGGCTTTCGAATCTACAGCGTCATCGGTGACTTCCTTTCAGGACCACGAATCCTCACAAGGATTGGTCTGTACGGCCACTTCCTCGATATCGACAGCGCCACAATCTTTGAATTGCCAGCCAACCTCGAACCCATCACTCCCGATCACGAATTGACTCACGTATGAAAACACCCGTGACGCTCGATTTTCGACATCTGCACGCACGCCCCGTCGTGATCCCCCATACGGACAACCTGGAAATCATTCAGGTTGGCGCAGGAGGAACCGGAAGTGCGTTGGCAGGGCTCTTGTCTCGGCTCGTGATTCTGCTACAGGGTCGGTGGACCACGATTCGTTACGCGATCGTCGACTTCGACCATGTCGAGGACAGCAATGTCCCTCGCCAGATGTTCGCCTATGCTGAAATCGGTCTCCCCAAAGCATTAGCGCTGGCCCAACGGTATAGTTTGGCCTGGGGGATCCCCATCGAAGCCATCACTCAACCCTATACGGCACACCTGTTCCAGCCTCCCTCATTCAACACGACCAGGATCCTGATCGGCTGCGTAGACTCCACTGAAGCACGGGCAGAAATGCACAAAAGCCTGACAAGTGGCTACGATCACAGCATGAGAACCTGGTTAATCGATGCTGGCAATGAAAAGACCACAGGACAGATCCTCCTCGGTTGTTGCGCACAAGAAGAATTTCTCAACAGTGCATTCCAGATACCCACGTTTTGCAGCAGACTCCCAGCACCCGGACTGATCCACCCCGAGTTGATCGACACCACAACCATTCCCAAGAAAACAACGCCCGCGCCTTCCTGCGCACAATTAGCCATCACCCAGGCACAATCCCTTGGGATCAACCCCAGGATGGCCTCTGAAATGATGGACATGTTGACTCGCTTGCTCTTGACCGGCGACCTCACCAGATTTGCCACATATCTGGACCTTGATACCGGGAGCATGCGCTCGCTGTACACCACACCGCTCGACGTGGCCCAGAGTATCAACCAAGATCCCTCCACGCTGTTTCATAAGACGCGCCGACCAAGAGCCCAAGCCGCCTAACTCCCTACTCTCTCCGTTCCATCCCAACCCGTCATGCATCTACAGGTCTTGCATGGACAGTGACGTAGCCGGCCATGAGTGCTTGTTTGAAGAACCGCCCAGGCTAGGAGCCGCCTCGGCCCGGAAAGAGAAACCCAGATTTCTGTGGCACTCGTGTTCCCACCCTCCACTGGCCGGCCACACACACCAACGCGACGACGATGGAGCACGGGAACCATGTCCCTATTGCCTCTAACGACCGGTCAACGTGAGATCGCATGATGAAACGCCTTCACATCAACGCTCGATTTAATCAAGCCCCTGTCCCGCGCGCGCGGCAATCCGCGACCATACAAGCCAATACCATTCCACTTGGAATCAAGAAAGCCGTGCAAGAGCTACTCAAGAGGCATGGCATCAAAGGAAGACGTCATAAGGCATTCTCCCTTGAAGTCATCATTACAGAGGTGACGGAGATCCACGCCACACCAGACCACGACAGCACCACCGAATAAGAACTCACGAGAAGACGATGGTTACCACTCCACCAAACGCCCCACCGCAAAAGCCATTACGCTGTCCCACACCAGAAGCTCTCTGGACAGCCTACAACACCCTCTATCCGGGAGAATCTTCACAAGAACAAGGAATGCCAATCCTACAGGGATGGATGGAACGCTACCAAACAGATCCGATGTTCGCACTCGCAACCCAAAACTGGTACGGGAAAGTCACCAACGCTCTCTTCTTATCATTGGGGATCAAACAACCTCGAACAAAAGCTCAGATGCTCCTCGCATTACGACAAGCACCGTGCACCCATCAATCAATCTGATCCTCTATCTCTGTGACCACACTCAACGAACGAGCCACGTGTGGAATGCCTCTGCCAAAGCCAGGGTGCCCATCCCGGATGGCCGAATGATCCGCGATTTGAGTCAGCGAAGCACGGATCTCGCCCCCTCGAAACAGGCCAGTACCCCGAGGCTCATGACCCTCTAACCTGTTGGCACTCTTCATGAAAGTTCTATCTCGTATGACTTCTATGACAGGTCATGTTAGGTCGTGACCACCGTGCCTTATTTTTTTCGAAGGAGTCCGTCCATGAAACGCCACAAGAGTCTCGAGCCGCAGCCCACGGTCACATTTCTCACCGTGAATCAGCTGGCCGTCCGATGGCAAGTCACTCCCGATTTTCTTTACCGAGACATTGTCAACGCGCCCGATGGAATTCCAGCGATGAAACTGAACAGGGGCCGCCGCAGTCGCTGGCGGATCCGCGTCGCCGATGTCGAACAGTATGAGACGCGGCGTTCAGGAGCGCTTGCGTGAAGGGGAAAATAACCCGCGTGGCCGATAAGCGGTACCGCGTAGATTTTCATCCAGGTCGCCGCGCACCGCGGATTCGGCGAATGGTGTTCGGAACGAGGGAACAGGCGGAACGCATCCTTGACGAGTTGATTCAGCGCGCCTACACAGGGGTGTTCGGATGGCCCACAGTCCAGGAGACGACGATTGCCGAGCTCGTCGATTTGGTGGTCGACGACTACAAAATGAATACCAGAAAGTCGCTGCGCAGTGCGCAGCAACTGGCTCAGTTCTGGAAGAGCCTGGCCGGCTCCATGCTTGCCGAGCGCGTGACTTCCACCACGCTACGAGACTGGGCCAAGATCTGGGTCGAGCAGGACCACCTCTCAGGCGGACGCGTGAACCGTCGCATGAGCTTTCTCCTCCGAGGGTTCTCACTTGGGCTTGAGCATCAATTGATCACTCAACGCCCCAAATGGACCAGGCTGAAAGAAGCTCCGCCCCGGTCCGGCTTCTTTATCTGGGAACAGTTCAGGTCGCTTCGGAACGAACTTCCAGCCCATGCCCGCGTTCCGGTCACGATTGATTATTGGAGTGGCATGCGCTGGGGGGAAATCACGTCGCTTGTCTGGAACCAAGTCCTGTTCGATCATCGCCGTCAGATTGTACGGATTACTCTCGCTGGTTCTGACACCAAGACGTCCGAACCTCGAGCGCTGGTGATGGGTGGAGATCTCTATGAGGTCTTGCGAACGTGGGATGCGACCACGCGGGTGACCCACCCTGATTGTCCGTGGGTGTGCCACTACTTGGGGCGACGACTCAAATCCATCCGAACCGCCTGGCAGAAAGCTTGTGTCAAGCTAGGATTAGGGAAGTGGACCAAGCCAAGAGGAAAGATGGTGGGCCAGCGTGGGTACGTCGGAGCGCTCCTTCATGACTTTCGCCGAACCGGCGTCAAGAACCTGAGTGACGCTGGGGTTCCTGAGAAAATCGCGATGGCCATTTCGGGACATAAGACCCGATCCATATTCGATCGCTATAACATCGTCTCAGAAGCGAGACTTGAAGAGGCCGGCGCGCTGGTCGTGGCGCGACATCGAAAACTGACCGAGGAGGCCTCGGACAGTCTTCCCGAGCCGGCCACCCCTACCCCGTAATAACCTCGGTATTTGTCCTTCTGATCCCCGCCGTGATATAGTCCACCCCCCTAACGGCTCTGTTGCATCCTGCTTCGCATCCTTGGTAGTTTGCAACGCATTTACGGTGGGCATTTGGTGGACACTTTCAAGACTCCGTGGGTAGCCTCAAGTGTAAGTTCTTCAGTAAAATCAATCCAGTGGCGGTGTAGCTCAGTTGGTAGAGCAGCGGACTCATAAGCCGCGGGTCACCCGTTCGATCCGGGTCACCGCCACCAAACCGCACTTCGCGTGTGCCGCCGACTAATTATCGCTTTATCGTAATCATTGTCGGCGGATAAACCCCTTCGGCTTTCTTCTACTCCAAACCTTGCGCGTGGTTTCGTAGTTTATGAGGCTGTGCGTTTAGGGCGTGACATCGTGGAGCTTACTTGCAGCGAATCTGCTGGGTCTGCCTTCCAAAATCACACTCCCCGACGAATGAGCCTGAGGCGATGGACCTTATTGAAGGTCAACAAGGCGGCTCCTAAAATGGCGTCAGGTGGCGACACAGAAGCGGCCGGTTTCTGCCGTGAGGAGCGATGATCTCTCCGTCGAAAGCCTGTCTCAGAACCGTCCTTGCACTGTTTCTGCTCCTCACCCTCGGTTGCATCACATCCCCCATTCCCCTCACTTCCGAACAAATCGCGAGTGCTGATTATGGGAATGTCCCAGTCTCACCAACTTATCAGGATGCCATCAAGCGCTTGATGCAAGGGATTCTGCTTGATCCGGACGCCGCTCGCTATCAATTTGTTGGAGAGCCACAACGATGCTATGCGTATCTCTCAGGTGTCAGGAAGCCCCCAGCGTTTGGATACCTCGCGCAGGTAGAGATCAATGCGAAGAGCATGATGGGTTTCTATGTGGGCAAGCAAACATATCGATTTCTTATCAAGAACGACAAACTGTATATGCTGCCTCCATTCGTCAAGGTGGAGCTGGTGCAGTAGGCTCTATTGCCAGAGTCTCCCAACCTTCCAACTCTCTCATGACGCGAGGAAGTTGATGGATCCCTGATAGGGAGATGGGAAGTGGCGTTCGCGGGTGTGAGCACTTCAGAAACTCGAGTGTTCACATGCAGATACCTCGGTAAGAATATTCGACCCAGAAATGTTCGACCCAGATAGGAAGGCGTAGGCAAGCTTCACGGTTCGGCAATCGCAGTAGCGATACATTGCTGGAAAGAACCTAGCAGGAATGTGTGACAGGGAAGGTTACTGAGAAGTCAGCAACTTAGGCGGCACAACCAGCCCTGAAACCAGTATGGATACTGGATATATTGTTGTTCAAATTACTGACTTCTGAGTAATTCCAGAGGCCTCAGCCGAACTCTCCCCCCCGACGAGTTTTCGGACTGCCCTTAGCAACAATGTGAAGGGCTCCGAGTAACCCGTTCCTTTACCACCTGGGTACGCATTGGAACCGTAGGATCGGAGATTCCGTTCTCCCAGAGTGATCACGACTTCCCATTGAGTCCCATCGCAGATGTCGGTATCGTCATACCGGGAGGCCCAATTCCATAGATTGCACAGCTGAGCCGCCACCCAAAACTGTTGCCATTCTTCTTCCGTGGGCGAAAACATCTTGGGCGAACCGCAGTGCTCAGACTGATAGCGGAGCCGTCCCCTCACTAAGCGCACTTCATCGGTTGGTCCCATAAACCC